>NZ_JAEKDA010000002.1:0-369915 GCF_016405635.1 Pseudomonas sp. MF6755
CCGACATTGATTTGGGGGGCCGCCGCCACGCGCCATCCATGGCGCGGGGCGGCTAAACCGGCATCCCTGCCGGTTTACCCCCCAAATCAATATCGAATTCCGGCCAGCGTGGTTTAACGGGGCGCCTGAGATCAAAATCAAAAGCACAGCGAGGCGGCCTTATAGCCGACCTGATCGATGCTGCGTGCGCGTACCCCCTGTGGGAGCGGGCTTGCTCGCGAAAGCGGTGGGTCAGTCAACATCAATGTTTGCTGGGCCGACGCCTTCGCGAGCAAGCCCGCTCCCACATTTGATCTTCGCTGCCTTGAGCATTTCGTTCGCTTAACTGACCGGCTCCCACAGAAAAGCAGAAGCACCGCCAGCGTATCTACAATGCGAAGCGAGTCGCTCTTGATCTTGATCTCAGGCGCCCCGTTAAACCACGCTGGCCGAACGCAGGCTTGAATCCGTGGGTAACCCGGCAGGACGCCGGGTTACCCACGGATTCAAGCCTTCGTTCGGGCACACCGAGCCTAGGCGAGGCACCGAGTGGTGGGGCGAGGACCTTATCGACTCTCAAGCCCCCGCCCACATTACCCCCAGCCCAAATCAGCTTTTGTGCAACTTACTCATCAACTGCGCCTCAGCCTGGGTCAACCCACACGACTGCGTCAGCTCATCCACGGTCGCGCCCATCCCCACCAACTTGGCCGCCTGGGCAAACGACAGGTTCGAAGGATCACGCTGTTCCAACTGCACCAACTTATCCGGCAACGGCGCAAGAATCGCGCGCAGTTCATGCACTTCGTCCCCAACCCGTACCGCACTTTGCTGGAAGTGGTCGACCCGCTTGACCAGTTCGAGGATGCGCCGGTCACGCACTGCATCGCGTTCGGCCTGTTGCAAAGCCAACTCCCGCTGCTGGCGCACATAGCGCAGCACAAACGCCAAGGTCCCGGCCCACAACAGGGCCAGGACAATCACCGCCGCATCAAGGAACAATCAGATGCTCTCCAGTTCCGACCATTCTTCTTCGCTCATCATCTTGTCCAGCTCAACCAGAATCAGCAGTTCGCCGTTCTTGTTGCACACGCCCTGGATGAACTTGGCCGACTCTTCGTTACCCACGTTCGGCGCGGTTTCCACTTCCGATTGGCGCAGGTAAACCACTTCGGCCACGCTATCGACCATGATCCCGACCACTTGCTTGTCGGCCTCGATGATGACGATACGGGTGTTGTCGTTGACTTCGGTCGGCACCAGGCCGAAGCGCTGGCGGGTGTCTATGACCGTCACCACGTTGCCGCGCAGGTTGATGATGCCCAGCACGTAGCTAGGCGCACCCGGTACCGGGGCGATCTCGGTGTAGCGCAGCACTTCCTGCACGCGCATCACGTTGATGCCATAGGACTCATTGTCCAGTTTGAAGGTTACCCATTGCAGGATCGGATCATCCAAACCCTGTGCGGACGCTGACTTGTTCATTGCTCTGACCCCTTCAAGTGCCGTTGCTCACGGCGTATGTACTTCGCTGACCGCACTCGCGCACGGCCCTTATTGTTCAATCAACTGCGTTGGTTCTGTGGCATTTCCTTGACCGCGCCGCTGGCGATCAACTCGGCCAGCTCAGCGACATCCAGCAATGCACACATGTGTTCGATCACAGTGCCCGCCAACCAGGGGCGCTGGCCCCGGTGGCTGCGCCATTTGATTTCATTCGGGTCCAGGCGCAACGAGCGGCTGACTTGATGCACGGCCAACCCCCACTCGTAGCCCTGCACCGAGATCACATACTGCAGGCCCTGGCGGAAGTCGTCGCGGTAACGGTCGGGCATCACCCAGCGCGCCGTATCGAGCACCTTGAGGTTGCCGGCCTGGCTGGGCAGGATGCCGAGGAACCACTCCGGTTGACCGAACAGCGGTGTCAGTTCCTGGCCTTCCAGCGAATAGATCGAGCCCAGGCACACCAGCGGCACCGCCAGGGTCAACCCGGCGACGTCGAACAGCAGGCATTCGAACGGCTCGGCAGCCCACGACGGGCGACCATCGCCGGTGATCGGCGGTGGTGTAATGCTCGGCGCAAGGTGCACTTCAACGACCGGCTCGACCACCGCCGGCGTCAGCTCCACAGGGGCGATAGGCACCACGATTGGAGACGCAACAACCTGCGCATCACGCGCCTGTTCTTCCATCACGGCCTGCTGAAACTCATCCAGCGTGCTTTCTTCTATAGCAGGTTCAAGTACCAGAATCGGTTCCGGCAGCTCCTCGGCAGTCGCATCCTGGAGCAAGGCATCCAGGTAGGATTGCAGCGCCAGTTGCGGCCGGGTCTTGAGCTCAACAGGACGATTCATCACGCCACCTGCGCCACAAGCTGCTGCGACAGCAGGTGCTTGAGCAACGCACGGTACGCCAGCACGCCCCGGCTCTTGCCGTCGAACTGTGACGGCGTGAGCCCCGCACGGCTGGCGTCACGCAGGCGCGTGTCCACCGGGATGTAGCCGTTCCAGATAGTCTCCGGGTAGGCATCGCGCAGTACGCGCAGAGTGCTGAGGGACGCCTGGGTACGGCGGTCGAACAAGGTCGGCACGATGCTGAACGGCAGCGCCTGCTTGCGCGAGCGGTTGATCATCGCCAGGGTGCTGACCATGCGCTCCAGGCCCTTGACCGCCAGGTGCTCGGTCTGCACCGGGATCACCAACTGCTGGCTGGCGGCCAAGGCGTTGACCATCAGCACACCCAGCAACGGCGGGCTGTCGATGATCGCGTAGTCGAATTCCTGCCACAGCTGCGCCAGGGTCTTGGCGATTACCAGGCCCAGGCCGCTCTGCCCCGGCGACTGGCGCTCAAGGGTAGCCAGGGCGGTACTCGAAGGCAGCAAGGAAATACTGTCGTTGCTGGTGGGCAACAGCAGTTGCCCGGGCAAATCCGCTGGCACGCTGCCCTTGTGCAGGAACAGGTCATAGCAACTGTGTTCCAGCGCATCCGGGTCATAGCCGAAATAGCTGGTCATGGAACCGTGGGGGTCCAGGTCGACCACGACCACACGCTTGCCCGCCTCGGCCAGCAAGCCGGCTAAGGCGATGGAAGTGGTGGTCTTGCCGACTCCACCCTTTTGATTGGCAACTGCCCAGACTCTCATTCGGTTGGTTCCTCCCGGTGGGCACAGGCGCGACCGAGACATTGCATAAAGTTATTGAGCCGGTGACGGAGAATTGACGTTACTCGATCTGGCCGGCGGCTTGACAACGGGCGGTGCAGTTTGTGTGCCAGCGCGCTTCAACGCCGCATCGGGAGTGGCATTGGCGGTGCCGGTACCGGTCAGGCTGCGGCGCACATCCAGGTTGCGCGACACCACCAGCACCACCCGGCGGTTGCGTGCACGACCTTCCACCGTGGCGTTATTGGCCACCGGCTGGAATTCACCATAGCCTACCGACGCCAGGCGCTGGGGGTTCACGCCCTGCATCGCCAACATGCGCACGATGCTCGAGGCACGAGCGGACGACAGCTCCCAATTGGTCGGGTACTGCGCGGTGCTGATGGGGAAATTGTCGGTAAAGCCCTCAACGTGGATCGGGTTTTCGAACGGTTTGAGGATCAAAGCCACCTTGTCGATGATGGTGAACGCCTGGTCGCTCGGTAACGCATCGGCGCTGGCGAACAACAGGCTCGAGTTCAGCTCGATCTCCACCCACAGCTCATTGCCGCGCACGGTCATCTGGTTGGAACTGATCAGGTCGCCAAATGCGGCGCTGATGTCGTCGGCGATGCTTTTCAGCGGATCGCTGGTGCCACCAACACCGGCGGCGATTTCATCACTGTCGTTGACCAGCGGCTTGGCCGGGGTCACGGTCTTGGGTCGTTCCTCACCGATGGGAATCGGCTTGAGGGCACGCTCGGTATCGTTGAACACGCCCACCAGCGCCTGGGAGATGATCTTGTACTTGCCTTCGTTGATCGACGAGATGGAATACATCACCACGAAAAACGCAAACAACAAGGTGATGAAGTCCGCGTAGGACACCAGCCAGCGTTCGTGGTTGACGTGCTCCTCGGGCTCGCGACGGCGACGGCTCACAGGCAGCTCCTTCCCATCAGTCCATGAAGCCCTGAAGCTTCAATTCGATGGAGCGCGGGTTCTCGCCCTCGGCAATCGACAGGATGCCTTCGAGCAACATCTCGCGATAACGCGACTGGCGCATGGCGATCGACTTGAGCTTGCTGGCCACCGGCAGCAACACCAGGTTGGCACTGGCCACGCCGTAGATAGTCGCGACGAACGCCACGGCAATGCCGCTGCCCAGCTGCGAAGGGTCGGCCAGGTTGCCCATCACATGGATCAGGCCCATCACCGCGCCGATGATGCCGATGGTCGGCGCGTAGCCGCCCATGCTTTCAAAGACTTTGGCGGCGTTGATGTCGCGGCTTTCCTGGGTGTAGAAATCCACTTCGAGGATGCTGCGGATCGCTTCCGGCTCGGCGCCGTCCACCAGCAATTGCAGGCCCTTGCGTGCGTAGCTGTCGGGCTCGGCATCGGCCACGCCTTCCAGGCCCAGCAGGCCCTCCTTGCGCGCGGTGAGGCTCCAGTTGACCACGCGGTCGATGCCGCCTGGCAGGTCGACCCGTGGCGGGAAAATGATCCACACCAGAATCTGCATGGCACGCTTGAACGAGCTCAGCGGCGACTGCAACAGCGCAGCGCCCACGGTGCCACCGATCACAATCAGCGCCGCCGGACCGTTGGCCAAGGCGCCGAGGTGGCCGCCTTCAAGGTAGTTGCCGCCAATGATCGCGACAAACGCCATGGTGATGCCGATCAGGCTCAAGACATCCATCAGAGGCAAGCCTCCACCAGATGCTTGCCGATGTCGTCCAGGCTGTAGACCGCGTCGGCCAGGTCAGCCTTGACGATGGCCATGGGCATGCCATAGATCACACAGCTGGCCTCGTCCTGGGCCCAGATGGCGCTGCCACCCTGCTTGAGCAGGCGTGCGCCTTCACGACCATCGGCGCCCATGCCGGTGAGCACCACCGCCAGAACTTTGTCGCCGTAGGACTTGGCCGCCGAACCGAAGGTGATATCCACGCACGGCTTGTAGTTCAGGCGTTCATCGCCCGGCAGGATTTTGATCGCGCCACGGCCGTCCACCATCATCTGCTTGCCACCCGGGGCCAGCAGTGCCAGGCCAGGGCGCAGGATGTCACCATCCTCGGCTTCCTTGACGGTGATGCGGCACAGCTTGTCCAGGCGCTCGGCGAACGCCTTGGTGAATGCCGCCGGCATGTGTTGGATCAACACAATCGGCGCCGGGAAGTTGGCCGGCAGTTGGGTCAACACCCGCTGCAAGGCCACCGGGCCGCCAGTGGAGGTGCCGATGGCGACCAGCTTGTAAGCCTTGCGCTTGGGCGCTGGCGAATGAGCACTCGGGGCGGCGGCGCGTACCGGCGCCACTGCAGGCCGAGCCACGGGCGCAGCAGGCGCCGGGCGCGCAAACGATGAGGTCGGCGCAGGCGCTGCGGGCGTCGATACGGGTGTCGGCGCAGGTGCGCTGAACAAGCTGCGGCGGTTACTGCGGGAAATGCTGTGCACCTTCTCGCACAGCATCTGCTTGACCTTCTCGGGGTTGCGCGAGATGTCTTCGAAATTCTTCGGCAGGAAATCCACCGCGCCGGCATCCAGTGCGTCGAGGGTCACCCGAGCGCCTTCATGAGTCAGCGAGGAAAACATCAATACCGGTGTAGGGCAGCGTTGCATGATATGACGCACGGCGGTGATGCCATCCATCATCGGCATCTCGTAGTCCATGGTGATTACGTCCGGTTTCAAGGCAATAGCTTGATCGATCGCCTCTTTGCCGTTCGTGGCCGTGCCGACCACCTGGATCGTTGGATCGGCGGAAAGAATTTCCGAGACGCGGCGGCGGAAGAAACCCGAATCGTCCACCACCAGGACCTTGACTGCCATAAACACTCCGTTAGGCGGGGCAGGCACTACCGCCCTGCCCCACCAGAATCAAATACGCCGTGCGGCGTAACGCTTGAGCATGCTTGGAACATCGAGAATCAGCGCGATGCGACCGTCACCGGTAATGGTCGCGCCCGACATGCCCGGGGTGCCCTGCAGCATCTTGCCCAAAGGCTTGATCACCACTTCTTCCTGGCCCACCAGTTGGTCGACCACAAAGCCGATGCGCTGGGTGCCCACGGACAGAATCACCACATGGCCTTCGCGCTGCTCTTCATGCTTGGCCGAAGCCACCAGCCAGCGCTTGAGGTAAAACAGCGGCAACGCTTTGTCGCGCACGATCACCACTTCCTGGCCGTCCACCACGTTGGTGCGCGACAGGTCGAGGTGGAAGATTTCGTTGACGTTGACCAGCGGGAAAGCGAACGCCTGGTTGCCCAGCATCACCATCAGGGTCGGCATGATCGCCAGGGTCAACGGCACCTTGATGACGATCTTGGAGCCCTGGCCCTTGGTCGAGTAGATATTGATCGAGCCGTTGAGCTGGCTGATCTTAGTCTTCACCACGTCCATGCCCACGCCACGGCCGGATACGTCGGAGATCTCGGTCTTGGTCGAGAAGCCCGGAGCGAAGATCAGGTTGTAGCACTCGGTGTCGGTCAGGCGGTCGGCGGCGTCCTTGTCCATCACGCCACGCTTGACTGCGATGCCTCGCAGGATATTCGGGTCCATGCCTTTGCCGTCATCGGTGATCGACAGCAGGATATGGTCGCCTTCCTGCTCCGCCGCCAGGATCACCTTGCCGTTGCGGGACTTGCCTGCGGCCTCGCGTTCTTCCGGGGTTTCCACGCCGTGGTCGACGGCGTTGCGCACCAAGTGGACCAGCGGGTCGGCCAGGGCCTCGACCAGGTTCTTGTCGAGGTCGGTTTCTTCGCCCACCAGTTCCAGGTTGATTTCTTTCTTGAGCTGGCGTGCCAGGTCGCGAACCAGACGCGGGAAGCGGCCGAAGACTTTCTTGATCGGCTGCATCCGCGTTTTCATCACGGCGGTCTGCAAGTCAGCGGTGACCACGTCGAGGTTCGACACGGCCTTTTGCATGGCTTCGTCGCCGCTGTTCAGGCCCAGGCGCACCAGGCGGTTACGCACCAGCACCAGTTCGCCGACCATGTTCATGATGTCGTCCAGGCGTGCGGTATCAACGCGCACGGTGGTTTCGGCTTCGCTGGCCGGCTTTTCTGCAGCCGCGGGTGCCGCTGCACGCGCAGGGGCCGGGGCCACAGCAGGGGCTGGCTTGGCGGCCGGCGCAGCAGCTTTGGCGGCAACCGGCGCGGCGGTGGCGACCGCAGCCGCCGGGGCCACTTCGGTGAACTTGCCTTTGCCGTGCAACTCGTCCAACAAGGCTTCGAACTCGTGATCGGAGATCAACCCGTCGCCAGCAGGTGCTGCACTGGCCGCTGGAGCAGCGGTGGCAGTGGCAGCGACCTCCGGCAGGGCTTCGGCCACAAACGTGCCCTTGCCATGCAGTTGGTCGAGCAGCGCCTCGAATTCGTCGTCGGTAATGTCAGTGCTGGCGTTGGCAGCCGGAGTTTCTGGCGTTGCCGCAGGTGCCACGGCGTCAGCCGCGAACTGGCCTTTGCCATGCAACTGGTCCAGCAGGGATTCGAATTCTGCGTCGGTAATGTCTTCGCTGGTCGGCGCGGCAGCAGGCGCAGCCGGTGCTTCAGCTTCGGCCTTGACCGCATTGAGCGAATCGAGCAACTGCTCGAACTCGCTGTCGGTCACGTCCTGCTCGGCTTCCACCACCGGTTCAGGCGCGGCTTGCACCACCGGCGCAGCAGCAGCCGGTTCGGCCAGGCGCGCCAGGGCGGCCAGCAGTTCCGGGGTGGCAGCAGTGATCGGTGCACGCTCGCGCACTTCGCTGAACATGCCGTTGACCGCATCCAGTGCTTCGAGAATCACGTCCATCAGTTCCGAGTCGACGTGCCGCTCACCCTTGCGCAGGATGTCGAACACGTTCTCGGCGATGTGACAGCACTCCACCAGCTCATGGAGCTGGAGGAAGCCGGCGCCCCCTTTTACAGTGTGAAAACCGCGAAAAATTGCATTGAGCAGGTTCGCATCATCCGGTCGGCTTTCCAGCTCGACCAGTTGCTCGGACAGTTGCTCTAGAATTTCGCCGGCCTCTACAAGGAAATCCTGGAGGATTTCTTCATCGGCGCCGAAGCTCATGGGTGTGCTCCTTAGAAGCCTAAACTGGATAACAGGTCATCTACGTCATCCTGACCTGACATAACGTCTTCACGTTTATCGGCATGAATCTGCGGACCTTCACCCTTGGCGAGATGTTTTTGTGGATCTTTTTCCGAGAGGATCGCTTCGCGGTCATGTTCGATGCCGGCAAAACGGTCGACCTGGCCGGCCATCAGCACCAGTTTGAGCAAGTTGCTTTCCACTTCGGTGACCAACTGGGTCACGCGCTTGATCACCTGACCGGTGAGGTCCTGGTAATCCTGGGCCAGCAGAATGTCGTTGAGGTTGCTGGCAACCGTGCGGTTTTCCTGTTCGCTGCGCGACAGGAAACCTTCGACCCGGCGCGCCAACTCACGAAACTCTTCAGCGCCTACTTCGCGGCGCATGAAGCGGCCCCAGTCAACGCTCAGGGCCTGGGCTTCGGTGGCCATGCCGTTGACCAGGGGCGTGGCGTTTTCCACCAGGTCCATGGTTCGGTTGGCCGCCGCCTCGGTCAGCCTGACCACATAGGACAGGCGTTCAGTGGCGTCGGTGATTTGCGATATTTCTTCGGCCTGGGGCATGCGCGGGTCAATCTGGAAATTGACGATCGCACTGTGCAGCTCGCGTGTGAGCTTGCCCACTTCCTGGTACAGGCCGCGGTCACGGGTCTGGTTAAGCTCATGGATCAACTGCACCGCATCGCCGAACTGGCCTTTTTCCAGGCTGTCGACCAACTGGTGAGCATGTTTTTTCAAGGTCGACTCAAAGTCGCCCTGTGACGTTTCGTTATGCTCCATAGCTCCCCCGTGGCTGCATCAATGACCGATGCGTTCGAAGATTTTTTCGATCTTCTCTTTCAAGGCCAGCGCCGTGAATGGCTTGACCACGTAACCGTTGACCCCGGCTTGGGCGGCTTCGATGATCTGTTCACGCTTGGCTTCGGCGGTCACCATCAGCACAGGCAGGCTGCGCAGTTTTTCATCGGCGCGCACGTGGCGCAGCAGATCGATACCGGTCATACCCGGCATGTTCCAGTCGGTTACCAGAAAGTCGATGCTCCCGCTGTTGAGGATCGGAATCGCCGTAATGCCGTCATCCGCCTCGACCGTGTTAGTGAACCCAAGGTCACGCAACAGGTTCTTAATGATCCGCCGCATCGTTGAGAAGTCATCAACGATGAGGATTTTCATGTTCTTGTCCAATTCGACCTCCAAGCAGTCTTAAACGCGCCCAGCACCTGGACGCGCCATTTCAATCAACAGGCGTTACACAAAAAGGACTGCCCAGGGCACCACGGTGCGCACCCGCGAAGCCTTGCGGCGTCGCGGTAGCGTCTGCAGTGTCCCCACACTGCCTGTCAGCGCGCGCGCCACTCTCCCAATCGCCCCCGCAAGCGAGCTGCGCACTGGCTATGCAACTGGCTGACACGCGATTCGCTGACCCCCAGGACCTCACCGATTTCCTTAAGGTTCAGCTCTTCGTCGTAGTACAGCGCCAGCACCAGGCGCTCACGCTCCGGCAAATTGGCAATCGCGTCCGCCAACGCGCTCTGGAAACGTTCGTCTTCCAGGTCGCGGGACGGCTCCAGATGTGCACTTGCGCCGTCCTCGTGCAGCCCTTCGTGTTCGCCGTCCTGCAACAGGTCGTCGAAACTGAACAGGCGGCTGCCCAAGGTATCGTTCAAAATCCCGTAGTAATCGTCGAGACTCAATTGGAGTTCGGCCGCAACTTCATGATCTTTAGCGTCACGACCGGTTTTTGCTTCAATTGCACGAATTGCATCACTGACCATGCGCGTATTGCGGTGTACCGAACGCGGCGCCCAATCCCCTTTACGCACTTCATCGAGCATCGCGCCACGGATGCGGATACCCGCATACGTCTCGAAACTCGCACCCTTGCTCGCGTCGTATTTGGTCGACACTTCGAGCAGGCCGATCATGCCGGCCTGGATCAAGTCTTCGACCTGCACACTCGCCGGCAGGCGCGCCAACAGGTGATAGGCAATGCGCTTGACCAAGGGCGCGTAGCGCTCGATCAATTCACCTTGGCTGTCACGTGCCGATCTCTTGTAAAGGTTGTAGCCGCTGGCTGTCATAGCACCGGTCCTGCGCTCGTCTGATGCACCAAACGCTCGACGAAAAACTCCAGATGCCCCCGAGGGTTGGCGGGCAACGGCCAGGTATCGACCTTCTGGGCAATGGCCTTGAACGCCAGTGCGCACTTCGAACGAGGGAACGCTTCGTAGACCGCACGCTGCTTTTGCACGGCCTTGCGTACACACTCGTCATAGGGAACTGCGCCGACGTATTGTAAAGCCACATCGAGGAAGCGATCCGTGACCTTGGTCAACTTGGCGAACAGGTTTCGCCCTTCTTGCGGGCTTTGGGCCATGTTGGCCAGCACGCGGAAGCGGTTCATGCCGTAATCACGGTTAAGCAGTTTGATCAGCGCGTAGGCGTCAGTGATCGAGGTGGGTTCATCGCACACCACCAGCAGCACTTCCTGGGCGGCGCGCACGAAGCTGACCACTGACTCGCCGATCCCGGCAGCGGTGTCGATCACCAGCACGTCGAGGTTGTCGCCGATATCACTGAACGCCTGGATCAGCCCGGCATGTTGCGCAGGGCTCAGGTGCACCATGCTCTGGGTGCCCGAGGCCGCCGGCACGATACGGATGCCACCGGGGCCCTGGAGCAGCACATCGCGCAGCTCACAGCGGCCCTCGATCACATCGGCAAGGGTATGTTTGGGTGTCAGCCCCAGCAGAACGTCCACGTTCGCCAAGCCCAGGTCAGCATCCAGCAGCATGACGCGACGGCCAAGCTCTGCCAGGGCCAGGGACAAATTCACTGACACGTTAGTTTTTCCGACGCCACCTTTGCCGCCGGTCACCGCGATCACCTGTACGGGATGCATGCTGCCCATTTTATTTCTTTACCTTGTCTTGCTTAGACGCAGGCTACATGGCTTGGCCGCGTGAATCGCTTGCAGACCATCGATGTAGGTACATTTCACGGTGTTCATCCTGCCTCAACCGACCCGTTTAGCCGGGTGGTGGTAAAGGTCGGCGAACATATCGGCCATCGCTTCCTCGCTAGGCTCTTCTTGCATTTGCACACTCACGGCACGGCTGACCAACTGATGACGGCGCGGTAGATGCAGATCATCTGGGATCCGCGGCCCGTCGGTCAGGTAGGCGACCGGTAATTCATGGCTGATGGCCAAACTCAACACTTCACCCAGGCTCGCGGTTTCATCGAGCTTGGTGAGGATGCAGCCGGCCAGGCCGCAACGCTTGTAACTGTGATAAGCAGCGGTAAGCACCTGTTTCTGACTGGTGGTTGCAAGCACCAGGTAATTCTTCGACTTGATGCCACGCCCGGCCAGGCTTTCGAGCTGCATGCGCAGGGCCGGGTCACTGGCTTGCAGGCCAGCGGTATCGATCAGCACCACGCGCTTGCGCAGCAGCGGGTCCAGGGCGTTGGCCAGGGACTGGCCCGGGTCGACGTGAGTCACCGGCACATTGAGAATACGGCCCAGGGTCTTGAGCTGCTCCTGGGCGCCGATGCGGTAGCTGTCCATGCTCACCAGGGCGATATTCTGCGCGCCGTACTTGAGCACATAACGGGCGGCCAGCTTGGCCAGGGTGGTGGTCTTGCCCATGCCGGCGGGGCCGACCATGGCGATCACGCCGCCCTCTTCAAGCGGTTCGATTTCCGGGGTGGCGATCATGCGGGCCAAGTGCGCCAGCAACATGCGCCAGGCCTGGCGCGGTTCTTCGACTTCCGCGGTCAAGGCCAGCAAGTCGCGGGACAGCGGGCCAGACAGGCCGATGCGTTGCAAGCGGCGCCACAGGTTGGCTTGTTGCGGCTTGCTGCCTTGCAATTGCGTCCATGCCAGGGAGCCCAGTTGCACTTCGAGCAACTCACGCAGGCCGTTGAGTTCAAAGCGCATCGAGTCGAACACACGCTGGTCGACGGCAGCGGCCGGGGCAGGCGCGGCTGGGCGCGGGGGTTCGATGAAGGTTGGCTCTACCAGCGGCTCGGCGGCGGTCAATGGCAAGCCGGCGAACAATTGGCGATTGGTGCTGGCATCGCTGTCGCCACGCATGCTCAGTTCAGCCTGGGCCGACACAATACGCGAGGCGGTCTTGCGCAGCTCGTCTTCGAGTTCCATGTTCGGCACACGCGGGGCCAAGGCCTGGGGCGTGTAATCCAGCGCAGCCGTCAGCTCGACACCGCCGGCAATCCGACGGTTACCGATAATCGCGGCGTCGGCGCCCAGCTCATCACGGACCAGTTTCATGGCCTGACGCATATCGGCGGCGAAAAAACGCTTAACTTGCATAACCCACTACCTCAGCCATTGGGCCCAACTGTCGCGACGATAGTCACTTGCTTATTGTCAGGAATTTCCTGGTAAGCCAACACGTGCAAATTCGGTACGGCCAGGCGTCCAAACCGCGACAACATCGCACGAACCGGACCGGCCACCAGCAGAATCACCGGGTTGCCCTGCATTTCCTGGCGCTGTGCGGCGTCGATCAACGAACGCTGCAGCTTCTCAGCCATGCTTGGCTCCAGCAGGACACCCTCTTCCTGGCCCTGACCGGCCTTCTGAATACTATTGAGCAATATTTGTTCCAACCTTGGTTCCAAGGTGATCACAGGCAGCTCGGACTCAATACCTACAATGCTTTGCACGATTGCACGGGACAATCCGACGCGCACCGCTGCCACCAGCGCGGCAGTATCTTGACTCTTGGCGGCATTGTTGGCGATGGCCTCGGCAATGCTGCGAATATCGCGTACCGGCACCTGTTCGGCCAGCAGCGCTTGCAACACCTTGAGCAACTGCGACAGCGTCAGCACGCCCGGCACCAACTCTTCGGCCAGTTTCGGCGACGACTTGGCCAGCAACCCCATCAATTGCTGGACTTCCTCGTGGCCGATCAGCTCATGAGAGTGCTTGTAGAGAATCTGGTTGAGGTGCGTGGCGACCACGGTGCTGGCGTCGACCACGGTATACCCGAGGGACTGTGCCTGGCTGCGCTGGCTCACTTCGATCCACACCGCTTCCAGGCCAAAAGCCGGATCTTTGGCGGTAATGCCGTTGAGCGTGCCGAACACCTGGCCAGGGTTGATCGCCAGTTCGCGGTCCGGGTAGATCTCGGCTTCGGCCAGGATCACGCCCATCAGGGTCAGGCGATAGGCGCTGGGGGCCAGGTCGAGGTTGTCGCGGATATGCACGGTGGGCATCAGGAAGCCCAGGTCCTGGGACAGCTTCTTGCGCACGCCCTTGATCCGTGCCAGCAGTTGCCCACCCTGGTTGCGGTCCACCAGCGGGATCAGGCGGTAGCCGACTTCCAGGCCGATCATGTCGATCGGAGTCACGTCATCCCAGCCCAACTCCTTGGTTTCCTGGGCGCGGGCCGGGGATGGCAGCAGGTCCTGCTGGCGCGCAACCTCTTGCAAGGCTTGAACCTTGACGGCGTTCTGCTTTTTCCAGAACAGGTAGGCGCCGCCGCCGGCCAGGGCTGCCATGGTCAAGAACGAAACGTGGGGCATGCCCGGGACGATGCCCATGATCGCCATGATGCCCGCCGCCACGGCCAAGGCCTTGGGCGAGGCAAACATCTGGCGGCTGATCTGCTTGCCCATGTCTTCGGAGCCCGAAGCACGGGTGACCATGATGGCCGCCGCTGTGGATAACAACAGTGATGGCAATTGCGCCACTAAACCGTCACCGATGGTCAGCAAGGCGTACACCCGGCCCGCATCGCCGAAGGTCATGCCGTGCTGGAAGATGCCGACCGCCATGCCGCCAATCAGGTTGATGAACAGAATCAACAGGCCGGCGATGGCGTCACCGCGCACGAACTTACTGGCACCGTCCATCGAGCCATAGAACTCGGCTTCCTGGGCCACTTCCAGGCGGCGGGACTTGGCTTGGTTCTGGTCGATCAGGCCGGCGTTGAGGTCGGCGTCGATGGCCATCTGCTTGCCGGGCATCGCATCGAGGGTAAAGCGCGCGCTCACCTCGGAAATCCGCCCGGCGCCCTTGGTCACCACCACGAAGTTGATGATCATCAGGATCGCGAACACCACGATACCGACCACATAGTTACCGCCGATCACCACCTCACCGAAGGCCTGGATCACTTTACCGGCAGCGGCGTGGCCGTCCTGGCCGTGGAGCATCACCACCCGCGTCGACGCCACGTTCAGCGCCAGGCGCAGCAGGGTCGCAATCAACAGGATGGTGGGGAACACCGCGAAATCCAGCGGCCGCAGGGCGTACACGCACACCAGCAGTACCACGACGGACAGGGCAATGTTGAAGGTGAAGAACACGTCGAGCAGAAACGGTGGCATCGGCAACATCATCATTGCCAGCATCACCAGCAACAACAACGGCACACCCAGATTGCCCCGCGACAGGTCAGTCAGGGTGCCACGGGCCGTGTTGAGCATTTGAGAGCGATCTACCACCGGTATTCCTCGTGTCCTTGAAGCAAAGTTTTGACGCTGGGAAGCGTCGTGGAGGCGGGGTTGCAAGAAGCCTTCCAACTTTTACTTGAAGTGAATACCGGTGGGTATTTCTATTGAGGGTTAAGACCTAACGAGCCTGATGTGGCTAACGTGGCCATCGCTGCGTACCTCGTAAATCACCCTGTCCCCCTCTTGTAGATCAGTCAGCTTCGCGGTGCTAAGTGCCTCCTCATACGCAGTCACCCTACCCTCGCCTTCATCCGGCTGGATTTCCGCAAATTGATTCTCTTTGTTGAACACACGAACGGTACCTTTTTCCATGAAGACTCTCCTTGACACTCCTACGTGACCGCCCCCCTGGCGTGGCCACAAGTCCCTGTCCAAGCCTACGCGCGCAAGTAGTGGGCGAACTACTGTCAACATTGACAGGTGGGCCGTGCCTTCTGACAAATGGCAGTCCGGCGCGTCCCCGTGACGGCCTGGCAATTGACTGATCTGATAGAAGTACAAACCAGGTCAAATGTGGGAGGGGGCTTGCTCCCGATGGCTCTGTGTCAGGCAGTAGATTCATTGACTGAGCC
Organism: Pseudomonas sp. MF6755; assembly: GCF_016405635.1. Classification (NCBI taxonomy): domain Bacteria; kingdom Pseudomonadati; phylum Pseudomonadota; class Gammaproteobacteria; order Pseudomonadales; family Pseudomonadaceae; genus Pseudomonas; species Pseudomonas sp. MF6755. Next base: position 15,255 of record NZ_JAEKDA010000002.1, read on the forward strand.
AGTGCTATCGGGGGCAAGCCCCCTCCCACATTTGAGCCTTTAAATAGGCCGTATATTATCGGCCTGAGGGCCTTTTGGTCCTTGGGCTAGGTCATATTCTACTTTTTGGTTTTCTTCCAGGCTTTTGAACCCATGCGACTGAATTGCCGAGTAATGGGCAAAAACATCCGTACTCCCATCATCCGGGGTAATAAAACCAAACCCCTTCTCCGCGTTAAACCACTTCACAGTACCGGTTGCCATTTCCGCTCTCCCTTACACCTTTGGACCCGCCTCTGTGTCGTTACACGCACTAATGGGAAGTGCGTAAACGCCCTGGGGTTTATGGATCATCTGAAACATTATCTGCTCACCAATCGACAGTGCAGCCCAATGCCAATCGCTCCAATCGATGAAGACGTTTTCTTCCCCGTCGTCCAACGCAATCAACCACTCGCCGCGGGTCAACTCATAGGATTTGACAGTACCTGTAGCCACCTTCAATACCGCTCTCCCCGCAGCTCGTTTACTACATGCGCGAAGGGTAATAAACAACGGAAAGCGCACTGTGGCTACTGTCAAAGTTGACAGGTAGACGCAAGTGGTCGATAGGTGCTAAGGCCAGCGAATCATGCGTCCGGTGTTTTTTTTCGCTTGCGGGTTTTTCGAAGCCTGGGAACGGCTGGCGGGGCTTCACCGCACTTAGCGCCTTTGGGTTCAACAGCAACCTCATTGCCATCAAGATCCCGGGCAATAAAGCCAATGCCCTTGACCGCATCGAACCACCTGACCGAACCCCTATCCATCACCGCCTCCCGAGCCGCGCATGGCTGCGCGCCTCATCGCTGTATCAAACAGTGAAGGCGGCGTAATGGCTACTGTCAAAGTTGACAGGTCAGAGAGCGGTTTTAAGTGTCGCGACGCAAATCAGGTGGAATCGGCAGGTCTTTGAGCGGGTCAGGCCGTTTGCCCTTGCCGGCGCGGTATTGGCGGATCTGATAGACGTACGCCAACACCTGCGCCACCGCCAGGTACAGGCCGGCAGGGATTTCCTGGTCAAGGTCCGTGGAATAGAAGATCGACCGCGCCAGCGCCGGCGATTCCAGCAGCAGGATGTCGTTGGCGACGGCGATTTCACGGATTTTCAGGGCGGTAAAGTCGCTGCCCTTGGCCAGCAGCATCGGTGCGCCACCTTTCTCGGGGTCGTACTTGAGGGCAACGGCGTAGTGGGTCGGGTTGGTGATGACCACGTCGGCATCGGGCACGGCAGCCATCATCTTGCGTTGGGACATTTCCCGCTGCAGCTGGCGAATGCGCTGCTTGACCTCGGGGCGGCCTTCCTGATCCTTGTGTTCGTCGCGTACTTCCTGCTTGGTCATCAGCAGTTTCTTGTGGCTTTCCCACAGCTGGATCGGTGCGTCCACCGCTGCGATGAGGATCAACCCGAGGGCCATCCACAGTGCACTCCACCCCACCACTTGCACGCTGTGGATGATCGCTGACTCCAGCGGTTCATGGGCGATACGTTGCAAATCATCGATGTCGGACGACAGCACAACCAGGGCCACGAACAGAATCAGGATGAATTTCGCCAGGGCCTTGAGCAATTCCACCAGCGCCTTGGCGGAAAACATGCGCTTGAGCCCGGCCCCTGGGTTCATGCGGCTGAACTTTGGCGCCATGCTGCCCGCCGCGAACAACCAGCCGCCGAGGGCGACCGGGCCGATCAGCGCGGCCAGCAACAAGGTGATCAACACCGGCTGTACCGCCAGAATCGCGATCTTGCCCGAGTGCAGCAGGTACTGGCCCATGGCGCCGGGGCTGAGCAGCACTTCACGGGGCAGGCTGAAATTGAGCTTCATCAGCTCCATCAGGTCCAGCGCCAGGCCACCGCCGTAGATCAGCAGGGCACCGGCACCGGCCATCATGGTGGCGAAGGTATTCAGCTCTTTGGAGCGCGCAATCTCGCCCTTTTCCCTGGAGTCCTTTTTGCGTTTCTCCGTGGGGTCTTCTGTTTTGTCCTGACCACTCTCGCTTTCGGCCATGGCTCAGCGCGCCCGTGCCAGGTCACGTAAGAACTGCAAGGCGTCGGTGGCCAGCGGTTGATACTGATTGAGAATGTCGGCCATGCCGATCCAGAAAATCCCCATGCCCAACACCAGGGTCAAGGGGAAACCAATCGAGAAAATGTTCAGTTGCGGCGCCGCCCGAGTCATCACGCCAAACGCAATGTTGACCACCAGCAGCGCGGTGATCGCCGGCAACACCAGCAGCAACGCCGCGCCCAGCACCCAGCTGAGACGCCCCACCAGCTCCCAGAAATGATTGACCACCAGGCCCGAACCCACCGGCAAGGTGGTGAAGCTTTCGGTAAGCACCTCGAACGCTACCAGGTGGCCGTTCATGGCCAGGAACAGCAAGGTCACCAGCATGGTCAGGAATTGACCGATCACCGCCACCGACACGCCGTTGGTAGGGTCGACCATCGAGGCAAAGCCCATGCCCATCTGGATCGAGACGATTTGCCCGGCAATCACAAACGCCTGGAAGAACAGCGTGAGGGAGAAGCCCAACACCGCACCGATGAGTATCTGTTCGGCAATCAGCAACAGCGCACTCAAGTCCAGCGCATTCACCGGCGGCATCGGTGGCAAACCGGGCACGATCACCACGGTAATGGCGACGGCGAAATACAGGCGGATGCGCCGTGGCACCAAGGTGGTACCGAACACCGGCATGGTCATCAGCACCGCCGTGACGCGAAACAGCGGCAAGATGAAAGCGGCCACCCAGGTGCTGATCTGGGTGTCGGTCAAGGCCAGCACGGACTGCATGGGCTCAGCCGATCAACTGCGGAATACTGCCGTACAGCTGCAGGATGTATTCCATGAAGGTTTGCACCAGCCACGGGCCGGCGACAATCAGGGTGACCAGCATCACCAGCAGGCGTGGCAGGAAGCTCAGAGTTTGTTCGTTGATCTGGGTCGCGGCCTGGAACATCGCCACCAACAGGCCCACCAACAGGCTCGGCACCACCAGCACGGCAACCATCATGGTGGTCAGCCACAGCGCTTCACGGAACAGGTCGACGGCGACTTCTGGGGTCATAGCGCTATACCCCTCCGAAACTGCCGGCCAGGGTGCCGATAATCAGCGCCCAGCCGTCCACCAGCACAAACAGCATGATCTTGAACGGCAACGAAATAATCAGCGGCGACAGCATCATCATGCCCATGGCCATCAGCACGCTCGCCACCACCAGGTCGATGATCAGGAACGGGATAAAGATCATGAAACCGATCTGGAACGCGGTCTTCAATTCAGAGGTGACGAACGCCGGCACCAGGATAGTCAGCGGCGCCTGGTCGGGGGTGGCGATGTCGGTACGCTTGGACAGGCGCATGAACAGTTCAAGGTCGCTGGAGCGGGTTTGCGACAGCATGAAGTCCTTGATCGGGCCCTGGGCCTTGTCGATGGCGTCCTGGGCGTTGAGTTTTTCTGCCAGATACGGTTGCAGGGCTTGCTGGTTCACCTTGTCGAACACTGGCGCCATGATGAACAGCGTCAGGAACAGGGCCATGCCGGTGAGGATCTGGTTCGACGGCGTCTGCTGCAGGCCCAGGGCCTGGCGCAGGATCGAGAAGACGATGATGATCCGCGTGAAACTGGTCATCAGCATGACAAACGCCGGGATAAAGCTCAGCGCCGTCATGATCAGCAGGATCTGCAGGCTGACCGAGTACTCCTGGGCACCGGCCGCGTTGGTGCCCAAGGTGATCGCCGGGATCGACAACGGGTCTGCAGCCATCGCCAACGGCGCGGCCAGCAACAGCATGAGCGTCAATAAAACGCGCATTACTTCTTATCCTTCTGATCCTTGCCCAGCAACTCCATCAGGCGCTGGGCGAATTCTGGCGTAGCGGCCTCAGTCTTGGCCGCGTCCACCGGTGTCTTGAGTACGTGCAGCGGGGTGATGCGGCCGGGGGTAATGCCGAGCAGGATCTGCTCCTCGCCGACTTGCACCAGTACCAGACGATCGCGCGGGCCGAGGGCACGCGAGCCGACCAGTTCGATAACCTGCGCATTGCCTGGGCCGATGCTCTGCACGCGGCGCATCAGCCAGGCGAGCACGAAGATCAAGCCGACCACCAGCAACAATCCCAGCACAAGCTGGGTCAATTGCCCGCCAACACCGCTGCTGACTACGGGCGCCGCAGCCGCCGCTTGCGCCACCGGCTCAGCCGCCAGGGCGCTCAATGGCAGCGCCAGCAACAGTCCCGCCATCGAGTACTTCATCTCAGCGCAACTTCTTGATGCGTTCGCTCGGGCTGATCACGTCCGTCAGGCGGATGCCGAACTTCTCGTTGACTACCACCACCTCGCCATGGGCGATCAGGGTGCCGTTGACCAGCACGTCCAATGGCTCACCGGCCAGGCGGTCCAGCTCGATCACCGAACCCTGGTTGAGTTGCAGCAGGTTGCGGATGTTGATTTCGGTGCTGCCCACTTCCATGGAGATCGACACCGGGATATCGAGGATCACATCCAGGTTCGGGCCATCGAGGGTCACCGGCTCGTTGTTCTTCGGCACGCTGCCGAATTCTTCCATCGGCAGGCGGTTGCCGGCCGGTGCGGTGGCAGCATCGGCGGCCAGCAGCGCGTCGATATCGTCCTGCCCAACATCGCCGGTCTCTTCCAGGGCCGCAGCCCACTCGTCAGCCAGGGCCTGGTCTTCGGCGGAAGTGTTTTCGTGTTCGGTAGCCATTACATGTCCTCGGCGAAGCAAACAATCATAAATAGGGATCAGCGACGGTTGATCGGCTCAACCACTTGCAAAGCCAGGTTGCCCTTGTGGGAACCGAGCTTGACCTTGAACGACGGCACGCCGTTGGCGCGCATGATCAGCTCTTCCGGCAGCTCCACCGGGATGATGTCCCCAGGCGCCATGTGCAAAATATCCCGCAGGCGCAATTGCCGACGGGCGACGGTGGCGCTCAGCGGCACGTCGACGTCCAGCAGGTCTTCGCGCAGAGCCTTGACCCAGCGCTCGTCCTGGTCGTCGAGATCCGACTGGAAGCCGGCGTCGAGCATTTCGCGCACCGGTTCGATCATCGAGTACGGCATGGTCACGTGCAGGTCGCCGCCACCGCCATCGAGTTCGATGTGGAAGGTCGACACCACGATGGCCTCGCTGGGGCCGACGATGTTGGCCATGGCCGGGTTCACTTCCGAGTTGATGTACTCGAAGTTGACTTCCATGATCGCTTGCCAGGCTTCCTTCAGGTCGATGAAGGCCTGTTCCAGCACCATGCGCACTACACGCAATTCGGTAGGGGTGAACTCACGCCCTTCGATCTTGGCGTGACGGCCGTCGCCACCAAAGAAGTTGTCCACCAGCTTGAACACCAGCTTGGCGTCGAGGATGAACAGCGCGGTGCCACGCAACGGCTTGATCTTGACCAGGTTGAGACTGGTGGGCACGTACAGCGAGTGCACGTATTCACCGAACTTCATCACCTGCACGCCGCCCACGGCCACGTCGGCTGAACGGCGCAGCATGTTGAACATGCTGATACGGGTATAGCGGGCAAAGCGTTCGTTGATCATTTCCAGGGTCGGCATGCGTCCACGGACGATGCGATCCTGGCTGGTCAGGTCATAACTTTTGACACTGCCGGGCTCGGCAGCCATTTCGGTCTGTACCAGACCATCGTCCACACCATGCAACAGCGCGTCGATTTCATCCTGGGACAGCAGGTCTTGCACGGCCATGTCGTGATCCTACTGCAATACGAAGTTAGTGAAGAGCGCCTGCTCGACCACGACTTTGCCGAGTTCTTTCTGGGCCACTTCCTGCACGCTGGCAGTGACCTTCTGACGCAGCATTTCCTGGCCGACCGGGGTGGCCAGGTTGTCGAAGCTCTGGCCGGAGAACAGCATTACCAGGTTGTTACGGATCACCGGCATATGCACTTTGAGGGCATCCAGGTCCGCCTGGTTGCGCGCCAGCAAGGTAATGCTCACCTGCAAGTAGCGCTGACGACCGTTCACGTTGTAATTGGCAACAAAGGCCGGAAGCATCTGCTCGAAGATTGCCGGTTGCTTGACGTTAGTGGCGGTTTCGGCGGCGGGTGCCGGCTTGCTTGCACTGCTGTGCATGATGTACCAGGTGCCGCCAATCGAGGCACCGATGGCCAGGAGCAGGCCCAGCACAATCAACAGGATCAGCTTGAGCTTGCCTTTGCCTGCGGGGGGAGTTGCTGCGTCGTCGCTCTTCGCCATGCCAATAATCCGTCACTATTCGGGGATTCATAGATCTACGGGAAGGCAAGAGCAAGTGTTATGCCAGAGTTGTCTGGCAGCCTGGCAACACACATCAAATGTGGGAGGGGGCTTGCTCCCGATTGCAGTGTGTCAGTCAAGACATCCTTAGCTGATGCACCGCTATCGGGAGCAAGCCCCCTCCCACATTTGGATCTCTATTTGACTCAGGTCAGGCGTAGTAGTCGACGGCGCTGGAGCCGATCACGGTTGAGGTCACTGGCGCTGCCACTTCAGCCACGTCAACGTGACTGCCAGTGTCAGCGCTATCACCACGCCGACCGCCACCGCTCACGCCCCGCGCTTGGCCTTGCTGTTGCTGCTGCTCCTGGCCACGAGACTGGTCGGACACATTCACATCCACCTGCCCCATACCCTGCTGGGCAAACATCTCGCGCAAGCGGCCAGACTGGCTTTCCAGGGCCTCACGCACGATCGCATGGCCGCTCATGAAACTGACCTGGGCCTGCTGGTCCGCCGTCATGTTGACCTTGATGTCCAGGCGCCCGAGCTCAGCCGGCTGCAATTGGATCTCCGCCGACTTGAGGTTGGCGCTGGACAGGTACATCACGCGGTTGACCACTTCTTCGGTCCAGCCGCTCTGATGCATGGCCAGCGGTGCATTGGCCACGGGAGGCAAGGCATTCGCGGTTTTCGGCGTGGCGGCCTGGGTCAGCGCGGCCAGGCGGTTGGCGAAGTCATCCACGCGGGTGTCGCTGCTGGCGTTCTTGAGGTCCTTGAGGCCGTCATCAATCAGCCCACCAAAGGCCTTGTCGCCACCTTGGTCGGTGCTGTCCTTGGTGGCTTGCTGGTCGACCATCGTGGCCAGGCCGGCGGCAAAGCTCTGCGCGGCGGTCGGTTGATCCTGAGGCGCGGACGCGGTTTTCTGTGGCGCCTGGCTGCTGGCCGACACGTGACCGCCCTGCTCCATCGCCAGGCGCACGGCCGGCATCGAGTCCAGGGGGTCGGCCTCCGGGTCGAAGGCCGTCGGCTTGGCTTCATCGGTCACAGCGACGGGCAGGGCCGCGTCCTCGGCAGCCGCGGCGGGTGCCGAGGCTTGCACAGCTACGGGTACGGGCGTAACGGCAGCGATCACCGCCGGGTCGACCACAGGATCAACTGCGGGTTGCTGCGCCTGGGACGGGTCAGTGGTTTTGTCACCATCGCTGTCAGCGCCGTCGTCGGCCTTGGCCGGTGGCTTGGCAGGCAAAGGATTGCCGCTATCGGCAACCGCTGGCTTGCTGGCGGCAGGCTTGTCGTGACCGGCGGCAGGTTTGGCGCTGGCGTCAGAAGGCTTGTCCCGTGTGACTTTGTTTGCGCCGTCATCGGCCGTAAGCGTCGGCTTGCTGCCTTGGTTGGCAAACACTTGAGCAAAGCCAGGGCCCTTGTCCCGCGGGGCCGCAACCGCGACCGCTGGGGTGGCGGCAGGCGCTTGAGGCTTGGCCGCGGGGGCAGCCTGAAGGAGCGAATTAGGGGCGACTGGCATAGGTAAGGTTCTCCACTGCATGGGGGTCGGGGATGCAGTAAATGGAGATAGAGCAAGAGTCGGGCCAGGTTTAAGGTGCTGATTCAGATACTGAAGCGCTGGCGTTCCGACTCATACAGCGGCTTCACCAATGCAAACTCATGATCAATCTGATCAACCAACGCTCCCAGGTTCGACGCCGGCCCAACGGACTCAGCCTCCAACCGCTGACACAACTGCGCCAACCGCACCGCCCCAAGGTTGCCACTGCTGCCCTTGAAACTGTGCGCAATCCGCCCCAACGCCTTGGCATCGTCGCGCGCGTTGCGCAGCGCTTCGACCCGCGCCTGGGAATCATGCAGGAAGGTCTCCAGCAACGTGGGGTACTCGCTCTCCATGACGTCCTGCAAACCCGACAATACCTCGGGGTCCAAATGAATCTCAGCCACTTGCTCGCTCCTTGATCAAGAATCGGCGGATTATGCCAGAGCCTTCCAGCAAAACTCTACGCAGACGCTGCGCCCGCCATCAGACCAGCGTACAGCGCTGCTCAATTGACGCACCAGGCTCAAGCCCCGGCCAGACAGACGGTCGACGTCCAAAGGCCGCGCCAGCTCCTGTTCTACGTCGAAACCCGGCCCGCTGTCTTCGATACGCAGGGTCATCTTGCCGCCGCTGTCGGTCGGCGCCACCTGTACATGTATGCGCACATAACCGCTGTTCAATTGCGCCAGCCGCTCATTGCGCTGGCGATAGTACTGCGCAAACCCCTGCGCATCGCGCTTGAGCCGTGAATCCAGGCCCAACACGCCGTGTTCCAGGGCATTGGAATACAACTCGGCCATCACACTGTAGAGCGCCCCGCTCTGCTCTCGAAGGCCGTGGACCTCCAACAGCAGTTGCAGCAAGTACGGCAGTGGGTTGTAACGCTGGAGGGTCTGGGCGCGGAACTCGAAACTCACCGACCAATCCAGCGGGCATGACTGGCCGCTGTCGGCATACATTGGCTCGGCCACACGCAGCGCCAGGCCGGACAGCAAGGTGATCTCGACCATGCTGACGTCATCGCGTGCCTGGCCACGAAAGGCCGCCAGGGCGTGCTCGATATCCTCGAACAGGCGGTCCGGCTCACGGTTGGCGGCGAACACCTGCTGCAAACGCTCGGCGCCGAACAGTTGATCATTGGCGTCAGCGGTATCCAGCACGCCATCGGAGAGCAGGAACACCCGGTCGCCCAAGGCCATCGGCCAGACCTCAGTGCTGTCATCAAATGCCTCTGCCGATAGCACGCCCAAGGGCAAGTGCCGCGACATCAACGGCGTGCGCCTGCCCGTGGCGACTTCATGCAGGTAGCCTTCGGGCATGCCGCCGTTCCACACCTCCACCGCCCGGCGCTGGGGGCTCAGGCACAGCAAGGTGGCACAGCAGAACATGTCCACCGGCAGGATACGTTTGAGCTTGGCGTTCATTTCCCGCAGGGTCTGCGTCAGACCATAGCCCTTGGCGGTCATGCCGTAGAACACTTCGGCCAAGGGCATGGCGCCGATGGCCGCTGGCAGGCCATGGCCGGTGAAATCGCCGAGCAGCACATGCATGTCGCCGGACGGCGTATAGGCGGCCAGCAGCAAGTCACCGTTGAACAGCGCGTAGGGCGATTGCAGGTAGCGGATATTCGGTGCGGCGTTGATACAACCGGAGTGAGCAACCTTGTCGAATACCGCCTTGGCCACCCGCTGCTCATGCATCAGGTGTTCGTGGTGCCTGGCGATCAGGTCACGCTGTTGCAGCACGGTGGCCTGCAGGCGGCGCAGGCGGTCCATGGCGTTGATCTTGGCTGCCAGGATCAGTGGGTTGTAGGGCTTGGGCAGGAAGTCATCGCCGCCGGCATCCAGGCATTGGGCCAGGGCTTCGCTCTCGCGCAACGAAGTGAGGAAGATGATCGGCACCAACGCCTCACCCGCCAGTTGCTTGATCTGCCGGGCGGCTTCAAAGCCATCCATCACCGGCATCAGCGCGTCCATCAGCACCAGTTGCGGCCGTTCACGGGTGAAGACTTCAACCGCCTCGGCACCATTACTGGCAGTCAACACCTGGTGGCCCTGGCGACGGATGATAGTGGACAACAACAGCCGGTCGGCCGCGCTGTCTTCGGCGATCAGGATGCACAGCGCTTCAAGAACCGGGGCCAAGGCGCTCAACAGATGTCGAACAGCTTGTCGAAGTTGGAGATGGCGAGGATCTTGCGCACGTCGGAGTTACTGTTGATCACGCGGACCTCGGCCTCATCACCGCCGGCATGATCACGTAGCAGCAGGAGCATGCCGAGGGCCGAACTGTCCATATAAGTGGCCTCCTTGAGATCGACGATATAGGTCTCGGGCACCTTATAGAAACGCTCGTAGGAATCCCGAAAGCTTTGGTGGCTGCCGAAATCGAACCGGCCCCTGATTGCGATCGTCAACTTCTTCCCATCCAGGGATACTTCTGACTCAACTGACATGTGACTGCTTCCTTGTCATTGGCACTGTGCAACAAGGTTTAGCAGTTGAACGGGATATGGGCAACACAGCAGCTCAAATGTGGGAGGGGGCTTGCTCCCGATGGCAGTGTGTCAGCAATGGATTTTTTGACTGACACACCGCCATCGGGAGCAAGCCCCCTCCCACATTTGTCCTGCGTCGTTAGTTAGAATTGTTCTTGGCGGGGCAGGCGCTGGGACAGTTCATCGAGCAGCTTTTGCTCGCGCTTGTCTTCGAGGGCCCGTGCCTCGTCGATATAGCGCTGCACCAGCTTGCGCAGCCCCTCGACCCGGGCAAACGCCGCTTGCCAGGCCTCGCGGGCCTTGTCGAGATTGCTTTCGTGCCAGGCCAGGCTCTGGCGTTGCTGACCGACAGCCGTCTCAAGTTGATTGAGAAAGCCCTGATAACCCATCAGCCACTGGCCGGACACGCCCTTGCTACCGCGCTCGATCCACTGCTGCTGGTACTCGCCGCGAAAGCGCTCCAAGTCGCCCAGCTTGCTTTGGGCCAGGCGCACCTGGCCCTGGAAATAACCCAGGCGTTGCACCGCGGCTTTCTCGGCCTTTTCGGCCATGTCCACCACCGGGGCCAGGCGGGCGGCGCGGCTGTTGGCCATGGCTTAGCCGCCTGGCGCCGGGGCGAAAATCGAGCCCAGGTGCGATTCACTTTCGGCCATGCTGATCTTGTCGTTGAGACCCTGGCGCAGGTAGCTGACCAGTTGCGGTTGCAAGGCAATCGCCAGGTCGGTCTCGCGATCACCGCCCGCCACATAGGCACCGACGCTGATCAGGTCGCGGCTCTGTTGATAGCGCGACCACAGTTGCTTGAAATGCTGCGCACGCGCCATGTGCTCCGGCGTGACCACCGCTGGCATGACCCGGCTGATCGACGCCTCGATGTCGATGGCGGGGTAATGCCCCTCCTCCGCCAGACGCCGTGACAGCACGATGTGCCCGTCGAGTACGCCCCGCGCCGAGTCGGCAATCGGGTCCTGCTGGTCATCGCCTTCGGACAATACCGTGTAGAACGCAGTGATCGAGCCGCCGCCGGCCTCGGCGTTACCGGCGCGCTCCACCAGCTTGGGCAGCTTGGCGAACACCGACGGTGGGTAACCTTTGGTAGCCGGTGGCTCGCCGATGGCCAGGGCAATTTCCCGCTGGGCCTGGGCGAAACGCGTGAGCGAGTCCATCAGCAACAGGACGTTCTTGCCCTTGTCGCGAAAATATTCGGCGATGCGTGTGCAGTACATGGCAGCGCGCAGGCGCATCAGTGGTGCATCGTCCGCAGGCGAAGCCACCACCACCGAGCGCTTGAGCCCTTCTTCACCAAGGCTGTGCTCGATGAACTCCTTGACCTCACGACCACGCTCACCGATCAGCCCCACCACAATGATGTCGGCCTCGGTAAAGCGCGTCATCATGCCCAGCAACACCGACTTACCCACGCCGGTACCGGCGAACAGGCCCAGGCGCTGGCCGCGACCGACCGTCAATAAACCGTTGATGCTGCGAATACCCACGTCCAGCGGTACGCTGATGGGGTTGCGCTTGAGTGGGTTGATGGTGGGCCCGTCCATCGGCACCCAATCTTCGGCTTTCATGCCACCCTTGCCGTCCAGCGCACGCCCAGCGCCGTCCAACACCCGACCCAGCATGCTCATGCCCATGGGCAGGCGGCCGGTATCGGCCAGCGGCACCACGCGCGCGCCGGGGGCAATGCCGGCTAGGCTACCCACCGGCATCAGGAAAATCTTGCTGCCGGAAAAGCCCATCACTTCGGCTTCGACCTGCACCGGGTGGTAGCTGTCGTCGTTGATCACCATGCAGCGGCTGCCCATGGCGGCGCGCAGGCCCTCGGCTTCGAGGGTCAGGCCGACCATGCGCAGCAGGCGCCCTTCGAGGATCGGCTGGCCGGGCAACTCGGTCGCCTCGGCGTAACTGCCCAGGCGCTTGGCGAAGCTGGTGCGATCAAGGCGCATCGGGGGCGCCCAGGTCAACGCTCACGTCAGGCTCTGCCGGATGCAGGGCTTGCTCATGCAGTTGATCAAACAATTTGGCCATGATCTGGCTGATACGGGTTTCCACCGTGGCATCGATACGGCTGTGTTCAGTCTCGACACGGCAACCACCGGGCAGTAACGCGGCGTCTTCGACGATGCGCCAGGTTTCTTCATGGCGTTCGCGCAGGGCTTTGACTTGCTCGAAATCCTGCGGGTTGATGTACAGCCGCACATTGCCGACGCCCAGGGGCAGCAGCTTGAGGGCCTCGCGCATCACGCTTTCGATCTGGCTGGAGTCCAGCACCAACTCACGCTGGATCACCTGGCGGGCGATGTGCTGCACCAGGCCGACCATGGATTTTTCCAGCTGCGAGTCCTGCTCGGCGATGGGGTCGAACAGGCTGCCCATCAGGCGCTCCAGACTTGTCAGCTTGGTGGCGAGCGCCTCTTCGGCTTCCTGGCGAACCTTGAGGGTGGTACTGCGAAAGCCGTCTTTTTCGCCTGCCGCAAAGCCTTCGTTGTAGGCCTCCTGGCGGATGGCTTCCAACTCGTCGAGGGTCAGCGGCTGGACTTCATCCAGCGGCACTTCCTCCATTTCTGCAGGCGCTTCCTGGATCGGCGCAGGCTCAGGTTCGGGCACATGGGGATCGAAGCTGGGCAACGACCAGATGTCGAACCCGCCCACATCCCGCGCGCGAATCAGATCGCTGGGCGTCTCATCTTTGTTCGACATGGGAGGCGCCTTAGATCATTTCTTCGCCGCCCTTCCCGCCGAGAACGATTTCTCCGGCTTCGGCCATACGGCGGGCAATGGTGAGGATTTCCTTCTGGGCGGTTTCCACGTCGCTGACGCGTACCGGGCCTTTGGCTTCCAGGTCGTCGCGCAACAGCTCGGACGCCCGCTTGGACATGTTCTTGAAGATCTTCTCCTTGACGTTTTCGTCCGAACCCTTGAGGGCCAGCACCAGCACGTCGGAGGAGACTTCGCGCAGCAGCGCCTGGATGCCACGGTCGTCGACATCGGCGAGGTTGTTGAACACGAACATCAGGTCTTCGATCTGGCCGGACAGGGTGTCGTCGATCTCGCGGATCGAGTCCATCAACTGGCCTTCGACCGAGCTGTCGAGGAAGTTCATGATGTCGGCCGCACGCTTGATACCACCCAGGGTGGTGCGCGAGGCATTCGAGTTGCCGGAAAACTGCTTCTCGAGAATCGTGTTCAGCTCTTTCAGCGCCGCCGGCTGCACGGTGTTCAGCGACGACACGCGCAGGATGATGTCCAGGCGCACTTTATGGTCGAAGTGGCCGAGTACTTCGCCAGCCTGGTCCGGGTCCAGGTAAGCCACGACAATCGCCTGGATCTGCGGGTGTTCGTAGCGGATCACGTCGGCCACCGCACGCGGCTCCATCCACTTGAGGCTGTCCAGGCCACTGGTGTTGCCGCCCAGCAGGATGCGGTCGATCAGGCCGTTGGCCTTGTCTTCGCCCAGTGCCGAGGTGAGCATCTTGCGGATATAGCTGTCGGAGCCAACGCCCAGGCTGGTCTGGTCGCCGACGATCTCGACGAACTCACTCATCACCTGCTCGACTTGCTCGCGGTGCACATTGCGCATCTGCGCCATGGCCACGCCCACACGCTGAACCTCTTTAGGGCCCATATGGCGCAGCACTTGGGCGGCGTCGGTTTCACCCAGGGACAGCAGCAGGACTGCAGCTTTGTCGACCCGGGAAAGCTTGGCCACAGCGGCTCGATCATTCATCTGCGTTAATCCACTCTTTCACGACCTGGGCCACACGGCCCGGGTCTTCTGCCACCAGACTCTTGATTGCGTTCAACTGAGCGTCATAGCCTTCGCTCGGGCTTGGCAACAGGATGCTTTGCGGGCCGCCGAGGCTGACGCGGTCGTTGGCCAGTTCGCCATCCAGGCCGCCCATGCCACCCAGCTCGACGTCGCCACCGGCCAAGGCCAGCTGTTTCTTGCCGCCACCGGTGATGTTGTTGAGCACCGGGCGCAGCACGCCAAATACCAGCACCAGGATGAACAACACCCCCAGTACTTGCTTGACGATGTCCCAGAACCACGGCTGGGTGTAGAACGCCGGGTCGGCAATCACTTCACCGCGTTCGGCGGAGAACGGCATATTGATCACGCTGACGCTGTCACCACGGCTGGCATCAAAACCGACGGCGTCCTGCACCAGGCGGGTGAAGCGCGCCAATTCGTCAGCGGTCCACGGTGCGCGGGTCACGGCGCCGTCAGCGGCATTGACCTTGACCTGGTCATCGACCACTACCGACACCGACAGGCGATTGATCTTGCCCTGCTGCTGTTTGGTGTGGCTGATGGAACGGTCGAGCTCGAAGTTCTTGGTGGACTGGTTACGCTTGTCCGCTGGGTACGGTGCGAGCATTGGCTGGCCGGTGGCCGGGTCCATGATCTGCTGGCCGTTGGCGTCAAGCAGCGGCTGGCCAGGCTGGATCGCGCTGGCAGTCGCGGCGGCGCCACCGGTGGTCTGCGGTGCCGAGGCTGGCGACGGTGGCTGGTTGCTCAGAGCACCCGGCACACCTTGCGGGCCATTGCTGGCGGTGCGTTGTTCGCTGGTGGACTGCTCGCTGCGCAGGGCCGGCTGGTCAGGGTTGAATTGCTCGGAGGTCGACTCGACGGCGCTGAAGTCCACGTCGGCGGACACTTCGGCCTTGTAGCGGTCGTTGCCCAATACCGGCTGCAGAATGTTGTGCACGCGCTGGGTGAGCATGCTTTCCATGCGGCGGCTGTAATCGAACTGCTTGCCGGCCTGGGTCAGCGCGGAGTTTTCCGCCATGTCAGAGAGCAGGTTGCCCTTCTGGTCGACCACGGTGATTTGCGACTTGCTCAATTCGGGAACGCTGGTGGCCACCAGGTTGACGATCGCCAGCACCTGGCCAGGCTCCAGGGAACGGCCGGAAAACAGTTCAACCAGTACCGAGGCGCTAGGCTTGCGTTCGTCACGCACGAACACCGAGCTTTTCGGAATCGCCAGGTGCACACGGGCACCCTTGACGTTATTCAGGCTGGAGATGGTGCGCGCCAGTTCGCCTTCCAGGCCACGACGGTAGCGGGTGGCTTCCATGAACTGGCTGGTACCCAGGCCCTGGTCCTTGTCGAGGATTTCAAAGCCGATATTGCTGTCGGACGGCGTCACGCCAGCAGCGGCCAATTTCATCCGCGCACGGGCCACGTCATCGGCCTTGACCAGCAGCGCCCCGGAGTTGGGCTCCACGGTGTAGGCGATGTCGGCGGCAGCGAGGGTTTCCATGATCTGCTTGGAATCCATGCCCGCCAGGCTGCCGTACAGCGGCCGGTAATCGGGTTGTTGCGACCACAACACCACGGCAAAACCAATCGCCACGCTGGCAGCCAGGCCGACCATCAGGCCCACCTGACGCAGCATGGTCATTTCCGAGAGGTTTTCCAGGAACGACAGGCCAAACAACGGCGGCTTGCCGTCGGCCTTGGCGGGGAGGTTGTCGGAGACTGCTTCTGCCATGACTTAAATCTCGTCCTTAAACCGGCATCTGCATGATGTCTTGATAAGCCTGAACCAGCTTGTTACGCACTTGGGTCAAGGCCTGGAAGGACACACTGGCCTTTTGCGAGGCGACCATCACATCGGTGAGGTCCACGCCGCTTTTACCGATCTCGAATGCAGTGGCCAACTGGCTGGAAGCCTGCTGGGTATCACTGACTTTATTGATTGCCTGACCGAGCATGTCGGCAAAACTGCTTTGGCCCAATTCCGGCGCTGACGCGACGGATTTCGGTTGAGCCATGGCATCCATTTGCATGGAGCGCATATCCAACATCAACCGATTGAACTCAATACCCTGGCTCATGACCTTCTCTCTCCGACGACCCGCATTTTTTTGACACTACGCAGCGGTTACTAGGGGTGGTAGCAACAAGGGTGCCAGCTCTGTAGCAACTCGTAAGAAAAGGCGACAAAGCTTGTCGACCTTGTTACCGGTTAGGTGGCGAAAAGATACGCTTCCACATCCATACCGGCGTCGCGCATCTGCGCCAGCTTGTAGCGCAAGGTGCGCGGGCTGATGCCCAGGCGCTCGGCCGCTTCTTTGCGGCGGCCGCGTTCGGCGCGCAGGGTGTCGATGATCATCTGGAATTCGCGGCGACGCAGGTCATCCCCCAAGGCACCGGCTGACTCAGCCTCGGCGACCAGCGGGGCCGGCGCCAGGCTCGGCAACGGTGCAACCCCATTGCCCATGGCCAGGCAGAAGTCTTGCGGCTGGATCAAACCACCCTGCTGCAAAATCAGCGCGCGCTGGATCGCATTGTCCAGTTCGCGCACGTTACCGGGCCATGGATAGCTGACCAGGCAGGCCTGGGCCTCGGCCGACAGCCGCGCCTGGGCATGCTTCATTTTTTTGACGTGGTTGTTCAGCAGGCGCTCGGCCAATGGAAGGATATCTGCCGGGCGCTCGCGCAACGGGCGCCAGGCCAGGGGGAACACCGAGAGCCGGTAGAACAGGTCTTCACGGAAGCGCCCCGCCGCCACTTCGCCGGCCAGGTCGCGGTTGGTGGTGGCAACCACGCGGATATCCAGCTGGATCGGCTTGCGTGCGCCCACCCGCTCTACTTCACGCTCCTGCAACACCCGCAGCAACTTGGCTTGCAGGCCCAGGGGCATTTCCGAGATTTCGTCGAGCAGGATGGTGCCACCGTCGGCCTGTTCGAACTTGCCGGCCTGAGCCGCGATGGCGCCGGTGAACGAGCCCTTTTCGTGGCCGAACAAGGTGGCTTCGAGCATGTTGTCGGGGATCGCCGCGCAGTTGATCGCGATAAACGGCTGCTTGGCACGGCTGGATTGCTGGTGGATATAGCGCGCCAGCACTTCTTTACCGGTGCCGGACTCGCCGGAAATCAGCACAGTCGAATCACTGCGAGCCACCCGCGCCGCCAGCTCCAGCAATTGCGCGCTGGCGGGCTCGAAAGCAATCGGGCCATCGCCCTCGGCCGCCGAAATCACGCCCAGGGCATGCCGGGCGACGAGTTCGATCAACGCCTTAGGCTCGAACGGCTTGACCAGGTAATCCGCCGCGCCTTGGCGCATGGCGTCCACCGCCCGTTCCACCGCGCCATGGGCGGTCATCAGCAACACCGGCAGTTGCGGCTGGCGTGCGCGCAGCAGGCCGAGCAACTGATGGCCGTCCATGCCGGGCATGTTGACGTCGCTGACCACCAGGCTGAAGGCTTCCTGCTCGACTGCCTCCAAGGCCTCCTCGGCAGAGCCGACCGCCCGATAGTCATGGCCCGCCAACAGCAGCGTGTCTGCCAATGCTTCACGCAGGGCGCGATCGTCTTCCACCAATAAAACCTTGATAGTCATAATCCCTTTACTCCGCGCTTGCCGCGCTGGAAAACAGCGGCAAGGTCATCAATGCACACGTGCCACGCCCCAAGCGGGAACGCAGCTGCAATTCTCCCTGATGGGCCCGTGCCACTGCCTTGACCACGGTCAGGCCCAGGCCAGTACCGTTGGTCTTGGTGGTAAAAAACGGTTCACCCAGGCGCTGCAGCACCTGCGGGTCGATGCCGCTGCCGCTGTCGCTGATGCACAAGCGCAAGGTTTGCTCACGGGTATAGAGGTGCACCTTCAAGCGTGCGCCCGGGCCGCTGGCCTGGGTGGCATTTTCGATCAGGTTGAGCAGCGCGCCGACAAGCGTGTCGCGGTTGCACAGCAACTCGCCGTGGTGACTGTCACACTGCCAACGCAGGTGGGCGTCCTGGACATGGGTGGCCGCCGCCGCTTGCAGGGACTGCATCAACCCCGCCGGCGTGATGCGGTCAGTCAGCGGCAATTCGCCACGGGCAAACACCAGCATGTCGCGCACCTGGTGCTCCAATTCATGCAGGCGCTCCTTGAGGCGCCCGGCAAAGCGTTGGTGAGTGGCGGCGGGCAATTGCTCATCAGTCAAATGACTGGCGTAGATCAACGCCGCCGACAATGGCGTGCGGATCTGATGCGCCAAGGATGCGACCATCCGCCCCAGCGATGACAAGCGCTCATGGCGAGCCAACTGGTCTTGCAGGTGACGGGTTTCTGTCAGGTCGTTGAGCAGCACCAGTTGGCCCGGCTCAGCGTCCAGGGAACGGGTGGCGATGGACAGGCGACGCCCGTCCTTGAGGGAGACTTCGTGGCCGTCGTCTTCACGCGGCGCAAAGCAGCGGATGATGACTTCGCGCCACAACTCGCCCTCCAATGGCAGGCCGAGCAGGTCGCAGGCGGCCGGGTTGGCTTCGCGCACGCGGCCCTGGTCGTCGATGACGATCACGCCACCGGGCAACAGATCCAGCAGGTTTTGCAGACGGTTGGCCAGGCGCTCTTTCTCGGCCAGCTCTTGCATGCGCTGGGCGCTGACCACCGCCAGCTCGCCTTTAAGCTCGGACACCCGGGCTTCCAGCAGGCTGTAGGAATCGGTCAGTTGGCTCGACATCTGGTTGAACTGTGAGAAAGCTTGTTCCAGGCCCTGGCGGGTCGGCGGTTCTACAGGCGACACCAGCCCCTGGATGGCAGGGGCCGAAGCTAAATGGGCGGCGTGGGGCATCATGCTCTCTCGCTTGGCTGACCGTCAGTTAAACGGAACGTTGCGAGGGCTGTAGCAATACCCGTGCCGAAAAAAAACCGCTGATTAATCAGCGGCTTGAAAAACAGGCGTCAATCCTCCGCCTGTTCATCCCCTTCTTTGCGGCTCATACCGTACTTGCGCATCTTCTCCACCAGGGTGGTTCGGCGGATACGCAGGCGCTCGGCGGCGCGGGCGACGATGCCATGGGCGTCGTCCAGGGCTTGTTGGATCAGCCCTTGTTCCAGGTTGCCGAGGTAGTCTTTCAGGTCCAGGCCTTCGGGCGGCAACATGGCAGTGGCGCCGAAGTCTGGAGTATGGCCGTTGATCGCCACGCGCTCTTCCATGTCGCTGCGCAAGCTGTCCAGTTGCTCGTCTTCATCGTCGACGTAGCGGAATTTCTTCGGCAACTCGACCACGCCGATCACCCCATAGGGGTGCATGATCGCCATGCGCTCTACCAGATTGGCCAGCTCGCGGACGTTGCCCGGCCAGCCGTGGCGGCACAGCGACATGATCGCAGCGGAGTTGAAGCGAATGGAGCCGCGTTTTTCGTGCTCCATGCGCGAGATCAGCTCGTTCATCAGCAACGGAATGTCTTCCACGCGCTCGCGCAGCGGGGCCATCTCGATGGGGAATACGTTGAGGCGGTAGTACAGGTCTTCGCGGAAGCTGCCGACCTCGATCATGCTTTCGAGGTTCTTGTGGGTGGCGGCAATGATGCGCACGTCCACGCTCTGGGTCTTGTTGCTGCCCACGCGCTCAAAGGTGCGCTCCTGCAATACGCGCAGCAACTTGACCTGCATCGGCAACGGCATGTCGCCGATTTCATCAAGGAACAGCGTGCCGCCATTGGCCAGCTCGAAACGCCCGGCACGGCTGGTGATCGCCCCGGTAAAGGCGCCCTTCTCGTGGCCGAACAGCTCGCTTTCCAGCAGCTCTGCCGGGATCGCCCCGCAGTTGACCGGCACAAAAGGCCCGTCGCGACGCTTGGAGTGATAGTGCAGGTTACGTGCGACCACTTCCTTGCCGGTGCCCGACTCGCCGAGGATCAGCACGCTGGCATCGGTGTCGGCCACTTGCTGCATCATCTGGCGCACGTGCTGGATCGCACGGCTGGTACCGACGAGGCTGCGAAACAGGTTGGGTTCACGGTGACGGCCGCGCTCGCGGGCCTGGTCGTACATCTCGCGATAGACCTGGGCGCGGTGCAGGGAGTCGAGCAATTTGCTGTAGCTGGGCGGCATTTCCAGATTGGAAAGCACGCGGCGGCGCTGGTCTTCTGGCAGGTCCACAGAAGAAATATCGCCCATCAGCAACACCGGAAGGAACTCATCCCAGGTCGACAGTGTCTTTAACAGGCCCAGAACTGCACCAGGAGCGTTTACCGTCCCGATCAACACACAAATGACTTCACGGCTCGACGCCAACGAGCTGACCGCCTGCTGCCAATCGTGGCTGCCGCAGGGCAAATTTTCTTCACCGAGAAAATTTAAAATCACCGCCAAATCACGGCGGCGGACGCTATCGTCATCGATCAGCAGAATTTTGGTTTCACGCCACATGCAATAGCAACTTCCCTAGTAAAACTTCCTGCCCCGGAATGAGAGCAATCAAGACGTCTGTAAGATTTCTTACCTACTAGACGTCTGAAATCTGAAAACAGCACTAGTTAAGTCAAAAATGCTGGCACAGTCAAATATATGACGCGCCGTTCGGACCAACTGAGCCCATTCAGCCGAACAGATGGTAAACCTTTGACGCATTTTTAGCTTGGTTGATCTGCGACATCTCTTCGAAAATCGCCTGGCGTTCGCCGGTCGTCACCTCAAGCAACTGCTGATACACCACCAGCAGGCTCTCCAGTTTTTCGCGCAATGCGCCCTCGTCCACCGGCACTTCGCTGAGCACCTCATCAATCACCGCGCGGCAACCCAGGTCCAACTCGCCGACAGCTTCCCAATTGCGATCCGCCAGCGCGCCGAGAAGGGCTTCGCGGGTTTCGTCGATGCGTTGCAGTGCGTGGCTCATGATGTGTACCTCGAGGCAATCGGCCTTATTGTGGAGCGATGGCATCCCAGCCGGTCTTGACGGTGATCAGCAGGCGGGCGACTTCGTCGATCATTTCGACATCGTTCACCTGGTTGGCCTCGACCAAACGATTGCTCATGTATTCATACAAGGCGTCCAACCGTTGCACTGCCGCCGGGTCCTCGGCCTTTTCCGGCTCCAGGCCGTCGCGCAGGCCGGAAATGATTTCAATCGCCTTGCCCAGCATTAGCCCTTTCTGGGCAATATCCCCACGGGCCAATGCGCCCTTGGCCTGCGCCATGCGATCAAGGCCACCCTCCATCAGCATCTGCACCAAGCGGTGCGGGCTGGCTTCGGAGACCTGAGCATGGGAACTGACCTTCTGGTACTGGCGAAGGGCTCTCATCGGGTTCATGTTGCTACCTCGTTACTGGCGACAATCGAATAGGTTTGCTTAACCAGTTTTTCGACCGTGGCGATAAAAACTTTAATCCAGAACCCTGCGCCAAGGCCCTGAAGCAGGGCCTGTGAGCGCTCCCTCCATCAGTTCGACTTCGGATTGTTCAGCGAGTTGAGGGTGGTCATGATGCTGGAGCTACTGGAGTTGATCTGCGCGATCATGGTGTCCATCGCCGTGTACTTGGCCGTCAGGGATTTTTGCAATGCATCCATGCGCCGCGTCAGATCGGCCGTCTCTTTGGTCAAGTCGGTCAGCTTGTTGTTGAGGTCGGTGGCTCGGGTCGCGAGGGTGCCCGTGGTACCCACGTAGCTCTTGGTCGCCT
The DNA here is from genome assembly GCF_016405635.1 of Pseudomonas sp. MF6755. Taxonomy (NCBI): domain Bacteria; kingdom Pseudomonadati; phylum Pseudomonadota; class Gammaproteobacteria; order Pseudomonadales; family Pseudomonadaceae; genus Pseudomonas; species Pseudomonas sp. MF6755. The sequence continues at coordinate 36,970 of NZ_JAEKDA010000002.1, forward strand.
TGTTCATGCGCGTGATCAAGCCAGTGTCGCCGGTGAACAGCTTGGCAATATCGCCTGCGCCCTTGACCACAGCCTTGTCCCACGTCTTGTCGTCCAGGCTCAGCAGACCGGTCTTCTGATCGGTGGTGATGCCCATCTGTGCCAGACTGGTCATGGAACCCGCGCCTGAGCCGTTGACCAGTTCGGAGCGCAGGCTGTTCACCAGTTGGCGCATCGATGCATCACCGGTCAAGGCACCTGCGGTGGTGGTCGACGCGTCACCGGTTGCAGTAACTTTGGTCTGGGTATTGATGGCGGTCATCAGCGTGTTGTACGCACTGACGAAGGACTGTACCGAGGTTTTCAACGTGTCAGTGTTGCTGGCCACGGTAATCGTGGTCGGCTTGGTGATGTCAACGGTATCCAACAGGTCCAGAGTCACACCACTGATCGCCGAAGTGATCTTATTGCTAGTGGAGGACATTTCAATGCCATCGATGGAGTACTTGGCATTGGTCGGCGCCTTGCCCTTGTCATACCCGGTAGCCAGTTGCGAATCGCCGCTGAGGGTGATGTCGGTGCCTTCGCCCATATTCGTCGAGGTCAATACCAGACGCGCGCCAGTGGAGTCGCTCAATACGTTGGCACTGATACCCTGTGAGGAAAGCTGGGTGTTGATCGACTCGCGCACCTGTTGCAAGGTTGCGCCACCTGGGATCACCACGTCGTAGCTTTTGCCCGACTGATTGATGGTCAGCGTCTGGTCTTCGTCCGTGCTGTTGGCCTTGCCCGATGCGCCATCAACATTCACCGCCGTGGTGACTTTCGAAGCGGTCGCCAGGTTAGCGATCTTCAACAGGTATTTGCCGCTGGATGCACCATCACCCAACGTGACTTTGGCGTTTTTCTCTTCCGAGGAAGTCGCCGCCAGCCCGTTGAACGCGGAGGGGTTATTCAACTTGGTGATCGCCGCCTGGTAGGCTTCCAGCGCCGTCTTGATCGAACCAACTGCCGACAATTGGACGGTGGCCGTTTTTTGCTCGTTGGTGATCTGCTGTTGTTTGGGCGCTTGCTCGGCCCCCACCAACGCCTTGACGATAGCTTGCGTGTCGTAGCCCGAACCTGGGCCGGAAATCGTTGAACTAGCCATTTGCTATTCTCCTTGTCCTGCAGCGGCCGTTTTTTTGGCGCTTGTGCGCACTGTCCGCAATCAGAAACATGTTTCGTGCCAACTCAAGCCTTGCTATCAAACAACAGGCTGCTGGCATCGCTCAGATTCTGCGCCAACTTCAGCGCTGCCTCCGATGGTATCTGTCGAATCACTTCACCACTGTCGGTGGCGATCACCTTGACGACCACTTTGCCGGTGGAGTCATCGATGGAAAAATCCAGGTTGCGCTGTGAAGCCTGCACAAATTCACGCATATCGGTGACGGCCTTTTCCAGCGCCGCGCGCTGGGGCTCCTCAGACTTGACCGGCTCACTGCTGGCCGCAGGCGTGGCCTGGGTCACCACTGCGCCAACGCTGGCCTGGGCCGTGCCTGAGGGGTAAGACGGGTTCAGCTTGATGCTCATGTCCATGTCATCACCTCCAAACTGAAAAAACGGAAGGGCACGTCGTTAAACGCACCCTCCCGTTATTTAACCGCTAGCCGATATTACTGAAGCAGCTTCAGTACAGCGGATGGCAGCTGGTTGGCCTGGGACAGGATCGCAGTGGAAGCCTGTTGCAGGGTTTGTTGCTTGGTCAGCTCGGCCGCTTCAGAAGCGAAGTCAGCATCTTCTACGCGGCCTTTGGCAGCGGAGGAGTTCTGCGAAATGCTCTGCAGGTTGGCAACGGTGCTGGTGAAGCGGTTTTGTACGGCACCCAGCTGCGAACGCTGGCTGTCGATCTGCTGCATGGCATCGTCCAGAGCCTGGGTAGCCTGCTGCGCAGCAGCGGCACTCAGGATGTTCAGGTCGGAAACGCTGGTTTCCATGGTGACGGCGGTTTTGGTGCCGGCAGTGGCAACAGCTTCCAGACCCAGAGCCTTCAGGCCAGTACCGGCGCTACCGTCCTTGATGGTGATGTCTTTGTCAGCGAACAGGTTCAGAGTGCCGTCAGCGTTTTTGCTGGCTTGAACACCGGTGCTGGCGCTGTTGATCGAAGAAACGATCGCGTCAGAGGTGTCGCCCTTTTTGAACTTGACTTCAACGCCGTTCACATCAATGGAAGTGTCAGCAGTCAGCTTAGCCTGGGTAGTACCCGCAGACAGACCCAACTGCGACAGCGAACCGCTGGTGGTGTTAGCCAGCTTGATGTCTTTACCGTCACCGGAGGTCAAAACAACACGACCGTCCTTGAACTCTGCAGTAGCACCAGTACCTGCCTGCGCTTTAACCAAGTCCAGAACTTCGGAGATCTTTTTGGTGTTGTCCCAAGCCACGGCATTACCATTAACGGTAATGGAGCCGGCAGTACCCAGAACAGTATCTTTATCGATTGCGGCTGCTGCAACAGGAGAACCGGCAGGTGCGGCAGTCAAACCAATGGTTGTAAGAGCTGTACCAGCCCCTACGTTATCAACGGTGAAATCAGACTTAGACGACAAGGTAATCTTGCCATCGGCAGCCGCAGTTGCAGTCACACCAGTCGTTGCAGTTTGCTTGTTGATCTCTGTGGCAGCAGCTGCGCCGGCCGCAGTACCAGCAGCAGCAGTCGTCAGCGTAATCTCAGTACCATTAATGCTGATTTTATCGCCAGCAGTAGAACCACCTGCTGGAGGAACAATACCAGTCACGCTGGCTTTGGTCCCGCCAATATTGGTACCGGTTGCGGTGGCAGCCAGGCCGCCCATCGCTTTGCCATCTACAGCCGCTTCTTTGTAGTTACCCTTCAGCGCAGTCGAGCTGATATCGGTCATACCGAACGAGATAGTCTCGTTGGCGTTGGCGCCGATCTGGAAGGCTACGTTGCTGAAAGAGCCGTCCAGCAGGTTACGACCACCGAAGGTGGTGGTGCTGGCGATACGGTTCAGCTCGCCCACTTTAGCGGTGAATTCTTGCTGTAGGGACACACGGTCAGCGTCGCTTTTATCACCGTTGGACGCTTGCAGGGCGAGTTCACGCAGACGCTGCAAGGTGTTGGTGGATTCTTGCATCGCGCCTTCAGCGGTCTGGGCGATCGACACACCGTTGTTGGCGTTGGCGATGGCAACGTTCAGGCCTTTGACCTGGTTGTTCAGACGGTTGGCGATCTGCATGCCGGCAGCGTCGTCTTTGGCGCTGTTGATTTTCAGGCCGGAGGACAGACGGTTCATCGACTGGCTCAGAGCGTCGGAAGCTTTGTTCAGGTTCTTCTGGACACCCAGGGAGGTGATGTTGGTGTTTACTGATAATGCCATGACGAAATCCTCGTTGGTTGGATACTGCGGCTTCCGGCCCTGGCGACCGCCGGGTGTGGCCTAGAGAACCTACGTAATAGTTATCGTCGTGGTAGCCGGTTGCTTGAGGATTTTTTTGATTTTTTTTAGTAGCCCCGTGCCACCCCTTGCATTTCAAAGGCTTACACAGGCACAAAACCCCGGTTTCATTGGCTTTTCTGGCGCCAATAAAAAAACGCCGATGATCGTTCGATCATCGGCGTTTTTTTATGCAGCGGCTAAAACATCACGGGCGATAAAGAATCGCCGAGCCCCACGACAGGCCCACACCAAACCCGCTGATTGCCACCCGCTTCCAGGTAGCGTCCATTACGTGCTTTTCCAGCAGCAACGGAATGCTCGACGACACGGTGTTGCCGGTCTCGACCATGTCCTTGATGAACTTGTTCACCGGGGCATCTTCGAAACGGCGCGCCACGGCATCGACGATGGCCGCGCTGCCCTGGTGAATGCAGAACGCATCGATGTCATCGGCCTTGAGGTCCGACTCAGCGAGCAGCTCGTGCAAGTGCGCCGGCACCTTGAGCAAGGCAAAGTTGAAGACCTGGCGGCCGTTCATGAAGAACACGCCGTCGCTGACCTTCAGGTGCGGTGCGCCAGAGCCGTCGGTGCCGAACTTGGACTTGCCCAGCAACCACGGTGCGTCTTCGCCCATCCAGGTGGCGGTGGCGGCATCGCCGAACAGCATGGTGGTGTTGCGGTCTTCCGGGTCGACGATCTTCGAATAGGGGTCGGCGGTGATCAGCAGGCCGTTTTTCAGGCCAGCGGCTTCCATGAAGCCTTTCATCGCGTAAATGCCGTAGACATAACCCGAGCAACCCAGGGAAATATCAAAGGCTGCAACGTGGGTGGGCAGGCCCAGTTTGTCCTGGACGATGGCTGCGGTGTGAGGCAAGCCCTCTTCATCGCCGTTCTGGGTGACGACGATCAGCGCGTCAATGGATTCGCGCTTCAATTGCGGGTTGTTGGCAAATAAAGCGTTGACCGCCTCGACACACAGGTCGGAGGTCTCCTGTGCAGCTTCCTTGCGTGGCAGAAACGCCGAACCGATCTTGCCGATGATGAACTCTTCATCCTTGGCGAATTTGGCGCCCTGGGCGTAGTTATCGATCCCGTCTGCCGGCACGTAACTGGCGATGCTTTTTATGCCAATCATTGTGGCTTCCCAATACTAAATAGCTGGAGAACACCCCGCGGGCTAAGCCGGGGGTGCTGACAATAAAGGGGATAACCCCATAAAAATTTCGCTGAAAGCCGCCTGATAAAGACCTGTGGGCGACTTATCCTTTTCACACGATACAGTGAAGATGCGCTTTATGACTCACAGGTCACTCAATTTTGCGCGCTTTGTGCAAAACCTTTCAACAATTTAGCCCCATAAACGACAACGGCCCGCCCTGTTTCCAGAGTGGGCCGCTTGACGAAACGCGGTTTACATCTTGTTGAACAGGCTCAACTGCGAGATTTTCACAAAGGCCAGTTGCGACGCTTGCAGCATGGTTTGCTGCAAGCTCAGGTTGATGGCGGCTTCGGCGAAGTCGACATTACCCAAGGCATTCATGGTCGTGGTATTGGCCAGGTCCAGGCTGACGTTTTCCTTGGACTGAATGTCGAGACTATTGAGGCGCGCCCCCAGGGAACCACGCGCCTGGTCGATCTGGCCGTAGGCATTGGTCAAATTGCCAATGGACTTGGCCACCACATCCTTGAGCTCCTTCTGCGCCGCCGGGTTGCCGTCTGACGGCGCTTCCAGGATTTTGCGCAAATGGCTCAGGGTGTCGAGGACGTTCTCGTTCTTGTTGCTGGTAGCACCGATCGAGAACTGGTCGCCGGCTGCCGGCGCCGGTGCGGTGGTGACATCAAACGTCACGCCTGCCGCCGTGATCGAGGTTGCGCCGGCTGCCAGGGTGCCGCTGCCGATGGATTTGCTGTCTGCCGTATAAGGCTGCGCATACAGGTCGTAGGCGCCGGCCGCACCGAACTTGATGATGACACCGGAATTGGGAAACGTGCTGGCGTATGCCGCCGGGTCGCTCACCGTGCCGCCACTGAGCTGTGCAGTGGACGGGTTACTCGGAGTGCGCGACACGCTGAAGGTGTCTGGCTTGACCGACAGGCTGAATTCCCGATCTTTGACAATGGCGTCCGATGGCGCGCCAGGCAATATGTCTTTGCCCAGTGCGTCTTTACCCAGGTTCAAGCCAATGTCGAACTTGACCCCGCGCAGACTGACGGTCGATGCGCCTTCCTTGGTGGCGTCGAAAGTGCCATTGCCCGGGATCTCCGAAGTAATGTCTTTGCCAGCATTGTCCGTTACAACATATTGAGTGCTGCTGGTGAACGTCAGCTTATACGGCTGGCCGTCCGAAAAACTGCTGTTATAGCTGGTGTTGGCCCCAATCAGACCGGCAGATAGCGTGACCTTTCCATCATCGACCGCGGGCGGCACGAGGATCGGCGCCGTTTGCGTACGGCCAGTATTTGCCGAGCTTTCAAGCATGCTTTTTGCGGTATTGCCCATGGCTACCGACAGGTTCTCTGCCACCTTCAGGCTCAACGGCGTGTCGTCACCCTGGTAGCTGTAGGTGCCATCGTTGTTACGAGAGTAGGGAGGCGTGTCGGTCTTGCTCCCGGAGAACATGTAATTACCGCTGGCGTCCTTGGTATTGAGCAGGCCCAGGACCTGGTCTTCAATGGCGCCGATCTCCGCGGCAGTCGACTTACGGTCAGCGTCACTGATGCCGACGTTACCCGCCTTCAGCGCCAGCTCACTGGCCCGCTGAATCGCGATATTGATATTGGCCAGCACGCCGTCCTGGGTGGTCAGCGAGTTTTTCAGGGTGTCGATATTGCCATTGAACTGCCCCAGCATGTCTTTCTGCTGTTGCAGCATCAACAACCGCGCCGCCGCTACTGGATCATCCGCGGCGGTTTGCACGCGTATGCCGTTAGTTGCCTGGTCCTGGGCTTTCACTACGCTGGAGTAGTTGCTCTGGTACTTGGCAGAGCTGGTCTCGAAATACTGCTGTGTAGAAATACGCATCGTCCCAGCCTCCTTTAAAGAGCATTCATCAGTGTGGTGAAAGTTTCCTGCGCAGCCTTGATGATCTGCGACGACGCGGTGTAGTACTGCTGGAACTTGATCATGTCGCCCGCTTCATCATCCAGGTTGACCCCGGATACCGAGTTGCGCGCTTCCTTGTTGGCGCTCAGCAAGGCGCCGGTGGCGGCGGTGTCGACCCCGGCCTGGCTGGCCTTGGCCCCCACTTGCGAGACCAGTTTGCTGTTGGCCCCCACCAGGCTGGTGCCGCCGTTACCGTCGCCCATGCCGACGGTCGCCTTGGTTTGCAGGTTCAGCAGTTCCTGGGCGTTGCGGCCGTCGGACTTGCCGAGGCTGTTGAAGGCAAAGGTGGTGCTGTCGCCGTCAGCTGGAGAACCATTGACGGTGGTGTCGAACTTGAAGCTCTTGCCGGGGATCGCTGCACCGCTGGCGTCGCGAATGGGCACGTCCACCGTGATTTTGTTGCCCTGCCCCGGAATAATCGAGCCGGTGCTGATCGGGTTGCCCTTGGCGTCGCTGATCGTATAGGACTGCGTGCCGTCGGCGGCCGGTTTGCCAAAGACCATTTTCACCGGCATCGAGTTTTCAATGCCGGCGCGCAACTGGGCGGTGTCAGCACCACCGTTAATATCCAGCGGTACCGTCAAGGACGGTTGGGTAAACGTGCCCGTGCCGCTGTTGGTCTTGCTGCTGGTACCCGCCAACGCGCCGGCAAAGGCCAGCTTGTTCGCATCGGTGAGTGCCACGCCAATCCCGCTGGCTCCGGTGGCGGTCGGGCTGACCTTAAAGCTGTCGCCATAGGCCATCGTGCCCTTGCCATCCAGTGCCAGGGTAAAGCCATCCATCGTCGGCGGCGGCGTGGCGGACATATCAAAGGTGCCCATGGCCTTGCCGTCCGAGCGCAACACGGTGACCTTGTTTGGGTCGGTCTTGTCGTTGAAGGTCACGGTGTAGTCGAACGCGGACAACTTGCTGCTGTCCTTGATCGTCACATTCAGGTTGCCTGCCCCGGCGCTGTTGCCCGATGCGCCCTGGCTGCGCGACGCAATGGCGGCGGCACTGTTGATGTCTTTGAACAACGAAACGCCGAAGTCACCATTGAGGTCCAGGCCTTGGCCCAGTTGACTATTGATGGTGTCCGCCGTGGCGATGGCGATGCGCCCCAGGTCGTTGATGGCCGGCATCAAGGCATCACTGCGATAACGCAACAGGCCACCGATGCTGCCGCCACTGATCACGCCGCCCAGGTCCATGGTGGTGCCGTTCATGTTCAACTGGATGGTGTACTGGCTGTTATCGGTTTTGCTCGGCACCGCGGAAATCGTGTTGGAAATCCCGCCCTCTACCAGGGACTGGCCGCTGCCGGTGGTCACGCTGAACTGGCCGTTTTTCTCGGTGGCTGTCACCCCGATCAGTTCATTGAGCGAGCGTACGGCCTCGTTACGCGAGTCCAGCAGGTTGGCCGGCGCATTACCCGACGCGCCCTGCACCTGGGAGATCTGCTTGTTGAGCGAGGCAATCGAGGCGGTCAATTGATTGACCTGCTCACTCATGCTGCTCAGTTGGTTGTTGATGGTTTCTTTCTGCTGGGTCAACTGCGTCGAAATCGAGTTGAAACGGCTGCTCAGGGTCTGGGCGTTGGTCACCAGCAGTTGGCGGGCCGACAGGTCACTGGGGTTGGACGCCGCCGTCTGCAGGGTGGCGAAGAACGAACTGAGTACCGAGGACAAACCGGTGGTCTTGTCTGACAGCACCTTGTCGACCGCGCTCACCTGGTCCAGGTACGCCTTGGCATCGTTATTCAATGCCGTGCTGTTCTGGTAGGCAGTGTCGAGGTATTCGTTGTACACCCGGCGTACATCGGCCAGGGTGGTGCCGGTGCCGATGAACACACCGCCGAAGGGATTCGACGCGCTGGCATTTTGCGTGGTCTGCTGACGTGAGTACCCTGGGGTATTAACGTTGGCGATGTTATTACTCAAGACCGACAGCGATCCTTGAGCGGCGTTGAGCCCTGACATCCCGATACTGAGCAAACTCATGGTTCAGACCTTATAAATGTGTGGTTGCGCCAGCGGCAGCGTAGTTCTGGTAACTGTTCATGTTTTTTGCAATCTGCGAAATCTTGCTGGCGTAATCCGGGTCGGTTGCATAACCGGCTTTTTGCAACTCGCGTACAAACTGTTCCGGGTTGTCGGCTGATTTCACAACTTCTTTATAGCGATCATGGCTTTGCAGCAATGTCACGAGGTCGTGGAAGCTGTCCTGGTAGGAGCTGTAGGAACGGAACTGCGCCGTTTCCTTGACCATCGCGCCGTCGCGAAACTCGCTGGTGATCGCCCGGGCCTGGCCGCCCTGCCAACTCTGGCCGGCCTTGATGCCGAACAGGTTGTGACTGCTGCTGCCATCCTCGGCGCGCATCACCGATTTGCCCCAGCCGGTTTCCAGCGCGGCCTGGGCCACCAGGTACTTGGGGTCGATACCGATACGCGCGGCGGCCGCCTTGGCCATCGGCAGCATGGTGGCGACAAATTCATCCTGGGAGCTGAAGGCTTTCTTCGCCGGTGCCAGCGGTGGTTGGGCAATGGCGCGGCCATAGACCTGCATACGCCCGCTCGGCACGGCAAAGCTGCGGGCGGTGCTGTTGATCACGTTATCGTCAGCGGCGCTGTTGCGCAGGGGGGCGCTTTTGGCTTCAGCGACCACCTGGTTACTCGGCACGATGCCGGCGAGCAAGCGGTCAGTCAGCTTGCTCGGCAAGGCGATACGGCGCTGGTTCATCAGTTCCATGTCGTTGGTGTGCGCGCTGGCGCCTTCAGGGACCGCCACGCGGTAAGCCCACAATGGGCGCTGGCCGTTGGAGCGGCCCAACGGACCTTCGGCCTGGGTACCCGCAGCAATTTCGGTCGGCACATCGACCTTCTTCAACGGCACGTCCGTCGCCGGGCCTTGCAAGGTGGCGGCCTGGGCCTCCACCGGCTTGTTCTTCTGCATCTGGCGCATCAGCACGTCGGCAAGGCCGATACCGCCGCCTTCGCGGGACATCGAGACCGCCAGTTGCTGGTCGTACATTTCCTGGTATTGCTTGGCCGCCGGGGTGTTCAGCGGGTTGTCCTTGCCCAGGGCGTCGGTGGCCGAGCGCATGGACTTGAGCATCTCGTTCAAGAACAGCGACTCGAACTCCTGCGCCACCTTGCGCATATTGGCGTCGCTGTTTTTGTCGGCGCCGACCTTGAGCTGGTTAAGCCGGTTCAAGTCGGAGTAAGACCCCGAGTCCGCCGTGCTGCTGATGCCGCTCTTGCGCATATCCATGGCCATGGCCTCAGATCACGATCAGGTCGGCTTGCAAAGCGCCGGCCTGTTTCAAAGCTTCGAGGATCGCCATCAAGTCGCCGGGCGCTGCGCCCACCTGGTTCACCGCGCGGACAATCTCGTCCAGGGTGGTGCCGGGGCCGAACTTGAACATCGGCTTGGCTTCTTGCTGGGCATTGACCCGCGAGCGCGGGACCACGGCGGTCTGGCCGTTGGATAGCGGGCCTGGCTGGCTGACAATCGGGTCTTCGGTGATGGTCACCGTCAGGCTGCCGTGGGTCACCGCTGCCGGCGAGACCTTGACGTTCTGGCCGATCACGATGGTGCCGGTACGCGAGTTGATGATGACTTTTGCCACCGCCTGGCCCGGGTCGACCTCAAGGTTTTCCAGGATCGACAGGTAGTCCACGCGCTGGCTTGGGTCCAACGGTGCGGTGACGCGGATCGAGCCGCCGTCGATGGCCTGGGCCACGCCTGGGCCAAGCATGTCGTTGATCTTGTCGACCACGCGCTTGGCGGTGGTGAAGTCGGAGCGGTTGAGGTTCAGGGTCAGGCTGTTGCCCTGGTTGAAGCCGCTCGGCACGGTGCGTTCAACCGAGGCACCACCAGGGATGCGCCCGGCCGATGGCACGTTGACGGTGATCTTCGAACCGTCGCGGCCTTCAGCGTCAAAACCGCCCACCACCAGGTTGCCCTGGGCGATGGCATAGACGTTGCCGTCGATACCTTTGAGCGGCGTCATCAGCAAGGTGCCACCGCGCAGGCTTTTGGAGTTACCCATGGATGAAACGGTGATGTCCACCACCTGGCCCGGCTTGGCGAACGGCGGCAAATCGGCGCTGATCGACACGGCGGCGACGTTCTTCAACTGCACGTTGCCCGAGCCTGGCGGCACCTTGATGCCGAACTGCGAGAGCATGTTATTGAAGGTCTGCAGGGTGAACGGCGTCTGGGTGGTCTGGTCGCCCGTGCCATTGAGCCCCACCACCAGGCCATAGCCGATCAACTGGTTGGAGCGCACGCCGGAAATACTGGCGATGTCCTTCAGGCGTTCGGCCTGGGCCACAGCGCTTAAGGCCAGCAAGAGTGCCGTCGCCATCAGCTGTTTGAAGTTCAAAGTGGCCACCTAGAAAGGGAACAGCGGGCTAAGGAAGAAACGGTCGAACCAGCCCGGCTGACTGGCATCGGCAAACGAACCCGTACCTGAATAGGTGATGCGTGCGTCGGCAATGCGTGTCGAAGGCACGGTGTTGTCGGTGGAAATATCATCGGCACGGACCATGCCGGCAATGCGCACCAGCTCGTCGCCGGTGTTGAGGGTCATCCACTTTTCACCGCGAATGGCGATGATGCCGTTGGGCAACACGTCGGCCACGGTCACGGTGATCGAACCGGTCAGGCTGTTGCCCTGCCCCGCCGCACTCTTGCCGTTGGTGGCACGGTCGCCGCTGTAGCCGGCGTCCAGGCTCAGATCCCCGCCACCCAGAGGGTTGTTGGTATTGAGGCCACCGCCGAACAACGAGGTCAGGCCGATGCTGGTCTTGCTGTTCTTGCCGATCTGCGAGTTGGCGTTCTTGCTGGCCTGGGTCTTCTCGTTGAGGGTGATGGTGATGATGTCACCGACCCGGAACGCCTTGCGGTCGCTGTACAGGTTCTGTTCGAAACCGGCCTGGTAGATCGAGCCATTGTTGGCCGCCGCCGGCAACGGCGTGCGTGGCAATACCGGCGCGTAGTACGGGTCATTGGGCTTCGGCGTCGGGGCGACACAGCCCGCGAGCACGGCGATCCCACTCAGTGCCAAAACAGAAACATAGCGATTCATGACCCTTACCTCATGGTGTTGCAGGCGCCTTCAAGAGCGCCTCAGACTTGATTACAGATTCTGCGTTACGAACGAAAGCATCTGGTCGGCGGTGGAAATCACCTTGGAGTTCATCTCGTAGGCGCGCTGGGTGGTGATCATGTTGACCATCTCCTCAACCGTGCTGACGTTGGAGGTTTCCAGGGTGCTTTGCAGGGTGGTGCCGAAACCGTTCAGGCCCGGGGTGCCGATTTGCGGCGCGCCGCTGGAAGCGGTTTCCAGGAACAGGTTGTTGCCCATGGCCTGCAGGCCGGCCGGATTGATGAAGTCGGCGGTTTGCAGGTTACCGATCACTTGCGACGCCGGGTTGCCGGCCACGGTGATGGACACGGTGCCGTCGTTGCCGACGGTGAAGGTCTTGGCATCAGGCGGAACAACCACCGCGGGCTCCAGGGCGAAACCATTGGCGGTCACGATCTGGCCATTGGAGTCCAGGTGGAAAGTACCGTCACGGGTATAGGACGTGGTGCCGTCCGGTTGCAGGATCTGGAAGAAACCGCGGCCGTTGATGGCCATGTCCAGCGGCTGGCCGGTCTGCTGCAGGTTACCGGCACTGAAGTTCTTCTGCGTGCCAACGATCTGCACACCGGTACCCAGTTGCAGGCCCGATGGCAATTCGCTGTCTTGGGTCGACTGGGCGCCTGGCTGCTTCTTGATCTGGTAGAGCAAGTCCTGGAACTCGGCGCGATCACGTTTGAAGCCCGTGGTCGAGACGTTCGCCAGGTTGTTGGAAATGGTGGTCAGGTTGGTGTCCTGGGCGGACAGGCCTGTCTTGGCAACCCATAGAGCCGGAAGCATGCTGTTCTCCTTCGTGCGCCGCTTGATGGGCGCTACGTTGCAAATTAGTTAATGGGCTTGGATCAGCTCATCTGCATGACGCGAGTCATGGCCTGGTCGTCTTCTTTAGCGCTGTTCATCATCTTGATGTGCAGCTCGAACTGCTTGGCCAGCGCCAGTACCGCAGTCATTTCTTCCACGGCATTGACGTTGCTCGCCTGCAGGAAACCCGAGGTCAGGGTGACGTTTGCGTCGGCCTGGGCCGGCTGGCCATCCTTGGTGTGGATGGTGCCGTCCAGGCCCTTGGTCATGTTCTTGAGGTCGGGCTGGACCATTTTGATACGGTCGACTTCCGCCATCACACGCGGGCCTTCGCCCATGGCGCGGATGCTGATGGTGCCGTCCGAACCCACTTCGATTTTCTGCTGCGGCGGCACGGCAATCGGCCCACCGTTGCCCATGATCGGCATGCCGTTGCCGGCGCGCAGCACACCCAGCGCGTCTACATTCATGCTGGCGCTGCGCACGTAGGCTTCGCCGCCATCGGGGGTCTGCACGGCCATCCAGCCGTCGCCGCTGACCGCCACATCCAGGTCACGGCCGGTTTCGATCATGGCACCGGGGGAAAAGTCAGTAGCCGGCCGTTCGGTCATGGCAAACGCCCGCGCCGGAAAGCTGTCACCGAACACCGGCATCGAACGCGCCTGCTCCAGGTCACGTTGGAAACCGTTGGTGGAAATGTTCGCCAGGTTGTTGGCATGGGCCTTCTGCGCCAGTGCATTCTGGCTGGCGCCGGTCATTGCCACATAAAGGTACTTGTCCACGCTCTTTCCTCTTTCTGACGGACGCTTGCCGCCCACCGCTGTACTGATGAGGCTTAAGCAATTTGCGAACCAACTTTTGAAAAGAGGGTAAAGCCCAGGCGCTACGGGGGGTTGCGGCGAGGTGCGAAGATTTCAGGCGTGAGAGCGAGTCGAAAAAACGGCGGACTACTGCCGCCGGCGGCAATCACCGATCTGGAAAACGACGAAGATCAAATGTGGGAGCAAGGCCCCTCCCACATTTTTTGACCGCGTAGTGTCAGCGAATTATTTATCGGTCTTGAGGATTTCGTGGTCGCGCAACTTGTTGGCGATGGTCGTGTGCGAAACCCGCAGGCGCTTGCCCAACTGACGACTGCTCGGGTGCTCGGCATACAAGGCTTCCAGCACGGCCTTCTCGAACCGTCCAACAATCTCCTCTAACCCGCCCTCCAGCGAAAAATCACCGAGGGGCTGGCGCACGCCGTAATCCGGCAGACGAATATGTTCAACCTTGACCGTCCCGCCTTCGCACAACGACACCGCCTGGAACAACACGTTTTCCAACTGCCGCACGTTGCCCGGCCAGTGGTAGTGGCTGAGGCGATCCATCGCGGCCGGTGCCAGCTTTGGCAGCGGGCAACCTATCTGCCGGCTGGCTTGATCTAGGAAATGTTCAACTAACGGCGCCAACCCATCCAGGCATTCGCGCAACGGCGGGATATGCAACGACAGCACATTCAGGCGGTGATAGAGGTCCTGGCGGAATTCGCCGCGGGCGCACAACTCAGACAAGTCCACCTGTGTCGCACAAATCACCCGCACATCCAGGTACACCTCTTCATCACTGCCGACCCGGCGAAAACAACCGTCCTGCAGAAAGCGCAGCAGTTTGACCTGCAAGCGTGCGCTCATTTCCCCCACGCCATCGAGAAACAACGTACCGCCTGCGGTCAGCTCCAACAGGCCGAGCTTGCCTTCTGCACGTGCGCCTTCAAAAGCCCCAGGGCCGTAGCCGAACAGCTCAGTCTCGGCCATCGACTCGGGCAACCCTGCGCAGTTGAGCGCCATCAGCGGTGACTGCCCACGGGGGCTGGCCAAGTGGCAGGCACGGGCCAGCAACTCTTTGCCGGTGCCGGTTTCGCCTTCTATTAATAGAGGCGCATCCAGCGGTGCCATGCGCCGCGCTTCACGGACCACGGCGGCCATGACTTTGGAGCTTTGGAAAATACTGTCGAAACCGCGCAGCTCTTGCTTGCGCACGTTATAGATACGCTCGCCGACGCGGTCGGCACGGTGCAGGGTGAGCACGGCGCCAGCCATGGCTTCACTGTCATCGTGTTCAGAGGATTGCAACGGCGCGATGTCCGCCAGAAATACGTCACCCTTGACCTTGACCCTCAGGCCATTGATCCGCGACTTGCTGGCGCGTACCAGTTCCGGCAAGTCGAAATCCTCGGCGTAGCGCGACAGCGGGATTCCCGGCACCTCATCCACCCGCACGCCGAGCAACTGCGCCGCCGCGCGATTGGCGGCCACGATAGAACCACCCATGTCGATGGACAGCACCGGAAACTCCAGGGCGCCGAGCAGCGCATTGAGCTCCATATGCCGCCGCTCGCTGGGCATCAGCCCAACCCGCTTGACGCCGAACACTCCGGCAATCGCCTCGAACTGCGGGCGCAGCGCCTGGAACTGCATGTTCACCAGGTTCGGGCAAAACAGGTAGATGGCATTGCCATGCTCGCCGCCGACCTCACCCTTGGCGACGTTGACGCCGTACTCCACCAACAGGTTGAGGATGTCCCGCAGGATGCCGATGCGGTTCTGGCAGTGCACTTTGATACGCATGAAGAGGCTCGAAAAGTAGAGGCGCCGCGTCTTTTTTGCCGTTGGGCGCAGATAGTCGTCAAGATTATGTGACAGGTTGTAGGCTTTTCCCAGCCCACAGTCGGGATTAGTCATGCATCCGTAACGAATACTTTACGATTATCGGTAATTTTTCCTACATACCTGAGTTGCAGGTGGATGGAATCCTGCGCACATCGGGTTATGAATAGTGGCATCGCAGGACATAACAAGAACGAATGCCTAGCAGGAGAGCCGTATGAAGCAGACGCACTACGTGGCCCGCGAGCCCGATGCGCAAGGTTTTATCCACTACCCGCCGGAAGAACACGCGGTGTGGAATACCCTGATCACTCGTCAACTCAAAGTGATCGAGGGCCGCGCCTGCCAGGAATACCTGGACGGCATCGACAAGCTCGGCCTGCCCCTGGATCGCATCCCCCAGTTGGGCGAAATCAACAAGGTGCTGGCCGAAACCACCGGCTGGCAAGTGGCCCGCGTACCGGCCCTGATCCCCTTCCAGACTTTTTTTGAATTGCTCGCCAGCAAGCAGTTTCCGGTGGCGACGTTTATTCGTACCCGTGAAGAACTGGATTACCTGCAAGAACCGGATATTTTCCATGAGATTTTTGGTCACTGCCCACTGCTGACCAACCCGTGGTTCGCAGAATTCACCCACACCTATGGCAAGCTTGGCCTCGCGGCCACCAAGGAGCAACGGGTGTACCTGGCGCGCCTGTACTGGATGACCATCGAGTTCGGCCTGGTAGACACGCCCGAAGGGCGGCGCATCTACGGTGGCGGCATTCTGTCGTCGCCCAAAGAAAGCGTGTATTGCCTGTCGGATGAGCCAAAACACCAAGCCTTCGACCCGCTGGAAGCGATGCGCACCCCGTATCGCATCGACATCCTGCAACCGCTGTACTTCGTATTGCCCGAGCTCAAGCGCCTGTTCGACGTGGCGCAGGAAGACATCATGGGCATGGTCGAGCGCGGTATGGAACTGGGACTGCACGCACCGCTCTTCCCTCCGAAGCCCAAGGCTGCATGAACCTTACGTTTTAAGGCCAGGTGAGTCTGTTCCCTGGCCCCGCGTTGCTTTAGGGTAACGCCACTGACCTTCAAACATTCGAATTCAGGACACCTTCCATGACCACCTTGAACCAAGCCCACTGCGAAGCCTGCCGCGCCGATGCCCCGCAAGTCAGCGATGAAGAACTGCCGGTGCTGATCAAGCAGATCCCTGACTGGAACATCGAAGTGCGCGACGGCGTAATGCAATTGGAAAAGGTTTTCCTGTTCAAGAACTTCAAGTTCGCCTTGGCCTTCACCAACGCCATGGGTGAAATCTCCGAAGCCGAAGGCCATCACCCTGGCCTGCTCACCGAGTGGGGCAAAGTCACCGTGACCTGGTGGAGCCACTCCATCAAGGGCCTGCACCGTAATGACTTCATCATGGCCGCACGCACCGACGAAGTGGCCAAGACCGCCGAGGGCCGCAAGTAATGCATTTCGATGCCATTGGCCGCGTGCCCGGTGACCCGATCCTCGGGCTGATGGACCTGTATGCCCAGGATACCAACCCGAACAAGTTCGACCTGGGCGTAGGCGTCTATAAAGATGACCAGGGCCTGACGCCGATCCCCCACTCGGTGAAGCTGGCGGAACAGCGCCTGGTCGATACCCAGGTGACCAAGACTTACATCGGCGGCCATGGCGACGCAGCCTTCGGCACGTTGATCAGCCAACTGGTGCTTGGTGCCGACTCGGCCTTGCTTCGCGACCGCCGTGCCGGCGCCACGCAAACCCCAGGCGGCACCGGCGCCCTGCGCCTGAGCGCCGACTTTATCGCCCAGAGCCTGCCCGGCCGTGGCGTGTGGCTGAGCAATCCAACCTGGCCTATCCACGAAACCATCTTCGCCAAGGCAGGGCTGAAGGTCAGTCACTACCCTTACGTGGGCAGCGACAATCGCCTGGATGTAGCGGCGATGCTGGCAACCCTGTCCACCGTCCCCAAGGGTGACGTGGTGCTGCTGCATGCCTGCTGCCATAACCCGACCGGCTTCGACCTGTCCCAGGATGACTGGCGCCAGGTATTGCAGATCGTGCGTGAACGCCAGTTGCTGCCGTTGATCGACTTTGCCTACCAAGGCTTTGGCGATGGCCTGGAGCAGGACGCCTGGGCGGTGCGATTGTTTGCAGCCGAGTTGCCGGAGGTGCTGGTCACCAGTTCCTGCTCGAAGAACTTCGGTTTGTATCGCGACCGGGTTGGCGCGTTGATCGTGTGTACCGCGGATGCCGAAAAGCTCACCGATGTGCGCAGCCAATTGGCGAATATCGCTCGCAACCTTTGGTCGACGCCGCCGGATCATGGGGCCGCCGTGGTGGCGACCATTCTCGGTGATACCGAACTGAAAGCGCTGTGGAGCGGCGAAGTCGAGGCCATGCGTTCACGGATCGCACACTTGCGTTCCGGGTTGGTGGAAGCCTTGGCACCCCATGGCTTGGCCGAGAAGTTTGCACATATCGGCGCGCAGCGCGGGATGTTTTCCTATACCGGTCTGAGTGCCGACCAGGTCAAGCAACTGCGCGAGAAGCACAGTGTGTACATGGTCAGTTCGGGGCGGGCTAACGTGGCCGGGGTTGATGCGACGCGGCTCGCATTACTTGCCGAGGCTATTGCCGATGTATCCCACGACTAACTGACGAAGCCGGCACTAAATGTGGGAGCGGGCTTGCTCGCGAATGCGGTGTATCAGTCAATGTATTAGGTGGCTGACACTCAGCATTCGCGAGCAAGCCCGCTCCCACATTTGGATCCAGCCAGACTGCTAGCCCGCGACCATCTCGGCCTTGAGCTGCGCCTCCCTGGCCTGCGCATCCGCCAACCGATACAGCTCAATCTTCCCATCCCAGTGCTCGATCAGCGCCGTGCACGATTCCACCCAATCCCCGCAATTGAGGTAATCCACCTCGCCCACCTTGCGAATCTCGGCATGGTGAATATGCCCGCAGACCACCCCATGCAGTTCACGCTTGGTGACTTCGTGGGCGATCGCTTCTTCGAAATCGCTGATAAAGCTCACGGCGGTTTTCACCTTGTGCTTCAGGTACGCCGACAGTGACCAGTAGCCGTAGCCATAGCGCGCACGCCAATGATTGAGCCAGCGGTTAAGCGTGAGGGTGAATTCGTAGGCCGAGTCGCCGAGGAATGCCAGCCAACGGTGATAGCGGGTAATCACATCGAACTGGTCGCCATGGATCACCAACAAATGCCGACCATCGGCGGTCACATGCACCGCCTCGTCGACCAATTGGATATTGCCCAGGATCAGCTTGGAATAGCGCCTTAAAAACTCATCATGGTTGCCGGTGACATAAATGACTTCGGTGCCGCGCTTGGCCATGGTCAGCAGGCGACGGATCACGTTGGTGTGGGCCTGTGGCCAATACATGCCGCCGCGCATTTTCCAGCCGTCGATAATGTCGCCCACCAGGTAGACCTTATCGGCATGGTAGCCCTTGAGAAACTGTGACAAGTGCTCGGCCTGGCAATCCCGGGTGCCCAGGTGCACATCGGAAATCCACAGGGTACGCACTCTTTGCTTGCGGCTGGGCTTGGTGAACTCGGCACGGGTCATGGGCATCCCTCGACGCTGTTTTCGCGAGCTTGCGCCTTGGCGATTAATAGCCCATGACAGCTGTGCGTCAGTCTGATGACAGCGCCCGTTGCCCGCGAAGCGTTGTAGACTGGCGGCCTGCAGCCCTGGAGACCGCGATGAGCCCGACCCTCACGCTACGCCACTACCTCGAAGCGCCCATCGCCCACAGCCATGACCATGCGCAGTTGGTGTTCGGCCTGTCCGGGCACCTGGACCTGGAAGTCGATGGCCGTGGCAGCCAGGTGCGCGAGAGCAGCGTAATGGTACTGCCCTTCTCAACCCACCACGCCTGCGGCAGCCGCGATGGCAGCCGCTGCCTGGTGCTGGATGTGCCGACCGAGCATTGGGTGCTGCAATCCTTGGGCGAGCATGCCGATGCCAGCCGCCGCTTGCTCGACCAACCGGCACGCCTGGTGCTGGATCCGCGACAAAGCCAACTGGTGCAGTGGCTGGCGCACAGCCCAGTGGACGACCCGCTGATCGTCCAGCAAGGGGCGGTGCTGTTGCTGGCCAGCCTCAATCATCCCCAGGCCCAACTGCTGCCAGGCCGACGCCTGCCTTATGCGGCATTCAACGCGCATATCGAGCGCCATGCTGCGCACCCGTTGCAGGTGGCTGACCTTGCGCGGATTGCCGGGCTTTCCGTGGCGCGCCTGCATGCACGCTTCATGGCGGAATGCGGGCAAACACCGATGGATTATCTACGCAGTCGTCGCTTGCACATGGCGCTGGGGCTTTTGCGCGGAACACCGCTGGCCATTGGGGAGATTGCCGAACGTGTCGGCTACGCCTCGCAAAGCGCATTCAGTGCCGCCATGCTGCGCGAGTTTGGCGCCTCGCCCAATGCCCTGCGTCGGGCGAACTGACAAGAGCCCCGCGCTAAAAAACGCGAGGCCGGCGACAGACGCCCGTGAACCAACCCTCTAGACTGCGAGGCTGTCACTCCCGTTGGTTCAAGGATCACAATGACTCCCCGCTCAGCCCTTGGCGCCCTGCATATCGGCGCATTGATGTTTGGCCTCACCGGCGTATTCGGCAAGCTGGCAGCCGCCTCCCCTGCCATCATCGTGTTTGGGCGCGCCGCGTTTGCCGTGCTTGCCCTGGCGGTATTTGCCCGCTTTGCCAGCAATGCGCCGTGGAAAAAGCTGGAGCTGCGCGACTGGCGCCGCCTGCTGGTCAGCGGCGTGTTACTGGCAGCGCATTGGGTGACGTTCTTCATTGCCGTCAAGGTCGCCGGTGTGGCCGTGGCGACCCTGGGGTTCACCGCCTTCCCGGCCTTTACTGTGATCCTCGAAGGGCTGATCTTCCGCGAGCGCATTCGCGCCAATGAAGTGCTGCTGGTGGCTCTGGTCACCGTTGGCCTGGTGCTGGTCACCCCAGACTTCAACCTCGCCAGCGAGGCCACAAGCGGCCTGCTGTGGGGCATCGCCTCGGGGCTGTTGTTCTCCTTGTTGTCGCTGAACAATCGCGCCAGTGCCGGACGCATTCCAGCGGTACAGGCGGCGCTGTGCCAGAACATCGTGGTCGCGGCCTGCCTGCTGCCCGTGGCCGCGCCGGGGCTGGCAGATGTGCGTGGGATTGACTGGCTGTGGATCGGGCTGCTGGGTGTGTTCTGTACGGGTCTGGCCCATAGCCTGTTTGTCGCCAGCCTCGCGGTGATCAAGGCGCGCACCGCCTCAGTGGTATTTGCCATGGAACCGGTCTACGGCATCACCGTGGCTTGGCTGCTGTTTGCCGAAACCCCTACCTTGCGCATGCTGCTGGGCGGCGCCTTGATCATCGTCGCCATCGTGCTCTCCGGCCTGATGGGCAGCGCCAGCCAGGCCAAACAGCCCACGCCGGTCTGACCTCAAGATGTACGATCGTTATGCCCCAGGTCACGCTGCGGGTCGATATGGTCGCGCACCCGTTGCTTGAGTACTTTGGCTTCCGGGAAGCCGCCATCCACCTTGCGCTCCCAAATCTGCACGCCATTACAGGTGATGCGAAAGGCGCCGCCGGTGGCCGGTTCCAGCGCCACGCGCCCCAGGTCATCGGCAAATGTACTGAGCAACTCCTGGGCCAGCCACGCGGCGCGCAGCAGCCACTGACACTGGGTGCAATAGGTGATAACGATCTCGGGTTTGCTTGCGGACATAATTTAGCGGCTCCTGGCGTAACGGGCTCGGCGGATCGAGTGGCTATAATAGCGGCCTTTATCGCCCAGCCTTGAGATCGATGATGCGCCGCCTGTTGTCCTGCCTGTTCCTGTGCCTGATCCCCCTTCTCGCCGACGCCGTAGAAACGCCACGCCCCAAGATCGGCCTGGTGCTGTCCGGCGGTGCCGCACGTGGCCTGGCGCATATCGGCGTCCTCAAGGCCCTTGAGGAACAGGGCATCCATATTGATGCGATTGCCGGTACCAGCATGGGCGCGGTGATTGGCGGGCTGTACGCGTCGGGCTACAAGATCGACGAGTTGGAGAAGCTGGCGCTGGGTATCGACTGGCAGCAGGCCCTCTCCGACGCACCACCACGCGAAGACGTGCCGTTTCGACGCAAACAGGATGACCGGGATTTCCTGGTCAAGCAGAAACTCAGCTTCCGCGACGACGGCAGCCTCGGCCTGCCGCTGGGCGTGATCCAGGGCCAGAACCTGGCCCTGCTGCTGGAAAGCATGTTTGCCCATAGCAGCAACACCCGTAACTTCGACAAGCTGCCGATCCCGTTCCGCGCCGTGGCCACCGACATTACCACTGGCGAAAAAGTCGTGTTCAGCAAGGGCCACCTGCCCCAGGTGATACGCGCGAGCATGTCGATCCCCGCGGTGTTCGCCCCGGTGGAAATCGATGGTCGCCTGCTGGTGGACGGCGGCATGACCGACAATATCCCGCTCGATGTAGCGCGAGAAATGGGCGTCGACATCGCTATCGTGGTCGACATCGGCACCCCGCTGCGTTCGCGCAAGCAACTGGCGACCGTGGTGGACGTGCTTAACCAGTCCATCACTTTGATGACCCGGCGCAATTCCGAGGAACAACTCAAGGCCCTGAACCCCAAGGACGTACTGATCCAGCCGCCTCTGGCCGCCTATGGCGTGACGGACTTCGGCCGCGCCAAGGACATGATCGATGCTGGCTATCGCGCTACCCGCGCCCTTGATGTACGCCTGGCGCACCTGCGGCCTGCCGAGCCCATCGACCCCGAATTGGTGGCCGCACGCACGCCGGGCGAGCGCACCCCGGTGATCACCGCGATCAGGGTGGAGAATGACTCCAAAGTCAGCGACGACGTGATCCGCTATTACATCCGCCAGGGGCTGGGAGAACCGCTGAACCTGGGCCGCCTGCAATCGGACATGGGCACGCTGTACGGACTGGACTACTTCGAGCAGGTGCAATACCGCGTGGTCAAAAAGGGCAAGGAAAACACCCTGGTGATCAGTGCGCGCGGCAAACGCAGCGGCACCGATTACCTGCGTCTGGGCTTGAACCTGTCGGACGATATGCGCGGTGACAGCGCCTTCAACCTCGGCGCCAGCTATCGCGTGAACGGTATCAACCGCCTCGGTGCAGAATGGCTGACCCGGGTGCAGATCGGTGATCGGCAAGAGCTGTACAGCGAGTTCTACCAACCGATGGACACCGGCTCGCGTTACTTTGTCGCGCCCTATATCAGAGCTGAGGCGCAGAACGTTGAACTGATCCTGGACAACGACCCCATCTCCGAATACCGCCTGGAACGCTATGGTTTCGGCTTGAACGTGGGCCGACAGATCGGCAACAGCGGCGAGATCCGCTTCGGCGTTGGTGAAGCCTGGGGCAAGGCCGACGTGCGTATCGGCGAGCGCGACCTGCCGAGCGTGAGTTTCAGCGAAGGCTTCTATGAACTCAAATACTCCTTCGATTCCTTGGACAACGTGTACTTCCCCCACAGCGGCGAGGACATCGGCCTGGCCTACCGTGAATTCGAACCGGGGCTTGGCTCGGACCAGCGCTACCGTCAATGGGAGTTCAAGCTGGACAAGGCCATGAGCCACGGCCCGGACACACTGATACTGGGCGGTCGTTACGGACGCACCCTGGATAATTCGGATGTGGTGATTTCCAGCTTCCTGCTGGGTGGGGCGCGGCAATTGTCAGGCTTTCGCCAGGATGCGATTTCGGGGCAGAACGTCAGCCTGATGCGCGCGGTGTACTTCCGGCGACTGACCCCGCGGTCGTACCTGCCGCTGGACTTCCCGTTGTACCTGGGCGCCTCAGTGGAACGGGGCCGCGCGTGGAACAACGACAATGAGTTCGATAGCGGCTATATCAATGCGGCGAGTATTTTCCTCGGGTTTGATACGCCACTGGGGCCGCTGAATTTCAGCTATGGGTTCAATGATGATAATCAGAAGGCGGTGTACCTGAACCTGGGCCAGACCTTTTAAACCTCTGCACAAATCAACTGTGGGAGCGGGCTTGCCCCTCCCACATTGGGGATCAGGACTTTTCCAGATTCGCCAAGATGTGTTCATGCACACGCATGCACACCCGCAGCTCCTCCTCATCCACCCCCACGAACAACTCATGGCGCAACGCCGTAGCGATGGTTTCGATCTGGTCGATCAGAGGCCGGGCGGTGTCACACAGCAGGATACGTTTGGCGCGGCGGTCTTCTACCACGGCCTGGCGTTGCACCAGGCCCTGGCCTTCCAGGCTGTCGAGCAGACGCGCCAGGGTTGGCCCTTCCACGCCGACACTTTGTGCCAATTCACGCTGGGTAGGTGCTTCGACAAAACGGGCCAAATGCAACAGCACCAGCCAGCGCGCCTGGGACAAGCCCAGCCCCGCCAAGCGGCGGTCCAGCTCGGCGCGCCAACCTCGGGACATTTGCGCCAACTGCATGCCAAAACGGTGTTGATCGGTTAACGGCATAAAAAACTCATGTTTAAGACTGAAAATAAAGTGTGGCTAATTATTAGTCAGCTAAGCATGCGCCATGCCAGTAGGCAAGGCCCGGTATGTACTGATTCGTTACATTGTCGTAATTGGCACACTAAATTTCGAATTCCGACTGTAAAGCGGCACGCACGCAGTACAAAACGCCTTCAGGAACACGCCCGGTGAACAATGGAGCGATCTCCGTGACAGGTGGCAATTCGCCTTCTCCATCGAGAAAGGCATCCTGGATTTCGCCGAGCAAATCCTCAGGTAAATCAAGGGCCTGCTCCAGCGACAGTTGCTGCTTGCCGATGGCTTCGGCAAGCAAGGTATACACATTTTTTTCCGAGCATTGCAGTTGGCCGGCGATCTGGATCGGGGTCATGCCGGCGCGAGCCAGGCTGATCAGTTCGTGGCGAATATCGGCGATTTCCTTCGGTGCTTCGGCCTGGCCGCCAAGCACTTCGAGGAACGCCTGGCCGTAACGCTCCAGCTTGCGCGCACCCACACCGCTGACCCTGGCC
The DNA here is from genome assembly GCF_016405635.1 of Pseudomonas sp. MF6755. NCBI lineage: Bacteria > Pseudomonadati > Pseudomonadota > Gammaproteobacteria > Pseudomonadales > Pseudomonadaceae > Pseudomonas > Pseudomonas sp. MF6755. The sequence continues at coordinate 61,119 of NZ_JAEKDA010000002.1, forward strand.
ATCTCGGCCATGGTGGTGGGTTGCTCGCGGAGCATCTCCAGCAAAGTGGAGTCGGGGAAAATGACGTAGGGCGGCACGCTGTGCTCCTGCGCCAGTTTGCGCCGCAGGGTGCGCAGGGCTTCCCACTGTTCGCGCTCCTCGCCCCGCACCAGTTGGCTGGCCTGGCTGGTGCTGCTGCTCTTGGCGGTGGTCTGTGGCTTGAGGTCACGGCGCAGTTCCAGGCTCACTTCACCCTTGAGCAACGGCCGGCAACTGCTACTCAGGCGCAGCCCGCCGTAGCCCTCAATATCGATGTCGACGAGGCCACGGGCAACCATCTGACGGAACAGCGAACGCCATTCGCCCTCAGCCCGTGCCTTGCCGACACCGTAGACCGAGAGTTTCTCGTGGCCAAAGCTGCGGATTTTTTCGTTGTCCTTGCCCAGCAACACATCCACCAAGTGACCCACGCCATAACGCTGGCCGGTGCGGTAGATCGTCGACAACGCCTGGCGAGCCGGCTCGGTGGCGTCCCAGGTCTGCACACCGTCAATGCAGTTATCGCAGTGGCCGCAGGGTTCGGGCATGTCTTCGTCAAAATACGCCAGCAGCGTCTGGCGCCGGCAGCGCGTCTCTTCGCACAGTGAGAGCATCGCGTCGAGCTTGTGCTGCTCCAGGCGCTTGTGGCGCTCGTCACCTTCGGAGTTTTGCAGCATCTGCTTGAGCATCACCACGTCTTGCAAGCCGTAGACCATCCAGGCATCCGCCGGCAGGCCATCACGACCGGCACGCCCGGTTTCCTGGTAATAGGCCTCAAGGGATTTGGGCAGATCCATGTGCGCCACGAAACGCACGTTGGATTTGTCGATGCCCATGCCAAAGGCAATAGTCGCCACCATGATCAGGCCCTCCTCGTTGAGGAAGCGCTTTTGGTGATAAGCACGCAGATCGTTCGGCAGGCCGGCGTGATAAGGCAACGCCGGATAGCCCTGTTCGCAAAGGAACGCGGCGACTTCATCAACTTTTTTGCGCGACAGGCAATACACAATGCCCGCATCACTGCGCCGCTCGGACAGGAACGCCAGCAACTGCTTGCGTGGCTGCTCCTTGGGCACAATGCGATAGAAAATATTCGGCCGGTCAAAGCTTGAGAGGAAGCGCTCGGCGTTCTGCAAATGCAGGCGTTCAACGATCTCTTCACGAGTACGTTTGTCGGCAGTGGCGGTCAGCGCGATGCGTGGCACGTCGGGGAACAGTTCCGCCAATTGGCCAAGCTGCAAATATTCGCGGCGGAAATCGTGACCCCATTGCGATACACAGTGGGCTTCGTCGATGGCGAACAGAGCAATTTCCAGGCTCTGCAGGAAGGCCAGCATGCGCGGCTGCACGAGGCGTTCTGGCGCCAGGTACAGCATCTTCACCTCGCCACGCTTGATACGGGCGGCCAGGTCGCGCTGCTGCTCGGCGCTGAGGGTGGAGTTCAATGATGCTGCGGCCACACCAAGTTCTTCCAAGGTCGCGACCTGATCGTCCATCAATGCAATCAGCGGCGACACCACCACGGCCAGGCCATTGCGCAACAGCGCCGGCACCTGGAAGCACAACGATTTGCCGCCACCCGTAGGCATCAGCACCAAGGCATCGCCGCCATTGGCCACGCGCTCAATGATCGCACCCTGGCGGCCACGAAAACTGTCGTAGCCGAAGATGTCCTTGAGGACGCGTTGAGCCTGCTCGAGCATGTAAAACTCCAAAATGGTGCCGAAATCCCTCTGTACAGGCTGGCCGAAAAGATGCGCTGTCACGGAAAATAATCCGTAAGCGAAGTTTTCCCGGATTGGCGCTGGGCCTGCAGGGGCATCACAAAACGCGGCAGTATACCCGAGCGTCATCCACCAAAGGACGCGACTGACGAATAGACGCCCCATTCTAAAACCGGGCAAATGTGCACTGCGGCTGGCCTGGGCGCTCAAGAAAGCCTAGAATTCAGCATCGTTTATTCCCAAGGTAGCCCTTCAATGTCCTTCGCTGAGCAACTAACCCGCCTGCAAGCCTTCCTCGACGCCGATGAGCTGCATGACGAGGCGCTGGACTACGTGGCCGCCCACGGCTACCTGACCGCCCTGTCGATCTGTTCCGAAGTCGTGCCGGACCGTGAGTGGATCGACGCCTTGTTCGCTGAAGAGCCTCACTACGCCGACGCCGCCCAGCGTGAAGAAATCGAAGCCACCCTGCTGGCCCTCAAGGCCCACATCGGTCGCCAACTGGCCTCCGATGAGGAGTTCGAGCTGCCATGCGACCTGGACCTGGGCGAAGAGCCGGACGACTCCGACCTGCGCGGTTGGTGCATCGGCTTCATGGAAGGCGTGTTCCTGCGCGAAGCCGCCTGGTTCGAAACCGCCGAGGAAGAAGTCAGCGAAATGCTGCTGCCGATCATGGTCGGTTCGGGCTTGTTCGACGACCAGCCTGAGTTCGCCGACATCGCCGCCGACGCCAACCTGATGGACGACATGATCGTGCAGATCCCGGAAGCCCTCACCGCGCTGTACCTGCTGTGCAACGCGCCTGATGAAAAACCGGCGATCCTCAAGCCACGTCACCACTGAGTCGATTGCCCGTGGCACCCATGGGCAACCGCTCGCTGCTCCTGCGCTACGTGCTGCTGGCTATCGGCTGGCTCAGTGTAGCGCTGGGAGTGATCGGCATTTTCCTACCGGTGTTGCCGACCACGCCCTTCCTGCTACTCGCCGCCGCTTGCTTCGCTCGAAGCTCCCCGCGTTTCTACCACTGGCTGGTGGAACACCCGCGCCTTGGCCCGTGGATCCGAGACTACCTGGACGGCAATGGCATACCGCTCAAAGGCAAGGTCTACGCCATCGCCTTGATGTGGCTGAGCATCACGATCTCCTGCTACCTGGTACCACTGCCATGGGCACGCGCTTTTATGCTGACCAGTGCGGTGCTGGTGACGATCTACATCCTGCGCCAGAAAACCCTGCCACCTCGCTAGACGCCGCCTGCGACATTAGATCCCACACGACCTTGGTCGACACTGACTAACACCAGGCATCATGCGAGACTGTCCACCCGGGCCTGGAATGCCTGGGTGTTCCTATGTTCGGAGTTACCATGACGCTGTCCAGCGGGCTGATCGCCGCCGTTGCCCTGGCCTATATGGCCATTATGTTTGCCATTGCCTTCTACGGTGACCGCCGCCATGCGCCGTTGCCGCCGCGGGTGCGTGCATGGGTCTATAGCTTGTCGCTGGCCGTGTACTGCACCAGTTGGACCTTCTTCGGCGCTGTAGGCCAAGCCGCCGAGCAATTGTGGGCATTTTTACCGATTTACCTGGGACCGGTGCTGTTACTGGTGTTGGCGCCCTGGGTGCTGCAGAAGATGATCCTGATCAGCAAGCAGGAAAACATCACCTCCATTGCCGACTTTATCGCCGCTCGCTATGGCAAGTCCCAATCCCTGGCGGTGGTGGTGGCGCTGATCTGCCTGGTCGGCGTGTTGCCCTACATCGCGCTGCAACTCAAGGGCATCGTACTGGGCGTAAACCTGTTGATCGGCGCCGGCCCCGACACCACCGGCACTCGATCCCAGGACACCGCCTTGATCGTGTCGCTGGTATTGGCGCTGTTTACCATCGTGTTCGGTACCCGCAACCTCGATGCCACCGAACACCACCGGGGCATGGTGCTGGCGATTGCGTTTGAGTCCCTGGTCAAGCTGTTCGCTTTTCTCGCCGTCGGTGTGTTTGTCACCTACGGCTTGTACGACGGTTTCGGCGATCTGTTCGGCCAGGCAATGCTTGCACCACGCTTGGAGGAATACTGGAAAGAGACCATCAATTGGCCGTCGATGGTGGTGCAGACCGGCGTCGCCATGATGGCGATCATTTGCCTGCCACGACAATTTCATGTGACGGTAGTTGAGAACATTGACCCTCAGGATCTGCGCCTGGCCAAGTGGGTGTTCCCGGCCTACCTGATCCTCGCCGCGCTGTTTGTGGTGCCCATCGCGCTGGGCGGCAAGATGTTGTTGCCTGGCTCGGTGCTGCCGGACTCCTATGTGATCAGCCTGCCGATGGCCCAGGCCCATCCGGCCCTCGCCGTGCTGGCGTTCATTGGCGGCGCCTCGGCCGCCACCGGCATGGTGATTGTGGCCAGCATCGCCTTGTCTACCATGGTCTCCAACGACATGCTGCTGCCCTGGTTGCTGCGACGCTCCAGTGCCGAGCGACCGTTCGAAGTGTTCCGCCACTGGATGCTCTCGGTGCGCCGGGTGAGCATTGTGATCATCCTGCTGCTGGCGTATGTGAGCTACCGCCTGCTGGGCTCGACCGCCAGCCTGGCCACCATCGGCCAGATCGCCTTTGCCGCCGTGACGCAACTGGCCCCGGCGATGCTCGGCGCGCTCTACTGGAAGCAGGCCAACCGGCGAGGTGTATTCGCCGGCTTGGCCGCCGGTACGTTCCTGTGGTTCTACACCTTGGTCCTACCGGTGACGGCGAAAAGCCTCGGCTGGTCGCTCAGTCTTTTCCCCGGCCTGACCTGGATGCATTCCCATCCGTTCGGGCTTTCAGTGACTTCGCTGACCTTGGGCACCGTGTTCTCCCTGGCGGGTAACTTCACCCTCTTCGTATGGGTTTCAATGCTGTCGCGCACACGGGTTTCCGAGCACTGGCAGGCGGGCCGTTTTATCGGCCAGGAAACCAGCCAGCGCGCCAATGCCCGCTCCATGTTATCGGTGCAGATCAGTGACCTGCTGAGCCTGGCTGCACGTTTCGTCGGTGAAGAACGCGCCCAGCAGAGCTTTATTCGCTTCGCCTATCGCCAGGGCAAAGGCTTCAACCCCAACCAGAATGCCGACAACGATTGGATCGCCCATACCGAACGCTTACTGGCCGGTGTACTTGGGGCCTCTTCGACGCGTGCAGTGGTGAAAGCCGCGATCGAAGGGCGGGAAATGCAGTTGGAGGACGTAGTACGCATCGCCGACGAAGCCTCCGAGGTGCTGCAGTTCAATCGCGCCCTGCTGCAAGGCGCCATCGAGAACATCACCCAAGGCATCAGCGTGGTAGACCAGTCCCTCAAGCTGGTGGCCTGGAACCGACGCTACCTGGAGCTGTTCAACTACCCAGACGGCTTGATCAGCGTTGGGCGGCCGATTGCCGACATCATTCGCTACAACGCTGAGCGTGGCCTGTGCGGGCCTGGCGAAGCAGAAGTGCATGTGGCCCGCCGCCTGCACTGGATGCGCCAGGGTCGCGCGCACACCTCCGAACGTCTGTTTCCCAATGGTCGGGTGATCGAGTTGATCGGCAACCCGATGCCCGGTGGCGGTTTTGTCATGAGTTTCACCGACATCACTGCGTTCCGCGAAGCCGAACAAGCACTGACCGAGGCTAACGAGGGCCTGGAGCAGCGAGTAACCGAGCGTACCCATGAACTGTCGCAGCTCAATGTGGCGCTTACCGACGCCAAAGGCGTGGCCGAATCCGCCAGCCAGTCGAAGACACGATTCCTGGCGGCGGTGAGCCATGACCTGATGCAACCGCTGAACGCTGCGCGGCTGTTCTCCGCCGCCCTCTCCCACCAGCACGATGGCCTGTCCAGCGAGGCACGGCAGTTGGTACAGCACCTGGACAGCTCGTTGCGCTCGGCCGAAGACTTGATCAGCGACTTGTTGGATATTTCACGCCTGGAAAACGGCAAGATCAATCCACAACGCCAGCCCTTTGTACTCAATGAGCTGTTCGACACCTTGGGCGCTGAATTCAAGGCGCTGGCCCACGAGCAAGGCTTGCGGTTCCGTTGGCACGGCAGTCGCTTGCGGGTGGACAGCGACATCAAGCTGCTACGGCGGATTTTGCAGAATTTTCTGACCAATGCCTTCCGCTATGCCGACGGCCCAGTGCTGCTTGGCGTACGTCGACGCAAGGGCGAACTGTGCCTGGAAGTCTGGGATCGCGGCCCGGGTATTCCGCAGGATAAACAGAAGGTGATTTTCGAAGAATTCAAGCGCCTGGACAGCCACCAGACCCGTGCCGAAAAGGGCCTGGGCCTGGGCCTGGCGATTGCCGATGGCCTGTGCCGCGTGCTGGGCCACCGCCTGAGCGTGCGCTCATGGCCGGGCAAGGGCAGCGTCTTCAGCGTGTGTGTGCCACTGGCGCGTAACCAGGCCAGCCCGCAGCCCAAGGCACCGGCGGAAAACGGCCTGCCTATGAGCGGCGCACGGGTGCTGTGTGTGGATAACGAAGAAAGCATTCTGATCGGCATGCGCAGCCTGCTGACGCGCTGGGGTTGCGAAGTCTGGACCGCTGCCAATCAGGCCCAATGCGCGGCGCTGCTGGCCGACGGCATGCGCCCGCAACTGGCGCTGGTGGATTACCACCTGGACCATGGCGAAACCGGCACCGAGTTGATGGGCTGGTTGCGTGCGCAATTGGCCGAGCCGATTCCCGGCGTGGTGATCAGCGCCGATGGCCGCCCAGAGATGGTGGCTGAAGTGCATGGGGCGGGGCTGGATTACCTGGCCAAACCGGTGAAGCCGGCGGCGTTGCGGGCGCTGTTAAGCAGGCACCTGCCTTTGTAAAGGCTTGTACTCGGTCAAAATGTGGGAGGGGGCATGCCCCCTCCCACATTTGGCTCTATGTCTATTCGGGAAGATGCGCTACGCCATCCGAATCTGTCATCGCCCGCTCGAGTAGATCCGCCGGCAGACTTTTACTGGCACGGGCGCCGAGTAGCCTTAATTGCTCAGTACGGCTGACCAGATTCCCGCGCCCATCCGTCAGCTTGTTGCGCGCCGCGCTGTAAGCCTTATCCAACTGCTGCAACCGATTGCCCACTTCGTCCAAGTCCTGGATGAACAACACGAACTTGTCGTACAGCCACCCGGCACGCTCGGCGATTTCCCGCGCGTTCTGACTCTGGCGCTCCTGCTTCCACAGGCTGTCGATCACCCGCAAAGTGGCGAGCAAGGTGGTGGGGCTGACAATCACGATATGACGGTCGAAGGCTTCCTGGAACAGGTTGGGTTCGGCCTGCAAAGCAGCGGAAAAAGCCGCCTCGATCGGCACGAACAGCAGGACGAAATCCAGGCTGTGCAAACCTTCCAGACGCTTGTAGTCCTTGCCGGCCAAGCCTTTGACGTGATTGCGCAGGGACAGGACATGCTGCTTTAAAGCGGCCTGGCCAATCACCTCATCCTCCGCCGCGACGTACTGTTGATAGGCAGTCAGGCTGACCTTGGAGTCGACCACCACCTGCTTGTCGCCCGGCAACATGATCAGCACGTCAGGCTGGAAACGCTCGCCATCCGGGCCTTTGAGACTGACTTGGGTCTGGTACTCACGGCCTTTCTCCAAGCCCGCGTGCTCCAGCACCCGCTCAAGGATCAACTCACCCCAGTTGCCCTGGGTTTTCTGGCCCTTGAGCGCGCGGGTCAAATTGGTGGCTTCGTCCGACAGGCGCAGGTTCAATTGCTGTAGGCGCTCCAGCTCTTTGGCCAGGGAAAAACGCTCGCGGGCTTCGTTCTGATAGCTTTCTTCGACACGCTTCTCGAACGACTGAATGCGCTCCTTGAGCGGGTCAAGCAACTGGCCCAGGCGTTCCTGGCTGGACTCGGCAAAGCGCTGTTCACGCTCGTCGAAGATCTTGCCGGCAAGCTCAGCGAACTGCGCACGCAGCTCGTCCCGCGAGCCTTGCAGGTCAGTGAGGCGTTGCTGGTGGCTCTCTTGTTGCTCGCGCAGTTCCGCGCTCAGGGCCGCGGCCAAGGCGTCGAGACGGCGTAGTTCGGTTTCCTTGGCGCTGCGGTCGAGGTTCCAGGCGTGGGCGGCATCGCGGGCGTTATCGCGATCGATCTGCAATAGCTCGACTTCGCGGCGCAGAGCAGCCAGGTCAGCCTGCTTGGCGGCATTGGCGTGGCTCAGGTCGCTGATCTCATCACGGCTGGCGTCCAACTGCGCGGCGAGCCCTTCCTGGGCCAGCTGCGCTGTCGCCAGGCGCTCTTCCAGCAGTTCCCAGCCGGTGGTGCGTGCGCTCAGGCGCCGCTGAACCTGCCAGCACAGCGCCAATAAAGGCACCGCTGCGCCAACAAGCCCCAAGGCGATACTGGTCCAGTCAACAACCATAGCCATTTCTGCCATCACCGAAAAAAATCAAGGGTAACCAAGCACAGGTCTGGAGGACAGCTCAGTCTTCGACCTGGCCCAGTTCGCGTTGGGCGCGGCGGTCACCGGCGCGTGCGGCTGAGCGCAACAGATCGTGACCGATGCGACGGTCACGGGCATTCCCGCATTCACGGCACATCAGTTGGCCAAGACGGCTCTGTGCAGCCACTACCCCTTCCCGGGCAGGCTGTTTGAGCAAACGTCCAGCGAAATGCTTGATGTTGCTGCTTTGCCCAAGGCGCGGGCTGTCGAGCAACCACAAAGCGACCTTCAAGGAAAAACGCTTGGGTGCGGTAACAGTTTGGGGAGTGTCGGTAACAGAAGGTGATACTGAGCGAAACTTCATAAAGCACTGCGGGACAGAACGGAAGGCGCGCCACTCTACTCTTTTTTTCGTACAGGTAAAGCTGAAAAAACCCTGCACGCCCGTTCTAGAGCAAGCGCTCGGGACAATCCACAGAAGCTGTGGATAACTCAGTGGACAACCCCCCTTTAAGTGGCGCAAAGGCCCATGGAATGGGGGCCGCAGTCAAACTGACGATTTTTTCACCAATAAAAAAAAGTGAGATTTTTCATTGACTTGAATTTTGATTACAGGCAAATGGGCACACTTCCAGGCGAGTGACAGTGAGGTTACACACGCCGCAACGAATGTGCACAAGTCACCATTGAATGGTTATATCGCCGGCGTTTTTTGATTCAACGCGCGTTAAACATGTTACTGCCGCAACAAAGCCGAGGGCTTTTCAAATCTGTCCAGGCTCGCCACACTGCTGCACCGACAATGACCCCCTGTAAAGCCGATGAAAGGAATTCTGTTATTCGCCGTGCTGCTACTGGCCATCTGCGCGACATCATTGGGAATCAATGCCCTGCTACCTTCCCCGGACGGCGCGCTGTTCGCCAGCGCGATCCTGCTTTCAGCGGCCTTCACCGCCGTGAGCCTGTGTACCGAACTGAGTGAAGGCAGAATCAATGACCTGCGCGATGTCATGAAAGTGATCGAGACCGGCCAGTCCCTGCGCCTGACGCTCGCCGCCTACGGGTTGGGTTGTGCCCTGGCAGCATCCATGACAGTGCTGGTCTATCGTGGGTGGCTAGGCGGCTGATTGAAGTTTTTTTGCCAGCGCACTTCCTTTCCCTGTTTCAATCCGTTACTATCCGCGGCGTTAGTACCAAGCTGAAAGTCAATTCTGGTCGACCAACTCCCTTGAACCACATGGGATCGACCACCTCGATGGTTTCCAGGTATTTCTTGCGACGACACTGCCTTTGAACAAGCAAAGGGTGCCGCGAAGTTTCAATACTCTGACCGAACCAACCTGCAAATTGATCAGGATCTTCACCCTGGGCCCAGAACCTTTGCCCCTGTTGTGTTGCCTGCCCTCCTAAGTACCTACCTGCCAGCCCAAGCGCGCCTAACTTATCAGCGCTTCAAACTGGCTGCTTTGTTCCAGTCAGGTTCTTCGCTTGATCAATTGTGATCAGCGTCACTGGAACGTTTTAACGTTGCACGGTTCTTATCCGTGTCATTTGTAGGAACACCAATAATATGAACGCTCAAATCCACACTCAGGATGCCATTCGCACCCTCACTAATGCTTTTGCCCCAATGAACTGCCTGATCATGGCCGCTCGCAAAGGCTGCTTCAGCTTCACCCTGGTCAACGAACACGGCATCGCGCGTCACAGCGAACGCCTGTACCCCGATCAATACTCCAGCGCAGAACCGCTGCAGGCCGTGATCGAGCGTACCCGTCAGGCACTGACTGCCTGATCGACCCGAGTCGCTGAAACACAAAAACCCTGTCTAAAAAACAGGGTTTTTTATTGCCCGCAATTTGGTATTGCAGCCCCTGCGCTAAGTATGAATAGATATAAACGTTATAACTGGATGGAGAAGATGTTTTAAAAACAGTCCTTTACACCATGAATATGACACTACACTTCAACTCAAGCGGGCTATTCCGCTTGCGACGGGCCTGAGATCCGATCCACCGCTGCCAAGCTCCCCTTCTCAGGTCTCGTCCACCCCCTTCATCGGTTGAGGCTTGTATGGGTATTGCCGCCAGCGAATTGTGTCGTTATGTGATCAGGCCGACGTTGATATACCTAGGCCGCCATAACCCGACAGCCGAATCCCTGCTGCTGGGCATTGCCGCCAGCCAGTCGGAACTGGGTTCGGCCCTGCATGATCGGCGTGGCCATGGCCTCTACAGCATCACCGAACCGCGCCACCGCGCCCTGTGGGATGACTACCTGGCCCTGGACCCCGAGCGGGCGAGCCTGGTACGCGGGCTGGCCAGCCAACACGCCTTCCTCAGCGCACCGCACTTGGAGTTGACCGTCAACCTGAGATACGCCACGGCGATCGCCTGGTTGCTGGTGGAACAACAGCGTCCGGCCCTACCGGCGCCCGGCGATGTACTGGCAATGGCGCGTATCTGGAAAGAAATTTTTCACCCTCAGGGCCGGTTGCGAGATTTCACCCGCGCCTGGCAAACCTGTGTCAACCCAATAAAACAGGTGGCTTGCTGATCAGGCAATTTGCAAGATTCGCCAAAAAACACGGATTTTGGTCGGATTGTCCTACAAAACCGCTCTATCTCACACATTACAGCCTATAGCGCGATGTGAAATTTATTGATACTTTCCGCAGCGGTGATCACCACGGAGTTCTAATAATGAAAAAAGTAATGCTCAAGACCACACTTAGCCTCGCCGTTGCCATGGCATCCTCCCAACTGTTCGCCAGCGGCTTCGCCCTGAACGAACAGAGCGTCAGCGGGATGGGTACCGGTTTCGCAGGTCGCTCTTCTTCTGCCGATGATGCCAGCACTGTGTTCGGCAACCCTGCCGGTATGGCACGCCTGGAAGGTCAGCAGATCACCGGCGGTGTTGCAGCCATTGATGCCTCCACCGATATCAGCGACGTCAGCGGCCGCTCCCGCGGCAGCAACAAAGGCGACATGGTGCCTTTCACTGCCGTCCCTTTCGGTTTTTACACCAATAAACTCAACGATCAGTGGGCTGTCGGCTTCGGCGTCTATGCACCGTTCGGCCTGGTGACTGACTACGAAAGCGGCTTCCAGGGCGCTCCCTTTGGCAGCAAAAGCGAAGTAAAAGTCATCACCTTCCAACCGACGGTCAGCTACGCCTTCAACGACCGCGTTTCCGTCGGCTTTGGCCCTACCTTCAACCGTATTGCCGGCACCCTGGAATCGGACCTGACGCTGAACCCTGCCGCACCGACCACCAATATCAAGATCAAGGGTGATGACACCGCGCTGGGTTTCAATATCGGCGTGCTGGTACAAGCCACCGATACCACCCGCGTCGGCCTGACCTATCACTCCAAGGTCAGCTACAAGCTGGACGGCCACACCGAAGTCAGCGGTCCGGCGGCAACCGCTGGCGCCTTGCGCAGCAACCGCTACGATGCGTCGCTGAAGATCGATACACCTGAGTCCTACGACCTTTCGGTCACCCAAGACCTGACTGATGCCTGGAAGCTCTACGCGGGTGCAACCTGGACGCGCTGGAGCCGCCTGAAAGACATCACCGTCAAGAACGAAGGCGTGGTCGGCGGTGCTACCGGCGGCGCGCTCGCCCCGGCCCTGATCGGCACCATCAAGGAAGACCAGAACTGGCACGATACCTGGGCCTACGCCGTGGGTACTTCGTACCAGCTCACCAAGCAAGTGGTGTTGCGTACCGGCCTGACCTTCGACCAGTCGCCTACCAACAATACGGATCGTTCGCCACGCATCCCTACCGGCGACCGTACTATCTTCAGCCTGGGCCTGGGCTACGAGGTCATGCCTAACATGACCGTCGACCTGGCTTACTCCTACCTGAAGGAAGAAGACGTCAAGGTTGCACGCTCCAACCAATTGGCCAGCTATAACGCCAAGTATGAAAACAGTGCCAACGGTTTCGGCCTGGGCATGACCTACCGCTTCTGATTCACAGCGGTATAAAAAAGCCCCGCTCTCCTGCAAAGGAGGCGGGGCTTTTCAGTGGTTGCTGCTCAGGGTTTGGACGCCAACGCCTCTTCTACAGCCTTGATCAAGTCAGGGCTGTCCGGCTTGGTCACACTGGAAAAGTTGGCAATCACCTTGCCTTGGCGGTCCACCACGTATTTATAGAAATTCCACTTCGGCGCACTGCTCTGCTGCGCCAGCAGCTTGAACAGGTGCACCGCATCCGGTCCCCTGACCTTCTGCGGCTCGGTCATGGTGAAGGTCACGCCGTAATTCACGTAGCAGACCTTGGCAGTCTCCTCCCCGGTCTTGGCTTCCTGCTTGAAGTCATCGGACGGCACACCAATCACTTCAAGGCCTTGACTCTTGTAACGCTGGTACAAGGCTTCGAGACCTTTGAATTGCGGTGCGAACCCGCAAAAGCTCGCGGTATTGACGATCACCAGGGGCTTGCCGGCGAAGCGCTGGCACAGGTCAATGGATTCCTTGGCCCGCAGCTTGGGCAGTTGGCCCTCCAACAAAGGCGGACAGTCGGCTGCCATGGCCAGGCCACCAACAGCCATCAGTACGGGTACAGCGAGCCAACGCATCAGCATGTCGAAACTCCTTGAGTCAGTTCAGGCATTGAACTTAACAGATCGCCATGCCCAACTGCATCAACGCCAGGCCGCCCTGTTGCCAACCCCACCAGACCAACAGCAACAAGAGCAGCCCCGCCGCCATGGCCATCACACGCACCGCTAAACTCATGCCGCCTCCATCTGCGCCTGCACACGTGCTACCGGCCGCTCACGCACCGGCCAGTTCAGGGCCGCGGCGAGCAGGCTGAGCAGAATCGCCACCTGCCAGATCAAATCGTAGTTGCCGGTTCGATCATAGACCACCCCGCCCAGCCAACCGCCGAGGAATGAGCCGAGTTGGTGGAACAGGAACACAATCCCACCGAGCATCGAGAGGTTGCGCACACCAAACAAGGTCGCGACGGTGCCGTTGGTCAGCGGTACGGTGGACAACCACAGGAACCCCATCGCCATGCCAAACAGATACGCCGTGACTTCAGTGACCGGCGCCCACAGGAACAACACGATCACCACGGCCCGCAACAGGTACAAGCCGGTCAGCAGGCGCGGCTTGGACATGCGCCCGCCCAGCCAACCGGCCGTGTAGGTGCCGAACACATTGAACAGGCCGATCAGGGCCAGCACCGTGGTACCCACCGTGGCCGGCAGATGCTGGTCGACCAGGTACGCCGGCAAGTGCACGCCGATAAACACCACTTGGAAACCGCACACAAAAAAGCCGAAGGACAGCAGCCAGAACCCGGAGTGAGAACAGGCTTCCTTGAGTGCTTCGCGCAGGGTTTGCTGGCCGACCGTGACCGGCAGCGGCCGGTCCTTGAGCATCGCGACCAGCGGCAGGATCAGCGCCACCATCAAGCCCAACGCCAGCAGGGCCGCAGACCAGCCCAGCCAGCCAATCAAGCCGAGGGTGCCGGGCACCATGGCGAATTGGCCAAAAGAACCTGCGGCGCTGGCGATGCCCATGGCCATGCTGCGTTTTTCCGGGGCGACGGCGCGGCCAACCACGCCGAGAATCACTGAGAACGAAGTACCGGAGAGGCCAATACCAATCAGCAAGCCTGCGCTCAGGGACAGCGACCACGCCGAGTCGGACATGCCCATCAACACCAGGCCCACGGCGTACAACACCCCACCGACAAACACCGCTTTGGTCGCGCCGAAACGGTCGGCCAAGGCTCCGGTAAACGGCTGCGCCAGGCCCCAGATCAGGTTCTGCAAGGCAATCGCGAAGGCAAAGGTCTCACGACCCCAGCCGAATTCGCTGCTCATCGGCGCCAGGAACAGGCCGAAGCCGTGCCGTACGCCCAAGGACAACGCCAGGATCAGCGCACTCCCCACAAGGATCCAACCACTGGTGCGCCACATCGAGGTCATTTCTTATTCTCCGCTCGCGGGTATATACCCGCTTGTAGTCGAACAAACCGCGCTTCAGGCGAGTTCATCCAGCAAGGCCAACAACGTTTCGCGCTTTTCGGCGCCCAGCTTATCAATCAATTTCTGCTGCGCCGCCTCCCAAGCCGGTAAGGCGGCGGCCAGTCGTTCCTGGCCCGTTTCGGTCAACAACACCAGGCGGTTGCGCAGATCGTCACCTTCGACCAACTGCACCAGGCCCTCGCCTTCCAACACTCGCAGATTACGCCCCAAGGTGCTTCGATCCAGGCCCATGGCTTCGGCCAGGCTGGAGATGCTCGGTTGGTCGAGGCGCTGCAAGTTACACAGCAAAGAATACTGGGCAACGTTGATCCCGAAGCCGTCGAGAGCGCCGTCGTAATGCCTGCTGACGCCACGGGCGGCACGTCGCAGGTTAGTGCATAAACATTGAGAGGCAAGCATAGAGCGTGTATATACCCGGAGTTAAGGAAATGCAAGAAAACGTTACAGCGCCAGCCCGACCAGTACAGCCACCTCAAGCAGCTCCAACAGCGCGCCTGCGGTATCGCCCGTGGTGCCGCCAAGACGCTTGACCATCAACTGGCGCAGCCACATGAAACACAGCGCCGCCAGCAATACCGCGATACCGCCGTTGAAGCCGCCGATCAGGATGCACGCCAACCCGCTGAGAATCAGCACCTGTTGGCCGACAATCCTCGGTAAATGGTCTGACAGTGCCTGGCCCAATCCTCCTGCACGCACATAGCGCGTAGAGAGAAACAGCGCCAACATCGAAGCCCGCCCGATCAGCGGCGCCAGGATCAAGGCGGCGCCATTATGTTGTTCGATCAAGGCCACCAACGCGCTGAACTTGAGCAGCAACACCAGGCCCAGGGTGACCACCGCAATCGGCCCGCTGCGTGGGTCTTTCATGATGCTGAGGGTGCGTTCACGATCACCAAAGCCACCCAGCCAGGCGTCGGCACTGTCCGCCAGGCCATCCAGGTGCAGGCCGCCGCTGAGCAACACCCAGGCCGTCAGCAGCAGCGCGGCATGCAGCAACAAGGGCGCGCCCATCAACATCAGGTTCAGGCCCCATAGCAGCACGCCGAACAGCAGCCCCACCAGCGGATAAAACAGCAATGAACGGCCCAGCTCATGAGGCTGCGGCATGCCCGGCAAGCGAATCGGCAGGCTGCTGAGAAATTGCAGGGCGATCCAGAACGGCAGCATCCTCAGGTTCCTTCCTTCAATACGCTGTCAGCACCCACCTGCAGGCTGAACAATGCGCCGTGGCCGACTTCGACATTCAGCAGTTGCTCACGTGGCAAACCGCGCGCCCGGGCCAACAGCAGGCGCATGACACCGCCATGACTGATCAACAGCACGCGCTGGCCAGCATAAGCCTGATGCAGCCGCGAGACAGCACCGAGCACCCGTTCGGAAAACCGGATGACAGGCTCGCCTTGCGGCGGTGTGAAACCGTAGGGATCAGCCCAGAACAGCCCCAGCCCTTCGGCATCGGTCTCCATCAACGCGGCTGCGCTCTGGCCTTCCCAGGCGCCGAAGTGAAGCTCTTGCAGCGCGGGCTCCAGGCTCACCGGCAGGTCGAGCCGTGCCCCCAACTCCTGGGCAAACAAGGCGCAGCGTTGCAGCGGCGAGCTGATCAACCGATCCCACGGCCCCTGCCCCACCACTGCGGCGCGCATCTGCGCCCAGCCATTGGCCGTCAATGCATCGTCAAGGCTGCCACGCAGGCCGCCACCCAGCTCGGTTTCGCCGTGGCGCAACAGGTCCAGGTGCAAGGTCATGCGGGGCGGTCCGCCACGGCCGCTTCGGCGAACGTCGCCATTTGCCCGTGCAGCGCACACGCCAGGCGCAACAACGGCACCGCCAGCGCCGCACCGCTGCCCTCACCCAGGCGCAAATTCAGTTCCAGCAAAGGCTGGGCATCGAGACTGTGCAGCACATGGCGATGGCCCGGCTCGGCACCCCGATGGCCGAACACCAGCCATTCGCGGCACGCCGGGTTCAAGCGCACCGCCACCAGCGCGGCAACGCTACAGATGAAGCCGTCTACCAACACCACGACGCCTGCCTGAGCGCAGGCCAGGTAGGCACCGACCAGTGCGGCAATTTCAAAGCCGCCAAGGTTGAACAGCGTTTGCAACGCATCACCGCGCTGGCCGGCATGCAGCGCCAACGCGCGCTCAATCACCGCTACCTTGTGGCTGACGCCCACGGCATTCAAACCCGTGCCGGGGCCTGTCAGGTCACTCACCTGGCAATCCAGCAATGCACAGGCCAACGCACTGGCTGCGGTGGTGTTGCCAATGCCCATCTCGCCGCCGATAAACAACTGCGCGCCGCTTTCCAGGGCGCGGTGCGCGCTGTCTCGTCCGGCTTGCAGGGCCAACTGCCCCTGGGCCTGGGTCATCGCCGGGCCCTCGACGAAATTGGCCGTGCCCGCACCGATATTCAGGTGGCGAACACCGGGCAAATCCAGCGATGGCGTCACCGTGCCGAGGTCGACCACTTCCAACTGCGCATCCAGTTGCCGCGCCAATACGCTGATCGCCGCACCACCGGTGACAAAGTTATGCAGCATCTGCCCGGTCACCTCCTGGGGAAACGCCGACACGCCTTCGGCGACCACGCCGTGATCGCCCGCGAAAATCGCGATCCACAGCCGATCCACCGACGGTTTGACCTGGCCCTGCAAACCCGCCAACTGCACCGCCAGCGCTTCCAACTGGCCGAGGGAACCGGCGGGCTTGGTCAACTGCTGCTGGCGCACCAGCGCCTGTTCGTGGGCAGCGGCATCGATGGCCTTGCAGGGGTTGAGCCACCAGGAATCCGTCATAACGCAGTACCTTTCAAAGTCAGGGGCAGACCGGCGACCGTCAGCACAACACGCTGACACTGCTCGGCCAAGGCTTGATGCAGCCAACCGGCTTCATCCACATAACGGCGAGTCAATTCGCCCAGCGGCACGACACCCAGACCGGTCTCGTTGCTGACAAAAATGATTTCACCCGGCAGCGACGCCAGGGTGTGCAGCAATAGATCACGCTCAACGGCCAGGCGCTGCGTGTCATCGAGCATCAACAGATTGGTGAGCCACAGGGTCAGGCAATCCACCAGCAGGCAACGGTCGGCCGCCGCGTTTTCCCGCAGCACACGCGCCAGTTCAACGGGCTCTTCAACCAAGCCCCACGAGTCAGGACGCCGCTGACGATGCAAGGCAACGCGCGCGTTCATCTCGCCGTCCAAGGGTTGGCTGGTGGCGATATAAGTGACGGTCAAACCGCTATCGCTGGCGAGCTTTTCAGCAAGGCGACTCTTGCCCGAGCGTGCGCCGCCCAAGATCAGTTGGAGCATGGAATGAGCCCTGTAAAAGTCAAAAATGGAGCGGGAAACCAGAATAAACGTGGCGCTATACGTAACCACGATGCGCAGCGAGTCGCTCTTGCTTTTGATCTCAGGCGCCCCGTTAAACCACGCTGGCCGAACGCAGGCTTGAATCCGTGGGCCGACGGGCCGCCATCGGGGGCAAGCCCCCTCCCACACTTTGATCCCATGCACACCGTCAGACCCCACATAGCTCGCGCAACAAACCGGTGTCCAAGTGCTGCTCTACCAAGTCCGCGAGCCGCTCGATATCACGCTCGCGCAACCCGTGATAATCCACCGCCTGCACATCCTGCAACCCCGCCCAACGCAACAAGGCACTGCACGCCTCAGGCGTCTCGAACAAACCATGCAAGTACGTACCCAGAATCTGCCCATCAGCACTCAGCGCCCCATCGCTGCGCCCATCATCAAGCAGCACGGCAGCGCTCGATAAGGCATCACCCGACGTCACGCCCGCGTGAATCTCATACCCACTCACCTCAGCATCCTCGAGCACCAAGCGCCCGCGCACATTGCGCAGTTGCTTCTCCTCCTCCAGCGTCGTAGCGAATGCCAGCAGCCCGAGGCCAGCACTGGACCCGGCCACACCTTCCAGCCCAAGCGGGTCATGCACCTGCTCACCCAACATCTGCAAGCCCCCACAAATCCCCAGCACCTTGCCGCCATAACGCAAATGCCGCGCCACGGCCACATCCCAGCCATTGGCACGCAAGAACGCCAAATCGCTGCGTACGCTTTTCGAGCCCGGCAGGATGATCAAGTCAGCCGCTGGAATCGCCTGCCCCGGCCCGACAAACTGCAAATCCACCTGGGGATGCAGGCGCAGCGGGTCGAAATCGGTATGGTTACTGATACGCGGCAACACCGGCACCACCACCTTGAGCACTTGGGCGGCCTTGTCGATCTGGCGCTGGTCAATACCGTCCTCTGCCTCCAGATGCAGGTCCATCACATAGGGCAACACCCCCACTACCGGCTTGCCAGTGCGCGCCTCTAGCCAATCCAGCCCAGGCTGCAACAACGCGATGTCACCGCGAAAACGGTTGATGATGAAACCTTTGACTCGCGCCTGCTCAGTGGGCGACAGCAGCTCCAGCGTGCCGACCAGATGGGCAAACACCCCACCGCGATTGATATCGGCGATCAACAGCACCGGGCAATCCACCGCTTCGGCAAAGCCCATGTTGGCAATGTCATTGGCACGCAGGTTGATCTCGGCCGGGGAACCCGCGCCTTCGACCATCACCACCGCGTAGGCTTCGCTCAACCGCGTGTGGGAAGCCAGCACGGCTTGCATCGCAATGGCTTTGTAGTCGTGGTAGGCCACGGCGTTCATGCTGGTGACGGCGCGGCCATGGATGATCACTTGGGAGCCGGTGTCGCTGTTGGGCTTGAGCAACACCGGGTTCATATCAGTGTGGGGCGCCAGATTGGCAGCCTGGGCCTGTACCGCCTGTGCGCGGCCAATCTCGCCGCCTTCGGCGGTCACGGCACTGTTGAGCGCCATGTTCTGTGGCTTGAACGGCACCACCGCCACGCCCTGACGCACCAACCAGCGACACAGCGCGGTCACCAGGGTGCTCTTGCCGGCGTCGGAGGTGGTGCCCTGCACCATCAGCGTACTCATGTGGCCTCCTTGTAGGCGGCCAGGGCCTCATCGAGCCGCAGCCAATCGGCTTCGGTGTCGGGCAGGCCCAGACGCACGCTGCTGTCATGCACAAACAAACGCAGCAGAATGCCGCGCTGGGCCATGAACTCGTGCAGCCGTTCGGCGTGAGGTGTAATCAACCATTGGAATAGCGCGCAACCGCCGTGGGGTTGAAAGCCCCGGCGCTCAAGCAACTCGAACAAGCGCTGGCCGGCTTCGATGCACCGACTGCGCTGACGGGCGTGCCCGGCGGTATCGCGCAGGCACACCTGGCCCAGCACCCGCGTTGGCCCGCTGACCGCCCATGGCCCGACCTGTTCGGCCAGTAACTTGAGCAACTTGCGCTCGGCCAACACAAAACCCAGGCGCACACCGGCCAGCCCAAAGAACTTGCCGAATGAACGCAGTACGATCAAGCCGACTTCATGGGTATGGCTTGCCAGGCTCAAGTCTGGGGTGACGTCCATGAACGCCTCATCCACCACCAGCCAGCCACCGCGCTGGGCCAGCCGCGCATGCCAGTCCAGCAGGCGCTGCGGGGGCAGACTCAGGCCGGTGGGATTGTTGGGGTTGACCACCACCAGCACGTCGAGGCTGTCGAGAAAGAAGTCGACCTCCTGCTCCTGCACCTCGCGTACCACGTAGCCAGCACGACGCCAGGCTTCGGCGTGCTCGGCATAACAGGGCGAGAGCACGCCGACCTTGCCGGTGCGACGCAGGCGCGGCAGCAGTTGGATCGCGGCCTGGGAGCCCGGCACTGGCAACAACTGGGCGGTACCGTAATATTCGCTGGCAGCCTGTTCCAGGCCGTCGTCGCTCTCCGGCAGACGTGCCCAGGCACGCAACGGAATCTCCGGGATAGGCCACGGCCAGGGCGCCAGGCCACTGGACAGATCAAGCCAATCTGCCTCGGCAATTGCGTACTCAATCGCGGCTTTACGCAGCCGACCGCCATGCTCAAGCATAGATTTGCGCCCCTACGCACAGGACCAGCAACCACAACCATACTCCGCGCTGCACCAGTTGCCAGCCACGGTCGATGGCGTCGGCATCGGCCGGTGGGCCTTCGCCCAACTGCGGGCGCTGATGCACCTCGCCGTGATAAATCGCCGCGCCGCCGAGCTCGACGCCCAACGCACCGGCACCGGAGGCCATCACAGGGCCAGCATTGGGGCTGTCCCAGGTCGGGCCCTGGGTGCGCCAGCATTTGAAGGCAAGGCGGGTTTTACCCAATAACGCGTAGGTCAACGCCACCAAACGCGCAGGAATGTAGTTCAGGACATCGTCGATCTTGGCGGCCGCCCAGCCAAAGCGCTCGAAGCGTTCGTTGCGATAGCCCCACATGGCGTCGAGGGTGTTGCTCAGGCGATAGAGCACCACGCCTGGCACACCGGCCACCACAAACCAGAACAGCGCGGCGAACACCGCATCGCTGCCGTTCTCCAGCACAGACTCGGTGGCAGCACGAGCGACTTCGGTGCGGTCCAGTTCGCTGGTCTGGCGACTCACCAGGTAGCTCACGCGCTTGCGTGCTTCATCCAAGTCGTCACTGCGCAAGGCCTGAGCCACCGGGGTCACATGCTCGCCCAGGCTGCGCATGCCAAGGGCGCAGTACAACGCCAGGATTTCCAGCAGCCAGCCAATAACAGGCGCCCACGACAACGCCGTGGCCAACAGGGTCAGCGGCACCACCGCGATAAACCACGCGGTCACGCCATGGCTGCGCCAGCCACGCCCACCAGTATTGAAACGCTGCTCGATGCGCCCGGCGAAATTGCCGAACGCCACCAGCGGATGCCAGCGCCTGGGTTCACCCAGCAACGCATCGAGCGCCACCGCAGCGACACACAGCAAGGCCACACTCATTGACTCACTCCCCACTTGTTTTCATACAGCATGTCACTCAACGGTCGCGGCTCGGTCCAGCCTTCGAGCTGCAACATCGGTGCCGGATAGAACTCCGCCACCGGCCCCAGGCACAACACGGCCAGGGGTTTGGCACCGGGTGGCAAGCCCAGCAGCTCGGCCAGGGCCTGGGGTTCGAACAGCGAGACCCAGCCCATGCCCAAGCCCTCCACACGCGCCGCCAGCCACAGGTTCTGGATTGCACAGGATAACGACGCCATGTCCATTTCCGGCAAGGTGCGGCGCCCGAAGATGTGGCGCTCGCGATCGTCCGTCAAAGCCGCCACCAAGACCTCGGCACAGTCGTTGATGCCTTCGACCTTGAGCTTCATGAACTCATCGGAGCGCTCGCCCAAGGCCTCGGCGGTGCGCACGCGCTCTTCTTCCACCAGCTGTTGAATCTGCCCACGCAAGGGGCGGTCGCTGATGCGGATAAAACGCCAGGGCTGCATCAGGCCGACGCTTGGCGCCTGGTGCGCGGCCTGGAGCAGGCGCTGCAGCAGTTCGGGGGCGACGCTGCCGCCGCTGAAATGACGCATGTCGCGGCGCTCGGCGATGGCGCGGTAGACGGCGTCGCGGTCGGCCTGGGGGAATTGGTTGTCAGTCATGGCCTCTTCGCGAGCAAGCCCGCTCCCACATTGAATTGGGTTTCAACTCGGTCAATTGTGGGAGCTGGCTTGCCTGCGATAACGGTCTCAAGGTCCGGCGCAAACAGTGCGGCCACCGCGCCTGGGTTGGACGGAAAATAAAAGTGCACGTAGGAAGCGGTCATCCGCCCCTGCCGATACACCGCTTCAGCACCGCGCCCGCCGTTGGGGCTCAGGCCACGGGCAATCGGTGCCCATTCGGTGCTGGTCAGGGAATGGTGATAAGTGTGGCCGCGCAGTACGCCTTCCGGCAGTTCGACGCTTTGCAGGGCCAGGGCCGCGAGTTTCTTTTGCATCACCGCATCGCCCTGCAGCAGGCCAACCAATTCGGCGCGATTGCCGTCCACATCCGTCAGCGAATCGAGCAGATAGAGCATGCCGCCACATTCGGCGAGCAACGGCTTGCCAGCGGCGTGATGAGCACGGATCGCATCCAGCATCGCTGTGTTTGCCGACAGCGCCTGGTGGTGCAACTCCGGGTAGCCACCGGGCAAATAGAGACTGTCAGCTTCAGGCAGTTGGCGATCATGGATCGGTGAGAAAAAGCTCAGTTCGGCGCCCATCGCCCGCAACAGATCGAGGCTGGCGCCGTAGGTAAAGGCAAAGGCTTCGTCACGGGCCACGGCGATACGCACGCCTGCGAGCAGCGGTCTGGCCTCAATAACTGTGGGCGCAGCAAAGGTCACCGGCGGCGGCAGGGCGACTTCGCAACTGCTGCCCAATGCCTGGGCAGCGGCGTCCAGGCGTACATCGAGGTCATTCAGCTCGCTGGCTTGCACCAGGCCCAAGTGGCGACTGGGCAGTTCGATGCCGGTCTCGCGGGACAGCGCGCCGTACCAGCGCAAGCCCTCGGTGAGGCTGCCTTCGAGCAACTGGGCATGGCGCAGGGTGCCGACGCGGTTGGCCAGTACGCCGGCGAACGGCAGGTCGGGTTGATAGCGCGCCAGGCCCAGGGCCAGGGCGCCAAAGGTCTGGGCCATGGCGGTGCCGTCGATCACACCCAGCACCGGTACACCGAAGTGCCGCGCCAAGTCGGCGCTGGAAGGTGTGCCGTCGAACAAGCCCATCACGCCTTCGATCAGGATCAGGTCGGCCTCCCCCGCCGCTTCCCAGAGCAGGCGGCGACTTTCCTGCTCGCCCACCATCCACATGTCCAATTGATACACCGGCGCACCGCTGGCGCGCTCGTGAATCATCGGGTCGAGGAAGTCCGGCCCGCATTTGAACACGCGCACCTTGCGTCCCAGGTTGCGGTGCAAACGGGCCAGCGCAGCGGTGACGGTGGTTTTGCCCTGGCCGGACGCCGGAGCGGCGATCAATACGGCTGGGCAATGACGGGGCTGATTCAAAGTTCGACGCCCTTCTGTGCCTTGATACCGGCCTGGAAGGCGTGCTTGAGCATGCCCATTTCGGTGACGGTGTCGCCCATTTCGATCAACTCAGGCTTGGCGCCGCGGCCGGTGACCACCACATGCTGCATCGGCGGGCGGGCTTGCAGGTCGCTGAGCACTTGGTCCAGGTCCAGATAGCCGTGCTTGAGGGCGATGTTCAGTTCGTCGAGCACCACCAGGCCGATGGCCGGGTCTTGCAACAGCGCGCGGGACACCGCCCAAGCGGCTTCGGCGGCGGCGATGTCGCGTTGGCGGTCCTGGGTTTCCCAGGTAAAGCCTTCGCCCATCACATGGAAGCGCACCTGCTCGGGGAAACGGCGAAAGAACAACTCTTCGCCAGTGCTGTTACGCCCCTTGATGAACTGCACCACACCGCACTGCATGCCATGGCCCATGGCCCGGGCCAACATGCCGAATGCCGAGCTGCTCTTGCCTTTGCCGTTACCGGTCAGCACCAGCAGCAGGCCGCACTCGTTGGGGGAATTGGCGATGCGTTCGTCGATCACGGCTTTTTTGCGCAGCATGCGCGCCAGGTGGCGTTCGTCGCGGTCGGGGGAATCAGTCATGGCAGCTCTCCGTTGGGGCTGGACAAAAACGGCGGGCAGGAAAAAGAAAAAACAGACAGCCAAGCATCGCCCACCGTGATGCTGTTGAATGTTCAAGGCCGGTCTCCGGACTCATGAGTGGCGCGTCTTATCGAAGCAGCCGAGGGCGCGCCTTCCCATATCGCGGGCGATACAGTGGCAAACAGCACCGTCTTGACTCATTTACCGTTGCGGGGGCAGCGCCGGAATCGCGGCAGCACTGTGTACAAGTGCGCTCACTCACCGGCTTCCCTGTTTCACTCTGTCGACGCGTGCGCCACAGAGCACCTGGAACAAGCCGCGAAGGTTAGTGGGTTGGGGGTGGAGCGTCAATTAAAGCTGGCTCTGTACTTGAACCATCCGTACGCCGTGCTTCTCTACCCTTACAGGTATTAAGGAGAAAACCATGCATAAAACCCGACTCGCCTTACTGATCATGCTCGCAGGCAGCCTCGCGGCCTGCGGTGAAAGCTCTACCCTGCAGGTCTCCGACGGCATCGGGCCCTCGCCCAAACTGCCGGAGCCGAACAAGACCCTGATCCCCACCGTCAATATCGCCCCGGCGATTGGCTGGCCTGAAGGCGCCAAGCCAACGGCCGCCGCAGGCACCCAGGTTGCCGCGTTCGCCGAGGGCCTGGATCACCCGCGCTGGCTCTACGTGTTGCCCAACGGTGACGTGCTGGTGGCCGAGACCAATGCACCGCCCAAGCCGGATGATTCCAAGGGCGTGCGTGGCTGGGTGATGGAAAAAGTCATGGGGCGTGCCGGCGCAGGCGTGCCGAGCCCGAACCGCATTACGTTATTGCGCGACGCCGATCACGACGGCGTGGCGGAAACCCGCACGGTGTTTCTGGAGAATCTCAATTCGCCCTTTGGCATGACGCTGGTCGGTAACGACCTGTATGTAGCGGACTCAGATAAGTTGCTGCGCTTTCCCTACCAGCCAGGTGAAACCGCGATCAAAGCCCAAGGCACCACTGTCGTGGATTTGCCGGGTGGCCCCTTGAACCACCACTGGACCAAAAACGTGGTCGCCAGCAAGGATGGCAGCAAGCTGTATGTAAGCGTCGGCTCCAACAGCAACGTTGGCGAAAACGGCTTGGAGGCAGAACAGGGCCGCGCCGCGATTTGGGAAGTCGACCGCGCTACCGGCCAGCACCGCATTTTTGCCTCTGGCCTGCGCAACCCCAATGGCATGGCCTGGGAGCCACAGAGCGGCAAACTGTGGACCGCGGTTAACGAGCGCGATGAGATCGGTAGCGATCTGGTGCCCGACTACATCACCTCGGTCAAGGATGGCGGGTTTTATGGCTGGCCTTTCAGCTATTACGGCCAGCATGTGGATGTGCGCGTGACCCCGCAAAATCTGGACCTGGTCGCCAAGGCCATCGCGCCAGACTATGCGGTAGGCCCTCACACAGCCTCTTTGGGATTGACCTTCGCCGAGGGCAACAAACTGCCCGCGCAGTTCAGCAACGGCGCATTTATTGGCCAGCATGGTTCGTGGAATCGCAAGCCGCACAGTGGTTACAAGGTGATTTTCGTGCCGTTTGAAGGCGGTCAGCCGAAAGGACAACCGGTGGATGTGCTGACCGGGTTTCTCAACAGCGACGAGAAAGCCATGGGCCGGCCGGTGGGCGTGGTGATCGACCAGCAGGGAGATTTGTTGGTGGCGGATGATGTGGGGAATAAGGTTTGGCGGGTGTCGGCTGCTAAATAGCAGAGTTGCAAGCTGCAAGCAGGCGTTGCGCCCTCTTGCAGCTTAGAGCTTGAAGCTTACCGCTGCTTTCAAGGATTGCGTGCCAGATTCCCCGGCAACACCCGCTTGGCACTCAGGTAAGCATTCTGCCAATACGCTTTGGATAGCGTATCGAGCTTCACCGTACCGCCGGTTTGCGGCGCATGCACAAAGCGCCCTTCCCCGACATAGATCCCCGCATGGCTGACCCGTGAACCACCGCCCGTGGCGAAGAACAGCAGGTCGCCAGTTTGCAGGTTCTGCTCACTGACGTCCTGGGCACGCATCACGATCAGCTCACGGGTGGTGCGCGGCAGGGAGATGCCGGCGGCATCGCGAAACACAAAGCCGATCAGGCCGCTGCAATCAAAACCCGAGTCCGGTGTATTGCCGCCCCAGCGATAAGGCGTGCCGACCAGGCCCAGTGCGCGGAAAAGCACGTCCTCGGCAGCAGGCGAGAAATTCTGGGTGGCGTAGTTGAACACCGGCTTAGGCTTGACCGCTACAGGAGCGGGCGGCGGCGGGCGACTAGCGCAGGCGCTGAGCAGCGCGGCGCAAACAATAAGAATCAGGCGGGCCGAGGTCGACATGTGCAGAACAATCCTGGTCTGGATGCGGCTTTCGCTGCCGAACGTTGAAAACCAGAACGCGCAAGCAAAGCTCGCGCGAACGGATGACAACAATGTCCAGGGATTCTAGCGCTTACACGTCAAACTTCAAGTATCACTTTAACTTTACTTACTAGCGGTAACCGTAGTCGGGGCCATGGCGAGTGCGCGCTTGGCTTCGATGAAGGTTTTGCTCCAGTAGCTGTCACCCAGGTTATCTACCCGAACACCACCACTGCGGCGGCTGCTGGAGTGGATAAACTGGTTATCGCCCAGGTAGATACCGGCATGGCTGACACGACCGCGGCCACTGGTACTAAAGAAAAGCAGATCACCCGGCTTGAGGTTGTTCCGTGCGACCAACGGTGCATCCACGTTGATCATTTCGCGAGTCGAGCGAGGCAGATTCATGCCGGCTTCTTCACGGAACAGGTAGCCGATGAAACCACTGCAGTCGAAACCGGCTTCAGAGGTGCCGCCAAAACGGTAACGTGTACCGATCAGGGACTTACCGCGCTCAAGGATGCTGTCGGCCAGCAGAGGCAGTTGATAAGGCTTGCTGCCGGAGAAATCGGCCAGTTCCTTCTCGGTTGCCAGCTCTTCTTCATAGACAGTGGAAGACTGCGCGGCGACGAATTTCTGTTGAGTCTGCTGTTGTGGTTTCTGCTGCTCAACCACCTGTTGAGGGTGGGAGGCGCAACCAAACAACAGGGTAACGAGTGCGAGAGGCACGAGGGGTGCGAAGCGATTTAGCATGGGCACGACCGTGGCTGATGTGTAAAGAAGCCGAGACTATGCCCTCTATCACATCGATTTGCAAATTCAATCGCGATCTATGTGACTTCTGGTTTCGACTGTGACATCTAAGCCGTAATTCAATTTATTCCTGCAACTGCGTGGCCCGCCGGGCTCAAACGCAGGTTTTCTGACGCCTGAAAAGTGCCGAACCATGGGAAATCAATACCTTACCAACCCAAGGTTTCTTTCAGGAAAGGGATCGTCAATTTCCTTTGGGCCTGCAACGAAGCCTGGTCGAGCTGTTCGAGCAAATCGAACAACGCGCTCATGCTGCGGGTGCCACGGGTCAGGATAAAGTGCCCGACTTCGTCGGTCAGGTGAAGGCCGCGACGGGATGCGCGCAGTTGCAGGGCACGCAACTTGTCCTCGTCGGACAATGGGCGCATCTGGAAGATCAGTGCCAGGGTCAGGCGCGATTTGAGGTCGGCCAGCTTCACCGGCAGCTCACGAGGCGACGTAGAAGCCGCGATCAACAGGCGGCGGCCGCTGTCGCGCAGGCGGTTGAACAGGTGAAACAGCGCCTCTTCCCACTCCGCCTTGCCCGCTACTGCCTGCAAGTCGTCGAGGCACACCAGCTCATATTGCTCAAGGTTGTCGAAGATCCCGATACCGCGGTCCATCAACTCGGCCAACGGCAGGTACACCGCCGGCTCGCCCATCTGCTCGAAACGCAGGCACGCGGCCTGCAGCAGGTGGGTACGCCCCACGCCATGCTTGCCCCACAGATAGATCAGGCTTTCAGTCCACCCGGCGTCGGCTTCGCAGAGCCGCTCGACATAGCCGAGTGCAGCGGCATTGGCGCCTGGGTAGTAGTTGATAAAGGTAGCGTCGTCACGCAGACGCACACCTAGGGGCAGCTGAATCGGTTTCATGCTGACTGAACGGCTCCCATCGAACCGTTAGTGGCCTCTATGTAAAGTTTGCAAAGTTTATACCCGTGACGCCGGGCGCACAATGCAGCAGACCACAAGCAAAATCAAAGGTTTGCGTTAACTCGGCAGATTTACGCGGAATGTTTGACGCACCCGGCGCCAGAAACAACAAACCCGGCCTTGGCCGGGTTTGTGACATCGCGATTACAGATCGGGCTCATCAACGCCCGTGTATACGTCGGAATCCTTGTACAAGTCGTGAACATGACGCACCAGCACCATGATCACCGCCGCCACTGGCAGCGCCAGCAGGATGCCGGTAAAGCCGAACAACTCGCCACCCGCCAGGATCGCAAAGATGACCGCCACCGGGTGCAGGCCAATCCGGTCACCCACCAGCAGCGGTGTCAGCACCATGCCTTCGAGGGCCTGGCCGACCATGAACACCGCGACAATCCCCAGCATCGGGTAGAGGTCGCCACCAAACTGGAACAACCCGGCAACCAGCGCCGCACCGATGCCAATCACAAAACCCATATACGGCACGATGGCCGCAAGGCCCGCGATCAGGCCGATCAACAGCCCCAGCTCCAGGCCGATCGCCATCAGGCCAGCGGCATAGATAACCCCCAGGGCCAGCATTACCAGCAATTGGCCGCGGACAAATGCACCCAGTACCTCATGGCACTCACCAGCCAGGGAAACGATGCGTTCTTCACGGTCACGGGGCAGCAGGCTGCGGATCTTGGCCATCATGATGTCCCAGTCCCGCAGCAGGTAGAACGCTACCACCGGGATCAGCACCAGGTTGGTCAACCAACCGATCAGCGCCAGGCTTGAAGCGGTCGCCTGGCTGAGCACCACACTGACGATGTCGGTGGTCTTGTCCATATGTTCGCTGATGGCCGCCTTGACCTTGTCGAACTTCCAGAAACCATCCGCCAGCCCAAACTTGGACTGTGCCCACGGCATTGCCGTGTGCTGCAACCAGTCGAGCATCTGCGGCGCCAGTTCATAGAGGCGAAACAGCTGCTTGGCCAACATCGGCACCAGTATCAACACCAGCGCCGTGATGATCAGGGTGAACAGCGCAAACACCGTGACCACGCCCCAGGTGCGTGACATGCCGGCTTTTTCCAGGCGATCCACCACGGGATCGAACAGATAGGCGAGCAGCAACGCCACCAGGAACGGCGTCAGGATCGAATGCAGCAAGAACACAAAACCGCACAGCAGGACAATCCCGCCAAGCCACACCCAACGACGCGTATCCGCCATACACCACTCCATCTGTTATCTACGCCCTTCTTCTATATAGAAGAAGAAACACTATTTACCAACGAAAACGTAATTGCGCCTGGGGCTCAGGTGCAACTGCCGGTTGCGTGCCATCCACCACGGGTTGCTGGGCCGGGACTTCGCCAGCAGGGATCTCCTGCAGCTTGGCCAGGCTCAATTGGGTACGCAGTTGATCGGCACTGCCATGGACGCGATACACAATGCGATTGCCATCCACTAACTGCGGCTGACCACCAAAGGGTTCCAGCAAACGGCCCAGTGCGGCGTAGCGCTCCAGGTTCATGCCCTGCACCTCAAGCAATTGCTCGCTGCTCACCCCCGGCTTGAC
This sequence comes from Pseudomonas sp. MF6755, assembly GCF_016405635.1. Taxonomy (NCBI): domain Bacteria; kingdom Pseudomonadati; phylum Pseudomonadota; class Gammaproteobacteria; order Pseudomonadales; family Pseudomonadaceae; genus Pseudomonas; species Pseudomonas sp. MF6755. The sequence goes on from NZ_JAEKDA010000002.1 coordinate 90,444, forward strand.
CGCAAAGCGCGGCGCCAGCTTTTGGCTGACCGCCAGCATTACAGCGTCGGCCAGCGCGGCAGTGTCAGCCCCTTGGGCGGCGCCCTGCTCGGCCTTGTCACCCAGCCACAGGCGCCAGTTGGCCTGCCACTGATTACCTTCCTGACGCGCATGCACGGCGAGCAAAGCATCGGCGCCGTAGCGCTCGGAGGCTGCACGCAAGGGCGTAGCGTCGGCACTTTCGAGATTCGGCGCCGTGGCAACGACCTGCTCATCCAGGTCGCCCAGCGGCAAGCGCAGCGGTAAGCCACGGTGTTGCGCGGCCCGGCGCAGCGCTTGGGCAACGGACTGGCCGTCGCCGACCAGGCTGCTGCCTTCGGTAGAATCGTTCAGCCACCAACCGAGGATCGACGGCCGATTACTGCCCCAGATAGACAAGCCCGCCTCACGCAAGGCACGGTCGGTGCTGACCGGGTCGAAGTCTACTTGCAGGCTTTCCGGTGGGCCGGCGTCGTAGCCGTACTGGCTGATGATTTGCTGCGGGTCCTTGCGGATCGCCGCAAAGCCCGGGCCATCGGCGGCCTTGGCGTCGCCGGTCAGGCGGATCACCAGGGTCTGCACGGCACGCTGGGTAGCCTGGTCGCGTTCCTGGGGCGACTGGCTGCTGACCGGTTCGAGCACTTGATAGAGGCCATTGAGGGTTTCGGCATGACTCGCCAGGCTGACCAACGACAAGCAGCCTACAAAGAAGAATTTACACAGACGCATTTAAGATTCCCGAACGACAAATTTAGCGGCTGGAACAGCCCGCGTGAACTCGGCTTGGCAGGGCTGTGACCACAGCAGCCAGCAAAACATTCACAGGGCCTCGGTAAGTTTTTGTACTGTCATAACGATAGCCGGTTCAAGGCTATACCTTAACAGCCACCCAAGCAGAGCCGATCAGCATTTTTTAAGCGGTTTTCTACCTATATGGCCCTGCCCGTCGGCCCGAGGATGGCCGCTGCCCCTCAAGCCTGATAAAATCGCGCGCCTTCGCAGACCGTCAACGGCAGGGCCTTTTCCAAAAGCCTGCGCCCGCCCGGTCGTTACCCAGAAATCCCCCCTAAAGGCCTGGATCATGAGCAAGCAACCCTCCCTGAGCTACAAGGACGCCGGTGTAGACATCGACGCCGGTGAAGCATTGGTCGAACGCATCAAGAGCGTCGCCAAGCGCACTGCGCGCCCCGAAGTCATGGGCGGCCTGGGCGGTTTTGGCGCCCTCTGCGAAATCCCGGCCGGCTACAAGCAGCCTGTATTGGTGTCCGGCACCGACGGCGTGGGTACCAAGCTGCGCCTGGCTCTGAACCTGAACAAGCACGACAGCATCGGCATCGACCTGGTTGCGATGTGCGTCAACGACCTGGTGGTGTGCGGCGCCGAGCCGTTGTTCTTCCTCGACTATTACGCCACCGGCAAGCTCAATGTCGAGACCGCGACCCAAGTCGTGACCGGCATCGGCGCTGGCTGCGAACTGTCGGGTTGCTCCCTGGTCGGCGGCGAAACCGCTGAAATGCCAGGCATGTACGAAGGCGAAGACTACGACCTGGCGGGCTTCTGCGTTGGTGTTGTCGAAAAAGCCGAGATCATCGACGGCTCCAAAGTGGCTGCCGGCGACGCCCTGCTCGCCCTGCCATCGTCCGGCCCGCACTCCAATGGCTACTCGCTGATCCGCAAGATCATCGAAGTGTCCGGCGCCGACATCGAGAACATCCAGCTCGACGGCAAGCCACTGACCGACCTGCTGATGGCCCCGACCCGTATCTACGTCAAGCCATTGCTCAAGCTGATCAAGGACACTGGCGCAGTCAAGGCCATGGCCCACATCACCGGCGGTGGCCTGCTGGACAACATCCCGCGCGTCCTGCCAAAAGGCGCCCAGGCGATTGTCGACGTGGCCAGCTGGCAGCGCCCGGCGGTCTTCGATTGGCTGCAGGAAAAAGGCAACGTCAACGAAACCGAGATGCACCGCGTGCTGAACTGCGGCGTGGGCATGGTCATCTGCGTGGCACAAGAGCACGTGGAAACGGCACTGAACGTATTGCGTGAAGCCGGCGAACAGCCATGGGTCATCGGCCAGATCGCAACCGCCCCGGAAGGCGCGGCCCAGGTTGAACTGAAGAACCTTAAGGCACACTGATGCCTGCAACCTGTGATGTCGTGGTGCTGCTTTCCGGCACCGGCAGTAACTTGCAGGCCCTGATCGATAGCACGCGCACTGGCGACAGCCCAGTGCGCATCGCTGCGGTGATTTCCAACCGCAGCGACGCCTACGGCCTGCAACGCGCCAGGGACGCGGGTATCGACACCCGCTCTCTGGATCACAAGGCGTTCGATGGTCGCGAGGCCTTCGACAGCGCCTTGATCGAACTGATTGACGCCTTCGCGCCCAAACTCGTGGTGCTTGCCGGCTTCATGCGCATCCTCAGCGCAGATTTCGTAAGGCACTACGAGGGGCGCTTGCTCAATATCCACCCTTCCCTGCTGCCCAAGTACAAAGGTATGCATACCCATCAGCGCGCCCTCGACGCCGGTGACAGCGAGCATGGCTGCAGCGTGCACTTTGTCACGGAGGAACTCGATGGCGGGCCTCTGGTCGTACAGGCAGTGGTTCCGGTAGAGTCAGGCGACTCGGCGCAGACGCTTGCGCAACGGGTTCATACCCAGGAACACAGGATTTACCCGCTGGCTGTTCGCTGGTTTGCCGAGGGGCGGTTGATTCTCGGTGACCAAGGTGCATTATTGGACGGTCAGTTACTCGCGGCCAGCGGCCACTTGATTCGAACCTAGGAGATTTTATGCGTCGCGCCCTGCTCTTCGCTTTTGCGCTGTTCGCTTTGCCTGCCGTACAAGCGGCAGACCTTCACCCTTTCTCCGTCAGCTACACCGCCGACTGGAAGCAGCTGCCCATGAGTGGTTCGGCTGAACGCAGCCTGGTCAAGAATGGCGACGGCACCTGGACCTTGAACTTCAAGGCCTCGATGATGATTGCCAGCCTGACCGAAACCAGCGTGATCCTGTTCGACAGGGACACCCTGCAACCCAAGAGCTACAGCTTCGAGCGCGGCGGGCTGGGCAAGGCGAAGAAAATCAATCTGGACTTCGACCAGAGCGCCAAGAAAGTGACCGGCTTTGAAAATAAAGACCCGGTCAATGTCACGCTTGAAAGCGCCATGCTCGACAAGTCCACCTACCAGCTCGCCTTGCAGCGCGATGTGGCCGCTGGCAAGAAAAGCATGAGCTATCGTGTGGTCGAAGGCACTGATACCGATACCTACGACTTCCGCGTTATCGGCTCGGAAAAGGTCCAGACCAAGGTAGGCTCAATCGACGCGATCAAGGTCGAGCGCGTGCGTGACCCATCGCAGAGCAAGCGCATTACCCAGATGTGGTTTGCCAAGGACCAAGGCGGCATTCTGGTAGCCCTGCGTCAGGTTGAGACTGATGGCAAGGAATACAACATCATGCTGCAGGATGGCACTGTTGATGGTCAGGCCGTCAAGGGCAGCTGATTGCGCTGATGTGCTGGGAAAGCCTCGCTGAATGCGGGGCTTTTTTTGCCTGGGGATTTTGATGTGAAGCGTCGAACATGAAACTTTTGTCATAAAACTCATGGCCCTGCGGCGCAATGTCACGGTTTACGCGGCCTGCGGGATTGTTGCGTTTGCTGCAATGAATTGTTGCGCGTAAAACCCGTTTACTTAGCAAGCTAACAAATAATATAAAAGAGGCCTGCGACGACTTGCCGCAGATCAACCAGAGATTGGAGCAAGCAGATGACTGTAAAAGTAACTGAACGCGACGATGAACATATGTCCCATGAAGCAGTAGGCCACGGGATTCACATCTGGGATGTCCATCAGCAAGACGTATTGGTCGGCATGTTTCACAACGAGAACGACGCCCACAATTATAAAAACGAGCTCGAAACTCTCGAACTGCAACGCCAGGCAAAAAGCTCCTGAAGCTCTGAAATCATGTTGACGCCCGGCCCACGCAGCCGGGCCGTCTACAAACAAAAACCCCGCCTTTTAAGCGGGGTTTGTTGTTTCTACAGCCTTACCACATCAGATCATCCGGGATCTGGTACGCGGCGTAAGGATCATCCTCATCCGGTACCTGGCTTTCGGTGAGGATGTTGAGCTGCACGATACGTTCCGGCGCCCGCTCCTGGATCTTCAGCGCTGCTTCTCGAGGGATTACCTCGTAGCCGCCACCGTGGTGCACGATGGCCAGGGAGCCGTTGCTCAGCTTGTTGCGCATCAGTGTGTTGACCGACAGGCGCTTGACCTTCTTGTCATCCACGAAGTTGTAGTAGTCCTCGGTCGTCAGCTTGGGCAAGCGCGAGGTCTCGATCAGTTGCTTGACCTGGGCCGTACGGGCCTTGGCCTCGGCCTTTTCCTGTTGCTGACGGTTCAGCTCCTGGTCACGCTTGACCTTCTCGGCATGGGCCTCGGCGGCCAGGCGTGCCTGGGTGTCATCGACTTCAGCTTGACCTTTGTGGACCAGGCGCTGCTGCTTCTGTTTCTCTTTGCCGACCTGCTTGGCCTGCTTTTGGTTGACCAGACCTGCTTTGAGCAACTGGTCGCGAAGGGAAAGGCTCATGGTGCTTACTCACTTAGGCAACTGCTCAACCGCAGCTGGACACATTCTTTTCCTGACGTTTGGCTTCGCCCCACAGGGCGTCCAACTCTTCGAGGGTGCAATCTTCTATGGGTTGGTGGGTAGCGCGCAATGCCTGTTCGATAAATCGGAAACGTCGCTCGAACTTGGCATTGGCGCCACGCAACGCGGCTTCCGGGTCGACCTTGAGGTGACGGGCCAGGTTGACCGCGGCAAACAGCAGGTCACCGACTTCATCGGCAATGGCCTGCGGATCATTATCAGCCATGGCTTCGAGCACTTCGTCCAACTCTTCGCGCACGTTGTCTACTACCGGCAAGGCGGCCGGCCAGTCGAAACCGACCTGGCTGGCGCGCTTTTGCAATTTGGCGGCACGGGACAAGGACGGCAAAGCAGTGGGTACATCATCCAGCAGGGAAAGCTGCTCCGGTGCGTCGGATTTTTCTGCACGCTCCTCGGCCTTGATCTGCTCCCAGCGTTCCTTGACCTGCTCTTCGCTCAATTGCGGGATATCCAGCGGCGCATACAGGTCGCCGGTGGGAAACACATGGGGATGGCGCCGGATCAGCTTGCGCGTGATGCTGTCGATCACCCCGGCAAATTCGAAGCGCCCTTCTTCCCGCGCCAACTGGCTGTAATACACCACCTGGAACAGCAGGTCGCCCAGCTCTCCCTGCAGATGATCAAAGTCGCCGCGCTCGATGGCGTCGGCGACTTCGTAGGCTTCTTCCAGCGTGTGCGGGACGATGGTGGCGTAGGTTTGCTTGATGTCCCACGGGCACCCGTATTGCGGGTCCCGCAGGCGGTTCATCAGGTGCAGCAAGTCTTCAAGTGAATACATCATGGTGTGCGATTACGCCGCGTCTCGATGATGTTCGGCAACTGCGAAATCCGCCCCAGCAACCGCCCCAACGCATCCAAGCCCGGAATCTCGATGGTCAGGGACATCAACGCGGTGTTGTCCTCCTTGTTCGACCGGGTGTTGACCGCCAGCACGTTGATCCGCTCGTTGAGCAGCACTTGCGAGACATCACGCAGCAAACCGGAACGGTCGTAGGCACGAATGATGATGTCCACCGGGTAGGTCAGCACCGGCACCGGGCCCCAGCTGACCTGGATGATCCGCTCCGGCTCGCGCCCGCCCAGTTGCAGCACCGAGGCGCAATCCTGGCGGTGAATGCTCACGCCACGCCCCTGGGTGATATAGCCGACGATGGCGTCGCCCGGCAGCGGTTGGCAGCAGCCTGCCATTTGCGTCATCAGGTTGCCCACGCCCTGGATCTGGATATCGCCCCGCTTGCCAGGCTTGTAGCCGTTGGCCTTGCGCGGGATCAGTTCCAGCTGTTCGTTGCCGCGTTCCGGCTCGACCAGTTGCTGGGCCAGGTTGACCAGTTGCGCCAGGCGCAGGTCGCCGGCACCGAGGGCGGCGAACATATCTTCGGCGATCTTCATGTTGGCTTTTTCAGCCAGCTTGTCGAAGTCCACCTGGGGCAGGCCCAGGCGCGCCAATTCGCGTTCAAGCAGGGTTTTGCCGGCGGCGACGTTCTGGTCGCGTGCCTGCAGTTTGAACCAGTGGACGATCTTCGCCCGCGCCCGCGAGGTGGTGATGTAGCCCAGGTTCGGGTTCAACCAGTCGCGGCTCGGCGTACCGTGCTTGCTGGTGATGATCTCGACCTGTTCGCCGGTTTGCAGGCTGTAGTTGAGCGGCACGATGCGCCCGTTGATCTTGGCGCCCCGGCAGTTATGCCCGATTTCGGTGTGCACGCGGTAGGCGAAATCCAGCGGCGTGGCGCCCTTGGGCAAGTCGATGGCGTGGCCGTCGGGGGTGAAGATATAGACCCGGTCCGGCTCGATGTCGACACGCAGTTGCTCGGCCAACCCGCCGATGTCGCCGAGTTCCTCGTGCCATTCCAGCACTTGACGCAGCCAGGAAATTTTCTCTTCGTACTGGTTGGACCCGGCCTTGACGTCAGTGCCCTTGTAGCGCCAGTGCGCACACACGCCCAGCTCGGCCTCTTCGTGCATGGCGTGGGTGCGGATCTGTACTTCCAGCACCTTGCCCTCGGGGCCGATCACCGCAGTGTGCAGCGAGCGGTAGCCGTTTTCCTTGGGGTTGGCGATGTAGTCGTCGAATTCCTTGGGGATGTGGCGCCACAGGGTGTGGACGATACCCAGCGCGGTGTAGCAATCGCGCATTTCCGGCACCAGTACGCGCACCGCACGCACGTCGTAGATCTGGCTGAAGGCCAGGCCCTTGCGCTGCATTTTGCGCCAGATGGAATAGATATGCTTGGCCCGGCCGCTGATGTCAGCGTCGACGCCGGTCGCCTGCAACTCAGACCGCAACTGGCCCATCACATCGCTGATAAAGCGCTCGCGGTCCAGGCGCCGTTCGTGCAGCAGCGTGGCAATTTGCTTGTATTGGTCGGGTTCGAGGTAGCGGAAGGACAGATCCTCCAGCTCCCACTTGATATGGCCGATACCCAGGCGGTGGGCCAGCGGCGCGTAGATATCGAAGACTTCGCGGGCGACGCGGTTGCGCTTCTCGTCGTCGGCGGTCTTCACTGCGCGGATCGCGCAGGTACGTTCAGCCAGCTTGATCAGCGCGACGCGTACGTCATCGACCATCGCCACCAGCATCTTGCGCAGGTTTTCCACCTGGCCCTGGGTGCCCAGCACCATCGACTGGCGCGGGCTGAGGCTGGCGCTGATGGCCGCCATGCGCAGCACGCCGTCGATCAGCTTGGCCACCACGGCGCCGAAACGCTGACTGACCAGTGGCAAGGCAATATGCCCTTCACGCACGCCGCGATAGAGCACGGCTGCGATCAGCGAATCCTGGTCCAGCTTGAGATCGGCGAGGATCTCGGCGATTTCCAACCCGGTGCGAAAGCTTGAAGTGCCTTCGGCCCACAGGTTCTTGGCTGCATTGTCTTGCTGTTCAGACTCACGAGCGAACTCGCAGGCTGCTTTCAAGGCTTCACGGTCCAGTGCCGGGTCGACACTGACGGCATGATCCAGCCATGCCTCGAGATTGATACTGCCGTCGGTGTTGATCGGCTGGTGTGCTCTCACCTGTACCATCTTGCTTACCTTCCCTACGACGCACTTTAGGTGCGTCAAAAATCATCGCCGGTCTGCTTTATCACTAAAGCTCACACTGCGGTCTCCCTGGCAGATCACTCGCTCTGGAGACGACAGGCCGGTCGGATTGAACGGGCATCCTAGCCCGCTTCAAATAATGCCATGGCCTCGACATGCGCGGTCTGCGGAAACATGTCGAGGATCCCGGCACGCTTTAGCCGGTAGCCTTGCTTGACCAACTCAACCGTGTCCCTCGCCAGCGTGGCCGGGTTGCAGGACACATACACCAGGCGCTTGGCGCCCAGGGTGGCGAGCTTGCGCACAACCTCCAGGGCACCATCGCGGGGTGGGTCCAAGAGTACCGCAGAAAAGCCCTGTTTGGCCCACTCTGCGTCTGTCAAAGGCTGGGACAAATCCGCCTGAAAAAACTGCGCGTTATGCACATTGTTGCTCTGGGCATTGAGTGCCGCACGCTCAACCATGGCCTGCACACCTTCCACCGCCACCACTTCGCGCACCTGGCGAGCCAGTGGCAAGGCAAAGTTGCCCAGGCCGCAAAACAGATCCAGCACCCGTTCGTCGGCCTGCGGCGCCAGCCACTCCAGGGCTTGGGCGACCATCGCCTGGTTGACCCCGGCGTTGACCTGCACAAAATCTCCCGGTCGGTAAGCCAACTCAAGATCCCAGGCGTCCAAGCGAAAGCCCAGGGCCTGGTCGGGCTCGACAGGCTCCGGCTGGCCCTCGCCATGCAGCCACAATTGAGCGCCATGGAAGGTGCAGAATTCTTTCAGGATCAGCAGGTCGGCTTCCGACAACGGCGCCATATGCCGCAGCAACACGGCGATGGACGAACCGCTGAACAGCTCCACATGCCCCAGCGCCTGCGGTTTGCTCAAGCGCCGCAGCATATTCGGCAAGCGCTGCATGATCGGTTGCAAGGCTTGTACCAGCACCGGGCACTCATCGATGGCGACGATGTCCTGGCTGGCCACGGCACGGAAACCCACTTCGAGTTTTTTCGCCTTGGCATCCCAGCGCACGGCCACGCGGGCACGGCGCCGATAACCGAACTCCGGCCCGCTCAAAGGCGGCGCCCACTCTTGCGGTTCGACACCCGCCACCCGGGACAGTTGCTCGGCGAGCATGCGCTGTTTCAGGGCAAGTTGTTGATCATGGGGCAGGTGCTGCACGCTGCAGCCGCCACAGCGGCCAACGTGGGCGCAGGGTGCGGGGCGACGCAGTTCGCTGGCCTTGAACACCCGCTCGGTGCGGGCTTCCACTACTTTGCCATGGGTGCCCAATACCCGTGCTTCGACTTCTTCGCCGGCCAGCGCACCATTCACGAACCAGGTACGGCCTTCAAAGAACACAATGCCACGGCCATCATTGGCCAGGCGCTCGATAGTCAGGCGCTGTTTCTTGCCGACTGGAATCTGCGGGGCCCGGCTGCCGCCCGTCGGTTGGAAGCGCAGGCCCCTCTCGTGCTTGGCCATCAGTTGGGTTCGTCGAAAATGCCGGTCGACAGGTAGCGGTCGCCTCGGTCACAGATGATCGCGACGATCACCGCGTTTTCCACTTCCTTGGACAAGCGCAACATACCGGCCACGGCGCCACCAGAGGACACGCCACAGAAGATGCCTTCTTCACGGGCCAGGCGGCGCGTGGTGTCTTCGGCTTCGCGCTGGGCCATGTCGATGATGCGGTCTACCCGCGTGGCGTTGTAGATCTTCGGCAAGTACTCTTCGGGCCAGCGGCGGATGCCCGGGATGGCCGCGCCCTCCATCGGTTGCAGGCCGACGATCTGGATCGCCGGGTTCTGCTCCTTGAGGTAGCGCGAGTTGCCCATGATGGTACCGGTGGTGCCCATGGAGCTGACGAAATGGGTGATGGTGCCCTGGGTCTGGCGCCAGATTTCCGGGCCGGTGCTGGTGTAGTGCGCCTCGGGGTTGTCACCGTTGGCGAACTGGTCCAACACCACGCCACGGCCTTCGGCGGCCATGCGTTCGGCGAGGTCACGGGCACCTTCCATGCCTTCTTCCTGGCTCACCAGAATAAGCTGGGCGCCATAAGCGGTCATCGCCGCCTTGCGCTCGGCACTGCCGTTGTCGGGCATGATCAGCACCATCTTGTAGCCCTTGATCGCCGCGGCCATGGCCAGGGCGATCCCGGTGTTACCCGAGGTGGCTTCAATCAGGGTGTCGCCGGGCTTGATCTGCCCGCGCAGCTCGGCGCGGGCGATCATCGACAACGCCGGGCGGTCCTTGACGGAGCCGGCCGGGTTGTTCCCTTCGAGCTTGAGCAACAGGGTGTTGCTGGTTTCACCCGCCATGCGTTGCAAGCGGACCAGGGGCGTGTTGCCGACGCAATCGGCGATTGTTGGGTACTGCAAGGTCATGGCGTATTCGCAATCCAGACTGCGGGGGCGAACATCATACCGGGAAAGGCCGACGGGCCATATCACGCAAAGTGTGGTGCTTATTGCTTATAGGAATAAGCCAATCAAGTGTTGGCTGTGCAGACGCATCGATAAACCTGTTATTCCTGCCGCCCGTCGCCATGATTTCTCTGGAAAACCTCTTCACCCATCGCAGCAATCTGCCCTTCGATCAGTGCCTCAAAGGGTTTGAGCAGCAGCTCGAACGATGCTGGCGCTTCCATTACCTGCAGCGCTTGCACGATCGCTTCGACCGTCGACAAGGCTCCAGGCCCCGGTGCCTTGCGCAAGCGATACCGGGAGATGCCGCCGTCAGCCAATGCCACCCGGGGCAACGCCGCCAGCAGAGGATTGAGGTGCAGCAGTTTGCGTGCCTTGCGCCAAGTACCATCGGGCACCACCAGCAACAGCGGCAGATCACCGGGCGCATAGGCTTGCAAAGGCTGGGCGTCATCGGCAGGAAACAACAACCGCGCCTGGTACCCAGGCGGGTTCAATAACGTCGTCAGATCATCAAACACCTCCCCCACTACCAACTGCGCATTATTCAGGCCCGCCGTCGCCAACCGTGCGGTATTGAGCGCATGGCTGACCTCGCTCGGGTGCTGCAACAGCAATACGCGGGTGCGGCTGTCGAGGCTGGGGATCAGCGCACAGAGACAGTGAGTGGTCGGCCTGAGGCAGCGCGGGCATTGGGGTCTGGACATGATTTTCAGGCCTGATTGAGCTGGGTCTTGAGCAAGTCACGGAAGGTCTGGATCAGCGGTTCGCGGCTGCGGCCACGGCGCATGATCATTGAAAACGGTGCCTGGTAGCCGAAAGTGGCGGGCAACAAGACGCGCAGGTCGCCCTTGTCGGCCCAGGCTTGTGCGTAGTGTTCGGGCAGGTAGCCGATGTAGGCGCCGGACAGCACCAGGATCAGTTGCGCCTCCATACTTTCCACCGTCGCGGCGCTGTGCTTGAAACCGTGGCGCGCCAGCCCGGCCTGACTCCAGTAGCCGCGCCCGACCATGCGTTGCTGAGTAATGACCTGCTCGGGAATGCGCCGCTCGTTGAACAACGAGTGCCGATTGCTGCAATACAGCCAGTGCTGCTCGCGGTACAGCGGCATATAGATCAGCCCGCTCATACGATTGGAAAAGGCGCCGATGGCCAGGTCCAGACGGTTGTCCTGCACGCCCAGCTGCAGTTCGTAGGGACTCATCACCGACAGATGCAGGTGTACCGCCGGGTGCTCCAGGCTGTAGGCGCCGATGACTTCGGCGAAGGGCAAGGCCTTGTCGCTGACGGTGGAGTCGAGCACGCCGAGCTTGAGAGTACCGCGCAGCTCGCCTTTCAATGCAGCAGCGTACTGCTCGAAGCCTTCCAGTTCGCCCAACAGGCGCAGAGTTTCCTGATAAAACAGTTCGCCCTTGCTGGTCAGGCTGAAGCCGCCGCGCCCGCGATGGCACAGCACCAGGCCCAGGGCTGATTCGAGCTGGCTCATGTAAGTGCTGATCGCCGACGTCGACAGGTTGAGTTCGTGCTGGGCATTGGCGAACCCCTGGTGGCGCACAACGCTGACGAAGATGCGCAGGAGTTTCAGGTCGGGCAAGGCGTTGGCCATGGGGTCTCCAGAGGCACACAAAAACCTGTGGGGGCGAGTTTACCTCAAGCTTTAGTTCAGAAAAATCTGAACTAAGTATTTGCCCCTGCCGATTCTTCCTACGCCAGGCTTTTCGCAGAATCGGCCCCTAATAAACAAAACAACGATGAGGCAATCCGTGGACAAGATTTTCCACCAACCACTGGGCGGCAACGAAATGCCGCGCTTCGCCGGCATCGCCACCATGATGCGTCTTCCCCACCTGCAAACCGCCAAGGGCCTGGATGCGGCCTTTATCGGCGTGCCCCTGGATATCGGCACCTCGTTGCGCGCCGGTACGCGTTTCGGCCCACGGGAGATCCGTGCCGAGTCAGTGATGATTCGCCCGTACAACATGGCCACCGGCGCGGCACCGTTCGATTCGCTGTCGGTGGCCGATATCGGCGACGTGGCGATCAACACCTTCAACCTGCTCGACGCCGTGCGCATCATTGAAGAAGCCTACGATGAAATCCTCGAGCATGACGTGATCCCCCTGACCCTGGGCGGCGACCACACCATCACCCTGCCGATCCTGCGGGCGATCCACAAGAAACACGGCAAGGTCGGGCTGGTGCACATCGATGCCCATGCCGACGTCAACGACCATATGTTCGGCGAGAAAATCGCCCACGGCACCACCTTCCGCCGCGCCGTGGAAGAAGGCTTGCTCGATTGCGACCGCGTGGTGCAGATCGGCCTGCGCGCCCAGGGCTACACCGCCGAAGACTTCAACTGGAGCCGCAAACAGGGCTTTCGCGTCGTACAGGCCGAAGAATGCTGGCACCACTCCCTCGCGCCGCTGATGGCTGAAGTGCGCGAGAAAGTCGGCGGTGGCCCGGTGTACCTGAGCTTCGACATCGACGGCATCGACCCCGCCTGGGCGCCCGGCACCGGCACCCCGGAAATCGGCGGGCTGACCACCATCCAGGCCATCGAAATCATCCGCGGCTGCCAGGGCCTCGACTTGATTGGTTGCGACCTGGTAGAAGTTTCGCCGCCTTATGACACCACCGGCAACACCTCGTTGCTGGGCGCCAACCTGCTGTACGAGATGCTCTGCGTACTGCCTGGGGTGGTGCATCGCTGATGAGCGCGCACAGGGTATGAAATAACAACAAAGTCCTTCCACCCTAACAACTACGGGGGTCACAAAGCCCCCCATCCCTCGATATACCTGACTTTTGCTCGCGTGTTTACGGAGCCGGCTGCCGCCTGATCACCCATAAAAAAGATAATCGGAGAACCGTCATGGCTTTGGATTTATTCGTCGTACTCCTCTACGCCGCCGGCATGCTCGTGCTCGGCTACTTCGGCATGCGCCGCGCCAAGACCCACGAAGACTACCTGGTGGCCGGCCGTAACCTCGGCCCGTCGCTGTACATGGGCACCATGGCCGCTACGGTATTGGGTGGGGCTTCCACCGTCGGCACCGTGCGCCTTGGGTATGTGCACGGTATTTCAGGTTTCTGGCTGTGTGCCGCGCTGGGTGCGGGGATCATTGCGCTCAACCTGTTCCTGGCCAAGCCGCTGTTGAAGCTGAAAATCTTTACCGTCACCCAGGTCCTGGAAAAACGCTACAACCCCATGGCCCGCCAGGCCAGTGCGGTGATCATGCTCGCCTACGCATTGATGATCGGCGTGACCTCGATCCTGGCCATCGGCACCGTGCTGCAAGTGCTGTTCGACCTGCCCTTCTGGATGTCGGTGCTGGTGGGCGGTGGCGTGGTGGTGGTGTATTCGACCATCGGTGGCATGTGGTCGCTGACCCTCACCGACATCGTACAGTTCGTGATCAAGACTGTCGGCCTGATGTTTATCCTGCTGCCTATCTGCCTGTACCGCGTCGGTGGCTGGGATGAACTGGTGGCCAAGCTACCCGCGTCGAACTTCAGCTTCACCGCTATCGGCTGGGACACGATCATCACTTACTTCATGATCTACTTCTTCGGCATCCTGATCGGCCAGGATATCTGGCAGCGTGTGTTCACTGCCCGTGACGAAAAGGTCGCCCAGTACGCCGGCACCTTCGCCGGTTTCTACTGCATCCTCTACGGCCTGGCCTGTGCGCTGATCGGCATGGCGGCACACGTACTGATCCCGGACCTGGATAACGTCAACAATGCCTTCGCCGCCATCGTCAAGGCCTCGTTGCCGGACGGCATCCGTGGCCTGGTGATCGCCGCCGCGCTGGCCGCCATGATGTCCACCGCCAGCGCCGGACTGCTCGCCGCCTCCACCGTATTGACCGAAGACCTGCTGCCTCGGCTGCGCGGCGGCAAGCAATCAAGCCTGCGCATCAACCGCCTGTTCACCCTGTTGACTGGCATTGCCGTACTGGGTATCGCCCTGGTGGTGAACGACGTGATCAGCGCCCTGACCCTGGCGTATAACCTGTTGGTCGGCGGTATGTTGGTGCCATTGATCGGCGCGATCTTCTGGAAACGGGCGACGACTTCGGGAGCAATCACCTCCATGAGCCTGGGCTTCGTGACCGCACTGGTGTTTATGTTCAAGGATGGGCTGGACGCTAACACGCCGATTTACTACAGCCTGGCAGTAGCGCTGGTGAGTTTTGTGTTGGTGAGCTTGCTCTCGCGCCGACCTCAGACGGTGGCGGCTCGGACAGTTTGAGCTATAAAAGGATCTAGCGAGTTACTTCAGCGGGCGCGACGTCGGAGGTCGCGCCAGTTTTTTTTGCCCTGCACACAACAATTGTGAGAGCGAGTGCTTAGCGGCGGCGTGGCCGACGCTGCTCATCATCCGTACGGATCGGCACCGGTTGCAGCGGTGGCTCGATCAAGCCCAGCGCAACGCCAAGATCGTGGAGCCAGTTCTGGATTTTCTCTTTCATGGTTGCCCCCTTTGAGGGTAATGCTGGTCGGCGTGAGTTCTGTCGCCGTTTCCTACAGTGATAGTAGCCCTAAGTCCTACGCAATGCTTGAACGAAACCACAACGAACTATTACTGGATTGATCCGAATCCTGACGGAACGTTCACGCCGTCGCGCGGGTGTCTGGCAAATGCGCTGCTCTGCCCTCTTGCTGCAGGTCGATCCATGCATTGAGGTTAGCGCCGAGCATACCTTTTCGCCACATCAGCCAAGTGGTAGCAGTGGCAAAAGGCCCGGTCAGCGGATGAACGGACACGCTGTCCTTTCCCGGAAGGCTGTCGAGCATCGATTCGGACATCAACGCCACCCCTGAACCGGCGATCACGCAAGCGAGCATGCCTTGGTAGGATTCGATCTCGATAGCGCGCCCCATGGCCACGCGCTCGTGGGAAAACCAGGTTTCCAAGCGCGTGCGGTAGGCGCAGCTGCGTCGGAAAGTGAACACCGAACGGCCAGCCACATCCTGGGGACCGCGTACCGGCGGGTGATCGGCCTCGCAAATCAATACCAGGCGCTCCTCGCACAGCGGTACGCCATCCAGGGCAGCGATCGTCAACGGGCCGTCCACCAAGGCCGCATCCAGCCGGCCCATGATCAAACCTTCCAGTAATTCCCCACTGGGCGCCGATTGCACCTGCAAGTTCACCATCGGGTAAGCCTTGTGATAGTGCGCCAATAACTTGGGCAAATGAATCGCGGCGGTGCTGTACATGCTGCCCAATACAAAATCGCCGGCCGGTTGCCCACCTTGTACGGCGCCATGGGCTTCGTCGTGCAACGCCAGCAGTCGGGTGCTGTAGTCCAGCAGCACTTTGCCCGCAGGAGAAAGTTGCAAGCGCTGGCGTTCGCGTACGAACAGTTCAACGCCGAGTTGCTCCTCCATCTGTTTTAGCCGGGTTGACAGGTTCGATGGCACGCGGTGCAGGCGCTCGGCCGCACGGGTGATGGAGCCCTCCTCTGCCACGGCTTGGAAAATCCGCAATTGACTGAACTCCATACCCTTCTCCAAAACTGAACAAGTTACTCACTATTATTCAATTTAACAGAAAATCAATCCGCCCTAGCCTACAAGTCATTCGCTTCCTTGTAGGAAACCTGAGCATGTCACCGCTGATTCGCTTACTCGCCAGCTTTATCGCCCTGATGATGGCCATGGGCATTGGCCGCTTCGCCCTCACCCCGCAAATGCCGCATTTGCTCAGCGAAGGCCAGATCGACCTGACCGGTGCCGGGTTGATCGCAGCTGCCAATTACCTGGGCTACTTCGTTGGCGCAGTGGACTCGATCTTCGCCCGTAGCCACCACCATGTACGCGGGCGCCTCTACGGCGGGCTGTGGCTCTGCGTATTGCTGACACTGGCGTCGTACTGGGCCGATGGGTTCTGGCCACACTTGGTGTTGCGCTTCGGCACCGGCGTGGCCAGCGCCTGGGTGTTGGTGATGATCACCAGTTTGAGCCAGCCACTGGCGATTGCCGCCGGCAGGCCCCGCCTGGGCGCGTTGATATTTGCCGGACCTGGGCTGGGGATTTTACTGACGGGTTTGCTGGCGCTGGGCTCGAACCTGATGGGGCAAAGTTCTGCCACGCTGTGGCTAGTCTACGGCCTGGTTGCGCTGCTTATGCTGCTGGCGATCCTACCGTTTTTACCGAAGCCGACCATCGCGGTCACACAGGCGACAAGCGCGGGCAACAACGGCAGCATCGTGCACCTGTGCTGGATTTACTTCTTGTACGGCCTGGGCTACATCATCCCGGCGACCTTTCTCTCGCAGATGGCCAACGCGCAGTTCAAAGGCGCCTGGCAAGCCGATCTGTTCTGGCCTTGCTTTGGCCTGGCGGCCGCACTGGGTGTAGTGGTGACTAGCCTGCGCCGCAAAAACCCGCACACCACCCGCCGCTGGCTGATGGCGACCTTATGGCTGCAAGCGGCGGGGGTGTTCGCTTGCCTGCTCGGCAATAGTTGGGGCCTGGCGCTCGGTGTATTGCTGTGCGGCGCGCCCTTCCTGGCGTGCATGCAACTGGTGATGGCGCGCTTGCGGGAGGTCGCGCCCCACGGCTATCAACGCAGCACTGGGTTGCTGACTGCCAGCTTTGCCATCGGCCAACTGAGCGGGCCGTTGCTGGCGTCGGTGAGCAGCCACCTCAGTGGTGGCCTGCAGCCGGCGCTGGTGGTTGCCGGTGCCGGTTTGTTATTGGCGGGCTCAGTACTGATCAACCGCCCACTACCGGTGCATCCGATGTGCACACACGTAGCCGACAGCGCAGCAAACGGCGGTTAAGCAGGTGCCCCACGCCATGTCCATCACCGCCAACCCGGCCGACCAGCCTTGAAGCGTGGCCCAGTTGCTCAAGTCATAAGTGCCGTAGGCCACCAGGCCAAGCAAGGCGCCTGAACGCGCAGCGCGTTGCCAACTTGCACTGGGCAAGACCACCAACACTACACAACCGAGCACATACAGGAGATAGAACAATACCGCAGGCAACAGGCGCGGCTGATCAAGCATCAGCGGGCCGAGCAGGGATTTGTAGGTAGGGCCCATCAGGACACCGAGCCATAGGCCGTCAAGCACGAGGAAGGCGAGCAAGGTACCGAGGTAGGCGAACAGCGTTCTCTTGGACATGACACAAGCCTTTGTAGGAGCGAGCTTGCTCGCGAAAAACGTACATCCGACGCCACACTGCGCCTGGAATATTTTCGCGAGCAAGCTCGCTCCTACAGAAGAGCAAGTCGTGCTCAGCTTAGTTCAATGCGATCCGCATGAATCACGATCTGACCTTGTTTGTAGAGCGCACCAATGGCCTTCTTGAAGTTGCCCTTGCTCACGCCGAACAAGTTGCTGATCAACGCCGGGTCGCTTTTATCGCTGACCGGCAGGGTGCCGTTGTTGTCGCGCAACTTGGCGAGGATCTTCGAGTTCAGGCTGGAGGCCGCTTCCTGGCCAACCGGTTGCAGGCTCAAGCTGATGTTGCCATCGGCGCGGATCTCTTTAATGAAGCCTTTCTCTTCCTTGCCCGGGCGCAGGAACTTGAACACTTCGTTCTTGTGGATCAGGCCCCAGTGCTTGTTGTTGATGATCGCTTTGAAGCCCATGTCCGTAGCTTCGGCCACCAGCAGGTCGACTTCCTGGCCCACCTGGTAGTTGGCTGGCGTCTTATCCAGGTAGCGGTCAAGACGTGCAGTGGCAGTGATGCGCTTGGTGTGTTTGTCGAGGTAGACGTGCACCACGCAATATTCACCCGCCGTCAGCTGGCGTTTTTCTTCTGAATACGGCAACAGCAGATCCTTTGGCAGCCCCCAATCGAGGAACACACCGATACTGTTGACTTCCACAACTTTCAAACTGGCAAATTCACCGACTTGAACTTTGGGTTTTTCGGTGGTGGCGATAAGTTTGTCATCGCTGTCCAGATAAATGAAAACGTTAAGCCAGTCTTCATCTTCGCTGGGAATATCTTTAGGGATATACCGATTAGGCAAGAGGATTTCCCCATCTTGCGCACCATCGAGGTACAAACCAAAGTTAGTGTGCTTGACCACTTGCAAGCTGTTGTAGCGCCCGACTAAAGCCATTTCCAATACCCTCATTACGTGGGCGGCATTCTACCCGAGTTGCGCCCCGTACGCGCGCACGCCTGAAAAATCGCGGGCTGGCATGGCGTTCCACTGGCATCACCCCACTCGTCTGATCAAGCGGTTGAATTTTGCCATGCCGCCAGCCCCCACGCGTCCAATGGTTTCGAGCTAAAACAGCAAGTTAGCGCTTTATTTCATCGATTAACTTCGGTTGTTTCACGGTTTGGCAATTACTCCTCAGGGATATTTGCCAAGCAATTGTCAAGTATTTCCTGTACGATGCCTGGCCAAGTTAATTTTCTACAGGTTAGTGGCCGCCATGCGCGTAAAAGCATCCAACAGCAAAGCAAAGCCAGCTCCCGCCGTTGAAACCAGCGAATCGATCAACAGCCAGATTGCTGCATTCCTCAAGCAGGGCGGCGAAATCCAGCAGATTGCCAAAGGCGTGAGCGGCCAGACTTTCGGCCCGTCCAAGCAGATCAGCCTGGGTAAGAAGTAATACCCAGCACACCATCTGGTCCCTAAGCGTCTTGCCTTCAAGGCGCTAGGACTAGAGTTCAACCCCCCTCGCACGCCATTCAATATCAAGCTAATCGACGAACGGGCCTCAGCGCCTGGCATTCGCCGGTATCCTTGCACACGTCTAGCACGGGCATCTGCCCGAATCCATCCGTTACTGCTCCTCGCTTTTCATGGAGTGAAGCATGCTTAAACGCTGCATTTTCCTGGTCAGTATCCTGGTCGCCAGCCCTTTGGCCGAAGCGCAAATCTTCCAGCGTGAATTGGGTGACTTCGACCTGAAATTGGGCACCACCCCCAGCCGCAGCATGGCCCAGGGCCTGGTAAAGCCTACCTCCCCTGGCAGCGGATCATTTCACGGTGGCCTGGACCTTACCCACGATAGCGGCCTGTATGTCGGCCAGTATTCACCCAACATGGGCCTCTCATCGGCCAACAACCTCGAAGTCGACTCCTACATGGGCTTCAAGCGCCCTTTCGACCAGACCTTGGGCTACGAAGTAGGCCTGATCCACTACAGCTACCCCAAGCTCAGCCCCCTCGACAGCCAGGAGTTCTACGGCGGCCTGAACTTGCTGGGCAACCGCTTCGGGGTGTCCTTCAGCAACGACCCCGACCGCCAGGACAGCACCCTGTTTGCCGACCTCGGCGGTACCCAGCCTTTTGGCATCGGCGTCAGCATGAAATACACCACCCATCAATTGGGTACACCGGTCTCGGTAGAGAGCGGTGCCATCAGCAGTTTCAGCGACTGGTCGGTGCAATTTTCCAGGGCCTGGAAGGGTATTGACCTGGACCTGATCTACAGCGACTCCAGCCTCAGCGGCGGTGACTGCTCGGCCTACTCCGGACACAATTCGCAATGTGACGGCCTGTTGACCTTGAAGGCTGTCCGGTCGTTTTATTGATGGGCTGAACTGTCGCACCCGGCGCAGGTTCACATGCATTAACCCCATCCGTGCAAGGACTCGCCCATGTTGCGTCGGCTTAAACTCCTGATGGTATTGCTGACCCTGAGCCTGGTGCTCGCCGGCTGCAATCGCGTGGGCCTTGCCTACCGTAATCTCGACGTGATCATCCCCTGGACCCTCAACGACTACCTGGACATGAACGCCGGGCAGAAGAGCTGGTTCAACGACACGCTCAAGGAACACCTGGCCTGGCATTGCACCACGCAATTGCCAGGTTACCTGGACTGGCTGGACCGCCTGCAGCAAATGGTCGACAGCAACCAGGTCACCGACGCCGCATTGCAAGCCCGAACTGTCGAGGCCAAACAAGCCATTGCCGAGATTGCGCGGGAAATCACCCCGTCAGCCGTGCAATTGCTCCAAGGCCTGGATGATCAACAGGTCAAGGACATGAACGATGCCTTGGTCAAGGACCTGCGCAAACGCCAAGACGAATACCTCAAGCCGCCGCTGGCGCAACAAATCAAGGAGCGCGCCCAGCGCATGAGTAAACGCCTGGATGCCTGGATGGGCCCGCTGAGTGCCAGCCAGCAGAATCGGGTCACGGCATGGTCCATAGAGTTGGGTGAGCAAAACCAAGAGTGGATCGCTAACCGCGCGCATTGGCAGGCGCAGTTTATCGAGGCCGTGCAGCAACGCCATAGCGCCGACTTCCCGCAGAAAATGCAGCAGTTGCTGGTAGAACGAGAGCGTCTCTGGACCCCGCAATACCAAGCAGCCTACGCCCAGACCGAAGCCGCGGCGCCCAGCCTGATCGTAGACCTGATAGCTGAAAGCACGGTGCAGCAGCGATTGAAGCTGACGCAAAAGATCGAGGGTATGCGCAGCGATTTCAAGGCGCTCAAATGCTTGAAGGCCAATGCAAACTAATGTGGGGGGTACCCACCACATCTTCAATGTGACGCTGTCATGCGGCAGGCTCGCTGCTTTTCTGTGGGAGCGGGCTTGCTCGCGAAGGCGTCGGCCCAGCAACCGTTGATGTTGACTGACCCACCGCTTTCGCGGGCAAGCCCGCTCCCACAGGGGTACGCGTACGCTGCCTCCAAAATATCTGGTTTTAAAGACTAAATTTTAACTCTTTAAAATCAGTAGCTGATTTGAGGTTTGATAAGAGTGGGCCAGCGCCCCCTCCCACATACGTCTTCAGCGCGTCTCTTCAGGCGATCTGTGCCTTGGAGGCCACTTCAGCGAAGGTCGCCGGGTCCAGCGCGTCGGCCTGTTCATCCAGTACTTGGCGCGGGTGATCATTGCCCGGAATCGAGCTGTCGATCAGCGCCAGCAATTGCGCGCCCAGCGCTGTCAGGATGAAATTCTCACCATTGCCACCCTCTTCTTCCGGACGGGTTTCAATAAACCCGCGCTTGAACAACAGTGCTTCGTAATCGGCAGCGGTCTTCTTCAATGCATCCAGGTTGCCGGTAGACTCGCCCGCAGTAGCCTTCTCGGCCGCTTCTTGCTCAGCGTATTTACGCGGGGCAAAGCTGCCCTCGCCGTTCTGCACCTCATGCAGCAAACGCTCGATCAGATCCCAGTTGTAAGTCGTCATCCTGATTCCTCCTGCAGGCCGATGGAAAATTAGCCCGTCAAAGGTAGTGACACGTCCTGGCACCTGCCGTTCAAACGAATGGACGGGCGTCATTTCTCTGAACTTTCCAGACATTCATCGCCTCAACTGCATATACCGCCAAGGAGGTCCGTTCATGAAAACCCTGATAAACCTGGCCGTCGCCGCGACACTGCTAACCGCGCTGCCCGCTTGGGCTTGTACGCCCGAGGAGGCCACGGCCA
This sequence comes from Pseudomonas sp. MF6755, assembly GCF_016405635.1. NCBI lineage: Bacteria > Pseudomonadati > Pseudomonadota > Gammaproteobacteria > Pseudomonadales > Pseudomonadaceae > Pseudomonas > Pseudomonas sp. MF6755. The sequence continues at coordinate 111,973 of NZ_JAEKDA010000002.1, forward strand.
AGCGCGAAGAGTTGGCCAAACAAGTAAGCGAACTCACTAAGCAGAACCCGACGAAAGCCAAGGAGATGAATGACGAGTTGCAGAAAATGGACCTGGATACCGAAAGCGCCAAGTTTCCTGACAAGTGCCAGTTGATCGAGGCCCGGCTCAAGGAGTTGAAGGAAGCGGCCGCCAAGACAGCAAACTGATGGCGAAAAAAAACCGGACATCGTCCGGTTTTTTTTATGCCCCTGTGCTTATTCGGCAGCGGGTGCTTCTGGCTTGCGGCGCTTGAGCGGTGCCATGCCGTCCTTGCTGACGAGCGACAGGTTGTCGGTCTTCGGGCGGTTGGCGATCTTGCGCTTGGTCGGCGACTTGGCGCCGGCTTTCTTCTTGTCGCCCTTGGCGTCGGTCTTTTTCTTCTTCACGCCAACGGCCTTGCCCGACGCCTTGACCTTCTTCGGCCCGGTGTAGGTGCCTTTGACTTCCTTGATGGTGCGGCGCTCGAACGCCTGCTTGAGGTAGCGCTCGATGCTCGACATCAGGTTCCAGTCGCCGTGGCAGATCAGCGAGATGGCCAGGCCATCGTTGCCGGCACGCCCGGTACGGCCGATACGGTGTACGTATTCGTCGCCGCTGCGTGGCATGTCGAAGTTGATGACCATGTCCAGGCCGTCCACGTCCAGGCCGCGGGCGGCGACGTCGGTGGCCACCAGGATCTTCACGCCGCCAGCCTTCAGGCGGTCGATGGCCAGCTTGCGGTCCTTCTGGTCTTTCTCGCCGTGCAGCACGAACGCCTTGTAATCCTGCGCCACCAGGCGACCGTAGATGCGGTCAGCCGCAGCCCGGGTGTTGGTGAACACGATGGCCTTCTGATAGGTCTCATTGGCCAACAGCCAGTTGAGGATCTGCTCTTTGTGCACGTTGTGGTCGGCGGTGACGATCTGCTGGCGCGTGGTCGCGTTGAGGTCGCTGACGTTGTTGACCTGCAAGTGCTCAGGGTTGTTCAGGACCTTGGCGACCATGTCGCGCAGGGTCGAACCGCCCGTGGTGGCGGAGAACAGCATGGTCTGCTGGCGATTGACGCACTCAGCCACCAGGCGCTGCACGTCATCGGCAAAGCCCATGTCGAGCATGCGGTCAGCTTCGTCGAGCACCAGCACTTCGACTTCCTTGAGGTCGAGGTTGCCAGCGTTGAGTTGCTCGATCATGCGCCCTGGGGTGCCGATCAGGATGTCCGGCACCTTGCGCAGCATGGCGGCCTGGACCTTGAAGTCTTCGCCGCCGGTGATCAGGCCGGACTTGATGAAGGTGAACTGCGAGAAGCGCTCTACTTCCTTCAAGGTCTGCTGGGCCAGCTCGCGGGTCGGCAGCAGGATCAGGGTCTTGATGCTCACACGGACTTTGGCCGGGCCGATCAGGCGGTGCAGAATCGGCAGGACAAAAGCAGCGGTCTTGCCGCTGCCGGTTTGAGCCGTCACCCGTAGGTCACGCCCTTGGAGCGCGAGCGGGATGGCCGCTGCTTGCACAGGCGTAGGCTCGACAAATTTCAGCTCGGCCACGGCTTTGAGCAGGCGTTCGTGCAGGGCGAATTGGGAAAACACGGGTGCTACCTCGAAGAAATACAAAATATCAGCTGCATAGGTTACCGGTTTCGGGCGTCCAAACCGAGTTTCTTTACGCGAACGGTGCTAATCAGCTGCTTTTTTGTCAGCGCGTTTGTCTGCAACGTCAACTTTGTTGCACTTAAATGCTCTAATCGCCTCGTCTCGTCTTACAGAAGAATCGGTTTCATTCATGGATATCAAACAGCTCTGGCTCAACGTCCAGGACCTCTGGGGCACTCTCGATGAACACCCGCTGCTGCATGCCAGCCTCGGCTTGCTGGTGTTGCTGGTGGTGGCCCTGTTGCTTGGACGGGTAGCGCGTTACCTCATCATTCACGCCATCAAACTGCTTGGCCGGCAACCGGCCCTGCACTGGCTCAACGACCTGCTGCACAACAAGGTCTTCCATCGCCTGGCGCAAATGACGCCGTCCCTGGTGATCCAGTTCGGGCTGTACCTGGTGCCGGGCTTGAGCAAGACCGCCATTCTGTTTATTGGCAATCTGGCACTGGCGTTCACCATCCTGTTCATGACGCTGGCCATGAGCGCCCTGCTCAATGCCCTGCTGGATATCTATGCCCGCACCGAACACGCGCGCACTCGCTCGATCAAAGGCTATGTGCAGTTGGCGAAGATGGTGCTGTTCGTATTTGCCGCGATCATCATCGTCGCCACGCTGATCGACCGCTCGCCGCTGTTGCTGCTGTCGGGCCTGGGTGCCATGTCGGCGGTGATCCTGTTGGTGTACAAGGACACGCTGCTGTCGTTCGTCGCCAGTGTGCAATTGACCAGCAACGACATGCTGCGGGTCGGCGACTGGATCGAAATGCCCCAGGTCGGCGCTGACGGCGATGTGGTGGATATCACCCTGCATACGGTCAAGGTGCAGAACTTCGACAAGACCATTGTCTCCATCCCCACCTGGCGCCTGATGTCCGAGTCGTTCAAGAACTGGCGCGGCATGCAGGCTTCCGGTGGGCGGCGCATCAAGCGCAGCCTGTATATCGACGCCAGCGGCGTGCGCTTCCTGCGCGATGACGAAGAAGTGCGCATGACCCAGGTGCACCTGCTCACCGGCTACATCGGCCGCAAGCAGGCCGAACTCAAGGCCTGGAACGAGGCCCAGGGCCACAGCGCGCAACTCTCGGCCAACCGCCGGCGCATGACCAACCTCGGTACCTTCCGCGCCTACGCGTTGGCTTACCTGCAAAGCCACCCGGACATCCAGCCGAACATGACCTGCATGGTGCGCCAGATGCAAACCACCGCCCAGGGCGTGCCGCTGGAGATCTACTGCTTCACCCGCACCACGGCGTGGGCGGATTACGAGCGGATCCAGGGGGATATCTTCGATTACCTGCTGGCGGTGTTGCCGGAGTTCGGCTTGAGCCTGTACCAGCAGCCCAGCGGCAACGATTTGCGCGCCGGGATGCTACCGGCGCTGGCGGGCGTCAGCCATTTGCCTGAGCCCGAAAACAGCCCGGCGTAGTGATGGAAGTGGGTGACCAGGAGGATGCGGCGCAGATCAAGCAATCGACTGTCGCCGAGCGCTATCAAGCCGGGTGATCCACACCGCCCCCACAATCACCAAGCCGCCCAGGGCCAGACGGCCCAGCGGTTCATGCTGGTTCCAGATCAGCAGGTTCAGCAGCAGGCCAACCGGCACATGCAGGTTGTTCATCACCGCCAGGGTGCCGCCATTGACCAGGCAGGCCCCCTTGTTCCACCAGTACAGGCCCAGCGCCGTGCTGACCAGGCCGAGAAACACCAACACACCCCATTGCAGCGGCGCCTCCGGCAGGAAGTTGGACTTGCCGAACAGCAGGAACGCCGGCAGCACCACCAGTAGCGCCCCCAGGTAGAAATAGCCGAAGCGGCGGTAGTGCGGCAGATCACTCGGATAACGCGCCACCAGATGCTTGTACATCACCTGCCCGGCGGCATAGGTGAGGTTGGCCAGTTGCAGCAGCAGGAAGCCCATGAGGAAGTGCGGGGTGATCTGGTCAAAACGGATAATCGCCGCGCCCGCCACCGCCACCAAGGCTGCCACCAGCGCCCAGGGGTTGAAACGCCGGTTGAGCGCGTCCTCAATGAGGGTCACGTGCAACGGTGTGAGGATGGTGAACAGCAACACCTCAGGCACCGTGAGCACACGAAAGCTCAGGTACAAGCACACGTAGGTCACGCCGAACTGCAGCGCACCGATAATCAACATGCCGCGCATAAACGCAGGTTCCACCGAGCGCCAGCGTGTCAGCGGGATAAACACCAGCCCTGCCAGCAGCACCCGCACCAGTACCGCAAAGTAGCTGTCGACATGACCGGCGAGGTATTCGCCGATCAAGCTGAAGGAAAATGCCTGAATCAGGGTGACAACCAGTAGATAGCCCATGTGCGCCTCATTTCGAATGGGCGCGACATTAAAGCTTTTCGGGACTTGAAGAAACTCGGCGCAAAAAAAACCCGACCTCGCTGAAGCGGCAGTCGGGCAGGAGCACTCAGGAGCTACAAGTGCAAAGGGAGGTTCGATACGCGTACTTGAAGGGTTTGCGTGGCGCCATATAAACAGCGCGGGATTATCTGGCGATTAAAGCTTCAGGCGACTTGCGCCAGCTGTGCTTTTGCGTGATTGATGCCCTTCTCCTGGAAGTCACCACCCAGGTTCACCCCTTCGGCGTGAATGAAGGTGACGTCGTGAATCCCGATAAATGCCATGACCTGGCGCAGGTACGGTTCCTGATGATCCGAGCTCGCGCCGGTATGAATGCCACCGCGAGCGGTGAGTACGATGGCACGCTTGCCGGTCAACAGACCCTGTGGCCCGGTGGCGGTGTACTTGAAAGTCACACCGGCCCGCAACACGTGATCCAGCCAGGCTTTAAGGGTGCTGGGGATGGCAAAGTTGTACATCGGCGCGGCCATCACCAATACGTCCGCAGCCAGCAGCTCGTCAGTCAATTCATTGGAGCGGTCCAGGGAAACCTGTTCATCGTCGTTACGCTGATCGGCCGGCTTCATCCAGCCGCCCAGCAGGTTGGCGTCCAGGTGAGGCACTGGGTTGAGCGCCACGTCACGCAGGGTGATGCGGTCCGCCGGATGGGCTGCTTGCCAGTGGCTGATGAACTGTTGGGTGAGCTGGCGGGAAATCGAATCCTGCTGGCGCGCACTGCTTTCGATGATCAGGACATTGGACATGGCTTCGTAGGCTCCATCGGTAATTGCTGTAAGTCGATGGAGCGAAGGTTATCCAGGGCCTATTCGATAAAAAAGCGCAAAAAACTGCTATAACCCATCTAGAAATTTGTTCTTAAGCGGAGTATTCCTGTGGACATGCTCCGCTGCTGCTTTATTTTGGGGCGCAGACCAAGGCAATACGCATCTTGATGATCGCCCGGTTGAACTTGGCCGTGGCGTTGGTGCTTTTGCCGGCGGGCACGGTCACGGTGCGACGGCGCGGTGATTCCGGGCCGTTGGTGAAGGTTACCGAACACACCGCGTCATTAGCGCCGTAATTACTCAATTGGATCGAACTGATGTCGGCGTCCACATCGGATGCTGTGTAGTCCACGCTTACACCGTCGATCTTTTTAGTCACGTCGATGGGGTAGGCAAACGCGCTAATCGGCAGCAGCGCCAGCAACACACAACAGAATTTTCTCATTCGGCAGTCTCCAATAAGGATCGCCAGCTTAGGACAAGAGGAGCTCATCTTGAAAGCGCCCCGCGTTACCCTCGATCAATGGCGCACGTTGCAGGCTGTGGTTGACCATGGCGGCTTCGCCCAGGCGGCTGAAGCGCTGCACCGTTCGCAATCCTCGGTGAGCTACACCGTGGCTCGTATGCAGGATCAACTCGGCGTGCCGCTGCTGCGCATCGACGGGCGCAAGGCGGTGCTGACCGAGGCCGGTGAAGTGCTGCTGCGTCGCTCCCGGCAACTGGTGAAGAACGCCAGTCAACTGGAAGACCTTGCCCATCATATGGAACAGGGATGGGAGGCCGAAGTGCGCCTGGTAGTGGATGCGGCCTATCCCAATGCGCGCCTGGTGCGCGCCCTGACTGCGTTTATGCCGCAGAGTCGCGGCTGCCGCGTGCGCTTGCGTGAAGAGGTGTTGTCCGGCGTCGAAGAGCTGCTGATCGAAGGCGTAGCCGACCTGGCAATTTGCGGTTTCAGTATCCCCGGTTACCTGGGCACCGAAATGAGCGATGTGGAATTTATCGCCGTGGCCCACCCCGAACATGCGTTGCACCGCATGAATCGAGAGCTGAGTTTCCAGGACCTGGAAAGCCAGATGCAGGTGGTCATCCGCGACTCCGGCCGCCAGCAACCGCGCGACGTGGGTTGGCTGGGCGCCGAACAGCGCTGGACGGTCGGCAGCCTGGCTACCGCCGCCGCCTTCGTGGGCAGCGGCCTGGGCTTTGCCTGGCTGCCGCGGCACATGATCGAGCGCGAACTGGCCGAAGGCGTACTCAAGCAACTGCCCCTGGAACAAGGCGGCAGCCGTCACCCGACGTTCTATCTCTACTCCAACAAGGACAAACCCCTGGGGCCGGCGACGCAGATCCTCGTGGAATTGCTGCGTACCTTTGACACCGCTCCCTTGGACGCGCCTTTTGCCGCTCCCCAACAAGCCTGAAACGGAGTTCACCCATGGCCTGGTTCGACCATGAAGGCTGCAGCCTGCATTACGAGGAATACGGCCACGGCAACCCGCTGATACTGATCCATGGCCTGGGCTCAAGCTGCCAGGATTGGGAGATGCAAGTGCCGGTACTGGCCCGGCACTACCGCCTGATCGTGGTCGACGTGCGCGGTCATGGCCGCTCCGATAAACCCCGCGAGCGCTACAGCATCCAGGGCTTCACGTTCGACCTGCTCGCCCTGATCGAGCATCTGGACCTGTCGCCCGCCCACGTTGTGGGTTTATCCATGGGCGGCATGATCGCCTTCCAACTGGCGGTGGACGACCCCGCGCGAGTCAGAAGCCTGTGCATCGTCAACAGCGCGCCCGAAGTCAAGGTGCGCAGTGCCGATGACTATTGGCAGTGGGCCAAGCGCTGGACCCTGGCCCGCGTACTCAGCCTGAGCACCATCGGCAAGGCCCTGAGCGAGCGACTGTTCCCCAAACCACAGCAAGCCGACCTGCGCCACAAGATGGCCGAACGCTGGGCAAAAAACGACAAACGTGCTTATCTCGCCAGCTTCGACGCGATTGTGGGCTGGGGCGTGCAGGAACAACTTTCGAGGATTACCTGTCCAACCCTGGTCATCAGCGCCGACCACGACTACACCCCCGTGGCGCAGAAAGAAATCTATGTAAAACTGCTGCCCGATGCGCGACTGGTGGTGATCGAAGATTCCCGCCATGCCACGCCCTTGGATCAACCCGAAGTCTTTAATGCGACCTTGCTCGATTTTCTAAAGACAGTCGAAACCACTACCCAGGATCACTGACCCATGCTGAAAAAACTCGCCTTCTTTGCCGGCTCCTTTCTGTTTGCCGCCAACCTGATGGCCGCCACCGCTGCTGCACCGGTGAAACCTGCCGCACCGGCCAAGTCCGCCGCGCCTCACGTGCTGATCAGCACCACCAATGGCGACATTGAAATCGAACTGGACCCGGTCAAGGCGCCGATCAGCACCAAGAACTTCCTCGCTTATGTCGACAAGGGCTTCTACACCAACACGATTTTCCACCGTGTGATCCCGGGTTTCATGGTCCAGGGCGGCGGGTTCACTGCGCAAATGTCGCAAAAACCCACCGAAGCACCGATCAAGAACGAAGCGAGCAACGGCCTGCACAACGTGCGTGGCACCTTGTCCATGGCCCGCACCAATGACCCGAACTCGGCCACCAGCCAATTCTTCATCAACGTCGCCGACAATGCCTTCCTCGACCCCGGTCGCGATGCCGGTTATGCCGTATTCGCCAAAGTGGTCAAGGGCATGGACGTGGTCGACATCATCGTCAACTCCCAGACCACCACCAAGCAAGGCATGCAGAACGTGCCAATCGATCCTGTTCTGATCAAGTCGGCCAAGCGCATCGACTGAGGTCTGCAGGTAGCTTCGCGCGGTGCCCGCACGGCACCGTGCGCATTTGAAAGGAGAGCCCGCCCGGCGGGCGTCAAACCTAATGCTCTATCGTCGCTTTGAACAACTGATCGATATTTTCCGCGACGCTCCCAGCGCGGCCCCTCCCGAAAAAGTCCTGCCCTTCTATCTCTATTACCTTCGCCAAGTATGGCCGTGCTTCGCCGCACTGCTGGTGGTCGGGCTGGTCGGTGCGCTCATCGAAGTCGCGCTGTTCAGCTACCTGAGTCGCATCATCGACCTGGCCCAGGGCACGCCACCGGCGAATTTCTTCCAGATCCACAGCACCGAGTTGATCTGGATGGCCGTGGTCGCCCTGCTGTTGCGCCCGATCTTCAACGGGCTGCATGACTTGCTGGTGCACCAGACCATCAACCCCGGCATGACCAGCCTGATCCGCTGGCAGAACCACAGCTACGTGCTCAAGCAGAGCCTGAACTTCTTCCAGAACGATTTCGCCGGGCGCATCGCCCAGCGGATCATGCAAACCGGCAACTCCTTGCGTGACTCGGCCGTGGCGACAGCCGAAGCCATCTGGCACGTGTCGATCTACGCCATCAGCGCCCTGGTGCTGTTTGCCGAGGCCGACTGGCGGCTGATGATCCCGTTGATCACCTGGATCGTTTGCTACAGCCTGGCTCTTCGTTACTTCGTACCGCGCGTGAAGCAACGCTCGGTGATTTCCTCGGAAGCGCGCTCCAAGTTAATGGGCCGAATTGTCGACGGCTATACCAATATCACCACCTTGAAGCTGTTCGCCCATACGCAGAATGAGCAGGAATACGCCAAGCAAGCGATCATCGAGCAGACCGAAAAAACCCAACTGGCCGCTCGCGTGCTCACCAGCATGGACACCGTAATCTGTATTTTGAACGGCCTGCTGATTGTGACCACCACCGGCCTGGCCCTCTGGCTGTGGACCCAATCGCTGATTTCCGTCGGTGCAATTGCCTTGGCCACTGGGCTGGTGATCCGCATCGTCAACATGTCCGGCTGGATCATGTGGGTGGTCAATGGCATCTTCGAAAACATCGGCATCGTGCAGGACGGCCTGAAAACCATCGCCCAGCCACTGGCCGTGATCGATCGCGACAACGCCCCACGCCTGGACGTGCCCCAGGGTCAAGTGCGATTCGAGCAGGTGGACTTCCACTACGGCAAGAAGAGCGGGATCATTGGCGGCCTCAACCTGGAGATCAAGGCCGGGGAAAAGATCGGCCTGATCGGCCCGTCCGGCGCAGGCAAATCGACCCTGGTCAACCTGCTGCTGCGCCTGTACGACCTGCAAGGCGGGCGCATCCTGATCGACGGCCAGAACATCGCCGAAGTGGCCCAGGAAAGCCTGCGCGAACAGATCGGCATGATCACCCAGGACACCTCGCTGCTGCACCGTTCGATCCGCGACAACTTGCTGTATGGCAAACCCGACGCAACAGACGAAGAGCTCTGGGCCGCCGTGCACAAGGCCCGCGCCGATGAGTTCATCCCGCTGCTGTCGGACTCCGAAGGCCGCACCGGGCTGGATGCCCATGTGGGTGAACGCGGGGTGAAACTGTCTGGCGGTCAGCGGCAACGTATCGCCATCGCACGCGTACTGCTCAAGGACGCGCCGATCCTGATCATGGACGAAGCCACCTCAGCGCTAGACTCGGAAGTGGAAGCGGCGATCCAGGAGAGCCTGGAAACCCTGATGCAGGGCAAGACGGTGATTGCGATTGCGCACCGGTTGTCGACCATTGCGCGAATGGACAGGTTGGTGGTGCTGGAGAAAGGCCAGATCGCCGAGACCGGCAGCCATGCCGAGCTGCTGGCACATGGCGGGCTTTATGCGCGGTTGTGGCAGCATCAGACCGGCGGATTCGTGGGAATAGATTGATTTCATTGGATAGGTGCACCGGCAATTCCGAACAATTCTGACAGCTTTCTCTATCCCGCTGGTCTTGAGACACAATCCTGCTGTACTGCAATCAGGCCCCTGGAGGGCCCTGATTTAAGGCAGCAGGGATGCTTCACAGACCCGTTAATCAGATAGAGAAATCTACTAAGGATGTGTTCATGTCACTGTTCAAGCGTTCCGTAACGGAAGGACTGGGTACGTTTTGGCTGGTGTTGGGCGGCTGCGGGAGTGCGGTGTTGGCCGCAGCGTTCCCCAACGTCGGAATCGGTTTGCTCGGTGTGGCCCTGGCGTTCGGGCTCACGGTGCTGACCATGGCATTTGCCATCGGACATATCAGCGGCTGCCACCTTAACCCGGCGGTTTCGGTGGGGCTGGTAGTGGGCGGAAGATTTCCGGCCAAGGAGTTGCCGGCCTACATCGTCTCCCAGGTGATCGGCGGCACTGTCGCCGCGGCGCTGCTGTACTTTATCGCCAGCGGCAAGCCGGGATTCGAACTGGCCACCGGGCTGGCAAGCAATGGTTATGGCGAGCACTCACCGGGTGGTTATTCGATGGTGGCAGGGTTTGTCTGTGAGCTGGTGATGACAGCGATGTTCGTGCTGATCATTCTTGGCGCCACCGACCGCCGCGCTCCGGCGGGCCTGGCACCTATCGCCATTGGCCTGGCGCTGACGCTGATCCACCTGATCTCGATCCCGGTCACCAACACCTCGGTCAACCCGGCCCGCAGCACGGGGCCTGCGTTGATTGTCGGCGGCTGGGCGCTCCAGCAGTTGTGGATGTTCTGGCTCGCGCCGATCCTCGGCGCGGTGATCGGCGGCGTGACCTACCGTTGGTTGGGCAAGGAGGAGCAGGCTTAAAGGCAAACGAGTCAGCCCTGCCGATAAGGCAGGGCTGCCCTCGCCTCTTCGGCATACGCCAGAATCCCCACCCGCTCCCGCTCAAGAAAATCCTCCACGGCACTCTTCAACCCAGGATGGCGCAGGTAGTGCCAGGAGCGGGTAATCACCGGTTCAAATCCGCGAATCAATTTGTGCTCACCCTGGGCGCCGGCGTCGAAGCGTTGCAGGCCGTGGGCGATGGCATAGTCCATACCCTGGTAGAAGCAGGTTTCGAAATGCAGCCGGTCGAATTCTGCCAGGCAGCCCCAGTAACGGCCGTAGAAGCTGTCGCCACCGATCAGACTAAAGGCCATGGCCACCGGGCGCGGGCCTTGTTTGGCCAATACCACGCGGATCGCCTCGGGCATGCGTTCGGCCAACAGGCTGAAAAACGCCCGGGTCAGGTAGGGCGATTGGCGGCGTACCGCGTAGGTGTTGGCATAGCAGGCATAGACAAAATCCCACTGGGCTTCGCTGAGCTCATGGCCTTTCAGCCACTCGAACTCGATACCCTGCCCTGCCACTTGTTCGCGCTCTTTGCGCATCTGTTTACGCTTGCGTGAACTCAGGGCGTCGAGGAAATCCTGGAAATCACGGTAGCCACGATTCTGCCAATGAAACTGGCAGCCCAGGCGTTGCATCCAGCCCGGTTGCCGGGCCAGAGCATCATCGGCCAAGGCGTCGGTGAAATTGATATGAGCGCTGGAGAGCCCTTCGATTTCCAGATAGCCCGGCAGGCTGTTCAACAGTTCGAAGCCGTCCTCGGCATTGGCGGCCAAAAGACGTGGGCCGCTGACGGGGCTGAACGGTACGGCCGTCAGCAGCTTGGGGTAGTAGTCGATACCGGCGCGCTGGCAGGCATCGGCCCAGCCATGGTCGAACACGTACTCGCCGTAGGAGTGCCATTTGCGATAACTGGGCAATGCCGCCACCAACCGCTCCCCTTCCCAGTGCAGCAAATGCTCCGGCTGCCAGCCCGAATGCCGGCCCAGACTGGCGCTGTCTTCCAGCGCGCTCAAGAACCCATGCCGCACAAAGGGCTGAGCCTGCGGCACCAGGGCGTCCCAGAGCTCTGGGGCGATTGCGGACAGGCTGTCCAGGCGTTGCAACGGCATCGGCATCCTCACTGATTCTTGACGTGAAAGCCTGGCGAGTATCGCTTATCAGACCCCGGCGCACACCACGAAAACACGCCGACAGACGTGAAAATAATTAGTTCCGCCCTCAACCCGTTTGTCATCTAGATGAAATCACTTAGCCACTACTCCGTCATAAACGATCGCGATACTGACGCCTGTTTTTAGAGCGCCGGCTTCTAGCAGGCGGCTATTTTTCCGTCCGTCATCGGTCGGTTGTGTCCTGGATGGTTTGCCATCCCTCCTCACTTTCGGAGATTGATATGCGTCTTGCTTCCACTAAAACTGCGGCGGTCCTGTGTGGCGGCCTGTTGCTGGCCCTGAGCCTACCGGCCAGCGCTGCAGTCGACGCTAAATTGCTCGACATGCTCAAGGCCAACGGCCAGATCACCGCAGCGCAGTACACCGAACTGCAAGCGGAACTGGCCAATGACCAGAAAGAAAAGCAGATCGCACGGCAAGCTCAACAAGAGACCAACGAGCAGATCGCGGCCACCGCGAAAAAAACCAACGACCTGAGCGTGTTCGACCAGAAGCTGGCTTGGGCTGCGAAGACCCAGTTCAAGGGGGATGTGCGTTTCCGTCAGGAAACCATCAAGATCGATGGCGAGCCTAACAACGGTGGGCGCGATAAGGACCGTCAACGTATCCGTGCCCGCCTGGGTGCGTACACCGAAATCAACCCGCAGGTAGACACCGGTATTCGTATCGCCACTGGTGGTGGCGACGATGCGCGCTCTACCAACCAGGATCAGGACGGTTACTTCGATAAAAAATCGATCTGGCTGGACCTCGGCTACATCGACTACCACCCGGACCAGATCAAGAACCTGCACATCATCGGCGGCAAGATGCTCCAGCCGTGGGTAAGCATGGGCGACGTGATCTGGGATAGCGACATCAACCCTGAAGGCCTGGCAGTCACCTACAAATACCCACTGGGCAGCAGCGCCGAACTGTTCGGTAGCCTCGGAAACTACAACCTCAAGGACAACGTCGACGGCGACGGCGTGCAATTTCGCCACGACCTGCGCCTGACGTCCGGCCAGTTGGGGACGCGTTTCTCGGTCACCGACAACCTGAAAATGACCCTGGGCGGCAGCGTCTACGCCTACCAGAACGACAAGGACAGCCGCTGCACGACCACCACCACGCCTTGCGCACTGGCGGTCAACGGTAACTCGGCCAACAACGAATTCCGCCTGTATGAAGGCTTTGCACAGGCAGATGTCGGCGGCCTGGCAGTGCCCCTGTCGTTCTACGGCCAATACGTGAAAAACAACGATGCCGTGACCGATCAGGACACCGCCTGGTTGCTGGGCGCCAAGTCCAAAGTGTTCGGTTTCAACCTGGACTACAACTACCGCGACGTGCAACGTAATGCGGTCGTAGGTGCCTTCACCGATTCGGACTTCGCCAACGGCACCACCGGTTCACGCGGCCACAAAATGAAAGTCAGCTACGACATCGACAAGAACTTCGCCCTCGGCGCCACCTACTTCCTGACCAAGGCTGACTTCGCCAGCCGCACTCAGCGTGATGCCAACACCAACACCCTGCAGTTGGATGCTGAAGCCAAGTTCTAAGAAAAACAGCTTTGAGCGGCAAGTGACGAGCTTCAAGTAGAAGCGCGCCACTTGTCGCTTACAACTTGGAGCTGTTTTATTGCTCTTTGCGCCGTTCGGCCGCCAGCCGTTCAGCCAGCGCATCAGCCCCCTCCACCGGCTCCTGCGGCAGGATCTTCAGCGTCGCCTGCATCAGGCGCATCTGACGGATAAAGCGCCGGCAGTTCGGGCAGAACATCAAGTGATGACGCACCATCAGACGTTCACGAAAGGTCAATTGACCATCAAGATAGTCACTGGAGCGTGCTACTTGCTCTCTACAGGTCAACATTCTCCCGTTTCCTCAAAATGCTCCACCGTGGCGAAGACTTTAAGCCGTGCCCGATGCAACAGCACACGCACGTTGGAGAGCGAAAGGGTCAGAAGATTACAGATTTCTTCCAGCTCCAGGCCCTGGCGCTCACGCAACACCAGCACACTGCTTTGCAATTGGGACAAACTCAGAATCGTGTGCTCCAGGCATTTGCGCAGTTCATCTTCGGTCAACAGCGCTTCCGGGGTGTCCTGGTGCCAGGCATACGGGGCAACTGCCCAATGGCCATCATCCGGGCTGAAGCGGTCATCACCAATGGTGCCGTGGGGCGAAGGCAAATCATCGAGCAGTACTTCCCGGCGATTTTGTTTGTAACGGCTTTTGGCGGAGTTGGCCGTGATGGTCAACAGCCACGTCTTCAGGCTGGATCGCCCTTCGAACTTGGCGAGGTTGCGCACCACCGAGAGCCAGGCATCTTGCACCACCTCGTCGGCGTGACGCTGGCCGACGATGGCATATGCTACCGCCCGCATTGCGCTTTGATAAGTGGTGACTAATTCCTTGTAGGCCCGCTGCTCTCCCTTGAGCAGGCGTTCAAGCAGGTGCGCGTCGTCCGCTGCTGCCATCGTTTACCTCAATCTTGCCTTGGAGATACGGTCAATGTGGCAGCTGGCTTGCCTGCGATACAGGCAGCTCCCACATTTGACCGCGTCGGGCCGCGCAATCAGCGCTTGCGCAGGATCACACTGCCAATCGAATATCCGGCGCCAAAAGAGCTGAGTACGGCAACAGCGCCCTTGGGCAGGTCATCCTGGTAGGTGTGAAACGCAATCACTGAACCGGCCGAGCTGGTATTGGCGTAAGTATCGAGGATCACCGGCGCTTCTTCCACCGACGCCTCGCGCCCCAGTAATTTCTTCACGATCAGATGGTTCATGCTCAGGTTGGCCTGGTGCAGCCAGAAGCGCTTCACATCCGTGACACTGAGCTGGTTTTCGGCCAGGTGCGCACCGATCAACTCGGCCACCATTGGGCAGACATCGCGAAATACCTTGCGGCCTTCCTGTACGAACAGCTTGTCAGGGGCTCCGACGCCCTCTTCCGCGGTGCGGTTGAGGAAGCCGAAGTTGTTGCGGATGTTATTCGAGAACTGGGTCAGCAGCTTGGTGCTTACCACGTCGAACTGATGCTCGGATGTCGCCAGGTCGGCGCGCTCCAGGATCACTGCGGTGGCAGCGTCACCGAAGATGAAGTGGCTGTCACGGTCACGGAAGTTCAGGTGGCCGGTGCAGACTTCCGGGTTGACCATCAGGATCGCCCGGGCCTGGCCCAACTGAATGCTGTTGGCCGCGTTCTGGATGCCGAAAGTGGCGGAGGAGCACGCCACGTTCATGTCGAAACCGAAGCCCTGGATACCCAAAGCCTCCTGGACTTCAATGGCGATCGCCGGGTAGGCACGCTGCAGGTTGGAGCAGGCAACGATCACGCCATCGATATCGGCGGCGGTCTTGCCGGCGCGTTGCAGGGCTTGTTCCGCAGCGCCGACAGCCATCTGGCACAGCACCGACCACTCGTCGTTGCTGCGCTCAGGCAATCGTGGAGCCATGCGCTGCGGGTCAAGGATGCCGTCCTTGTCCATCACGAAACGGCTCTTGATACCGGACGCTTTCTCGATGAATGCCGCGCTCGACTCGGTCAGCGCCTGCACCTCGCCACGCTCGATGGCGGCGGCATTGTCTGCGTTGAACTGTTGCACATAGGCATTGAAAGACTGCACCAGCTCTTCGTTGGAGATGCTGTTGGCCGGGGTATACAGGCCAGTGCCGCTGATGACGACGTTATGCACGGTCGTTCCTCTAAATCTGTCAGGCAGAAGATATTGGTACCGTCGTACCAAACTGTAAGTCGTTTGATCCCGTCCAGCGGCCATCAAACTGGCAACGCTTTATTCCATCGCGCCGCTTTGACGACGATCCCGGCATTTATAACCGCGAAGTTTGCCACAAACCCGGAATTTTGGCGCCATTATCCAGGGTAGCCCTCATTTTAATGTGGGACCTGGCTTGCCTTAATGCCGGTCAGTTAAGCGAACGAAATGCTCAAAGCAGCGAAGATCAAATGTGGGAGCGGGCTTGCTCGCGAAGGCGTCGGCCCAGCAAACATTGAGGTTGACTGACCCTCCGTTTTCGCGAGCAAGCCCGCTCCCACAGGGGATCTGCGCTTAACTGACTGGCATTATGGCTTGCCTGCGAAAGCCATGAGTATCTACACAACTCTCGGTACGCCACAGGTTCAGCGCAATACCCAGAGTTGTGTAGATACTTATGCCATCGGCGCACAGATCGAAATCCTGGTCACCCACGTCAACGGCGGCACCTGGCAACTGAGCGACGACATGCTCGGCTTCGCCCTCGGCACCATGCGAGTGAAACACAACAACGATTTCAGCGAAGCCATCTCCCCTGCTGCCAGCTTCAACACCGGCGTGCTGTGGAAAAACCTGCTGGGCAACCTGAGCCTGGTGAAAAATCCCACATAACCGCCGGATAAGCTCTACTCCTCAGCCCTGAAAACCGCTGCAAAGTCCCTCGCCTGATTAAACAGTGCGAGGGATTGCAGATGGTATTTTTCGTTAGAGCCTCGGTTGACGGGGGGCTCCCATGATCGGAGCCACCAACCAGGCTATCGGCTTTCTGGTTCTGGCCGCGATGGATTCTAAGACGCGTGACGTCGAATCCGTACTCACCGATTTCCGCCAATGCCTCAACGCCTACGACACCTGGGCAGAGAGTTTCCCCAGCTTTTCGGCACTGGATGTCGAGCAGGTGTTCAAGGTCGGAAATGAAGTGGCGCTGGTAGCACCGATCAACCGCTCTATCCTGCCCAGCAGTACTGTCGCTACATGTCAGGCCAACGGCACTCTGACGCTGGTGCACATGTTCCAGAGTGTTCGGTTCGTGCCTATTGGCAATACGCCAGTGATGGTGCAACGCATAGATCTAAACGGTGGCGCGCTGGGCAAGCCGATCCATAAAACCATCGGCCCCAGCGGCATTCTGGAAATCACCGAGTGTGATCGCAACCAGCAGTACCGAGTCAGTTTTTACCCCAACGTTTCCACGGCGCATTTCAAGGCCCTGTATGCCTCTTATCAGTCGGTTATCGCACCGCTGGAAGACTGGCTGCGCAATGAATGGCACGACACATTCGAACCGCTATGGAAGGGCTATTCCGAGGCGAACTTTCTCAAGCGCTACCTTTCGTTGCACCACGCCTACGCCCGAGGATTTGGCGAAGCGCTTTATTCACTGTGGGACAACATCAAGCAATTGTTTCAGTGGCTTGCAGATCCGCTGGCCAATGCTGAAAAGCTACTGCATTACCTTTCCCAGGACGAGCTTGAAAAGCTACTGGCATTAAGCACAGAGACCCTTGCCAAGGGCCTGCTCGTGCTCAGCGATGAACCCTTGCTGTTCATCTACCTGGCGACACTGGTCAGTTGGATGCGTTTGTTGCCCCCGCCGTATATGAACGAGCTGTTGGGGGAAATCAGTGCCGAGGTACTGATCAATCTATTGTTGGCGCTGGCGACAGGCGGTATGGGCGTTGTGCTGCGCATGAGTACGCAAGTGCTGGCTGGCATCAAGTCTCGCCGCGCCCGCGAATGGTTGGAGCGGCTCGCCACGCAATTCAATAAGGCCCGCTTGGATGAGCACGCCGAAGCTGCCAAGCCCATATTGCTCAGCAGCCAGGCAACGCCGATCAGGACGGTACCGGTTGCGCCGTTGAAGGCTGGGGATCAGGTGGTTTCAAACCCGATGCCGGCGGTGCGCAGCAAGTCTCAGCAGACCGTATTGGTCCGACAGGAGCACGTCGATGATGCGCCTGTCATGGCTTCGAATCCGAAGGGGGATGCGGCGGCCCCAGCGAATAAAACTGCAACCAATGGCTGTCCGGTGTCGATGGTCACCGGCGAGGAATTGCTGACCCTCACCGATGGTGCGCTGGACGGGATTTTGCCGTTTGAGTGGACACGGTTGTATCGCACCAGTGCGGTAGAAGTGGATTGTGGGTTGGGGTTTGGGTGGAGTCATTCGCTGGCGCACAGCCTTGCTGTTTCTGGCGACTCGGTGGTGTGGACCGATCATGAGAACCGCTCGACCACCCTGCCCTTGCCCACATCTGCCCGGCCCGCGATCACCAATAGCCTGGCGGAAGCGGCTATCTACTTGGGCTCGGCTCCTGATGAACTGGTGCTGGCCCAGGCGTCGCGGTTTTATCACTTTCGCGATGGTGTGCTGGTTTCGATCAGCGATGCGTATGACAACCGCCTGCGCATTTGCCGTGATCGTTCAGGGCGGATTGAGCGGCTGGATAACGGCGTCGGTCGCTCGCTTTTGTTGCGCTATGAACTGGATCGCATCGTCGCGGTGGACTACCAGGTTCATCGCGCAAAAGGGCGTGAGCCCTACGTCTGGGTGACCGAGCAGAACGTTGTTTCCTACGCCTATGACGAAGATGGACGACTGGTTTGCGCGACCAATGCCGTCGGTGAAAGCGAGGGTTATCGGTACGACGATCAGCACGTCATTGTTGAGCGACAGTTGGCCGGTGGGGCGAGTTTCTTTTGGGCGTGGGAAGGCTCCGGCAAAGCGGCACGCTGCGTCCGACATTGGGCGAGTTTTTCGCAGATGGACACGCGGTATGTCTGGGGGGATGACGGGCGCGTCACCGTGCATAACGCCGATGGTAGCCAGGAAGTCTATGTTCACGATGACCGGGCGCGGTTGGTACAGCGCATCGATCCCGACGGCGCCGAGCATTTCAAATCCTACGATGAAAAAGGCCGGCTGACCGTCGAGCAAGATCCGCTGGGGGCGGTGACGGCCTATCAGTACGACGAAGCTGGGCGCTTGGTGGCGTTATTTCCGGGGGATGATGAGCCGACCACCTACGAGCATGACAACGGTTTTGTACGAGTTGTACGGCGTGGTGAGGCGGTCTGGAAATATGAGCGTAATGATCAGGGCGATGTTACGCGTAGGACCGATCCCGATGGGCAGGTTACGGACTACAGCTACAACAAACAGGGGCAACTGACCGGGGTTTGGTATCCCGATCACAGTTGTCATCGGTTGGTGTGGAATGAGCGTGGGCAGCTCGTTGAAGAACAACTGCCCAATGGCGGATTTAAGCGCTATCGCTATGACGACCTGGGACGGCAAGTTGCCCTTGAGGATGAGCATGGCGCGCTGACTCAGTATCAATGGGACTGCGTCGGTCGGTTGATTCGCCTCGTATTGCCAGGCGGCGCTACACGCGAATTCAGCTACAACCCCTACGGAAAAATCATCGCCGAACGCGACGAACTCGGCCACGTCACCCGCTACGAATACGCCGACGGCCTGCACCTGATCAGCCGTCGCATCAATGCCGACGGCACCCAGGTCAAATATCGCTACGACAATGTTCGGCTGCTGCTGACCGAAATCGAAAACGAAGTCGGCGAAACCTACCAACTCGACTATCACCCCAACGGCCTGATCCAACAGGAAACCGGCTTCGACGGCCAGCGCACCGCCTACGTTTACGACCTCAACGGCAACCTGCAGGAAAAGACCGAATACGGCGACGACGGCAGTCAGCTAGTTACCCGCTACGAGCGAGACCACGCCGGACGTCTTGTACGAAAAACCCTGCCCGATAACAGCGTTGTCGACTATGCCTACGACCGCCAAGGCAATCTCCTCAGCGTCGAGGACGGCCACTGGGCGTTAGCCTACGAGTACGACCGCCAAAACCGTCTCACCGCCGAACACCAAGGCTGGGGCACCTTGCGCTACGGCTACGACGCCTGCGGCCAACTGAAAAACCTGCGCCTGCCGGACAACAACCGCCTCACCTTCAACCATGACAAAGGCGGCCAACTCGCCACCGTCGAACTCAACGGTGAAGAGCTCACCTCGCATCTATTCAAGAGCGGTCGCGAACACCAACGCCAGCAAGGTCAGCTCCTCAGCCACTACCACTACGACGAACAAAACCGCCTGCACGCCCACTCGGTTACCCAACAGCAAAACCACCTCTATCAACGCCAATACGACTACGACAAAAGCGGCAACCTCACCCGCCTGCACGACACCCGCAAAGGCCAACACCTTTACCACTACGACCCCCTCGCCCGCCTGACCCGCGCCGATCATTCGCAAGACGTACAGGAACGCTTCGGCCACAACCCGGCGGGCAACCTGCTGATGCAAGATCGGCCGGGCCCGGACATCGTCGCGGCCAACCGCCTGGTGATCCAAGGCAACCGCCATTACGACTACGACGCCTTCGGCAACCTTATCCGCGAACGGCGCGGGAAGGGCCAGCAACTCGTCACCGAATACCGCTACGACTGCCAGCATCGGCTGATCGGCATCACAAAGCCGAACGGCGAAACCGCCAGTTACCGCTACGACCCGTTTGGGCGGCGCATCAGCAAAACCGTTGATAACAAAACCACAGAGTTTTTCTGGCAAGGCGACAAGCTGATTGCCGAACACCATGCGGACTGTCATCGCAGCTACCTCTACGAACCGGACAGCTTCCGCCCATTGGCGCTGCTAGAAGGCTATGGTCCAAAGGACACCGAGCCCTACCACTACCAACTCGACCACCTTGGCACACCGCAGGAACTCACCACGCCTGAAGGCGAAATCGTCTGGTCCGCCCACTACCGCGCCTACGGCCAGATCGCCCGGCTCGACGTAGGCAAAATCGACAATCCATTACGCTTCCAAGGTCAATACTTCGATCAGGAAAGCGGGCTGCACTACAACCGCCATCGCTACTACAATCCAGATATTGGCCGTTATCTGACACCGGACCCGGTGAAATTGGCGGGAGGGATCAATGCCTATCAGTACGTGCCCAACCCTACCGGGTGGGTGGATCCACTAGGCCTAAGTTCGTGCCCTGGTGAAAATGGATGTAAGCCGACACACGGCGCTGATGCCCCCGGAAAACATGCCAAGGTCCACGAAGGAGATGCGGAACTCCCCAAAGGAACCGATAGCAAACTATCTAGAAATGGTGCATTTAAAAGAGCAAAAGCAATAGGCGGAGTCCCACAAACCCAACACCCAACGCGAATACGCAGAGTCAAGATCACAGATCAAGAACAATATACGGAGGGTAGAGTGTATATTTTTGAACTACTGGAACGCCAAATAGAAATCCGGGAGCACTCGCTCGGCCATAAAAAAGGGAACCTTGGTCCACACTTCAATACAGAGGCCAGTATCGATGGAGAGTCAGCACCATTAAAAAACCACACAGACAACCACTCATACTTCAAGAGACAAAAATGAAATCAGTATTCATCAGAGAAATAGGTATTCATCCTTGGGATCAGCTACATCCCACCCACAATGAAAACTATATAACGATCACACTACTTAACCAAGATTATTCTGGGGCTTGGAATACTTGGTGCGAGTTCAGCTCGCTACTTAAATCAAAATGGCCAAGCATCGTACAATGGAACACAAAGCTATTACCTTATTACAATAAGACCCAAGAATATCTTTCACAAAAGAACTTCTACAAAAACTCCAAACCAGGAGATATTTTAAGAAAAAACGATTCAACCAACATTTACTCCCAGGTAATAAATTTAGATTGCGATCCGTTTCGGATAGACCCTAACCGTATGACTTGCTATCGAACATCTGTAACACTCATGCTGAATACTAACGACAGCCTTGAACACCTATGGCGCAATCTAAGCAAACTCACAGACATTTCAAAAACTGACGACTTCAAACTAATTCTTTCTGACGAGAGATCTATTTCCTTCCGGTTCTATGATGCAGAAACACATGGTGTTGCCCAGCTCATTTGCCACTCAGAACACTTGCCTTTTTTAAACAAAATCCTTCAGAAAATGAACCTGGAAGAAATTCAGCAGGAAGGTGTTTACGCATATATCCACAGGTAATGGATTTAGGAACGCGACATTCACCTTGCTTACTTTACGTGCATGTCCTCTCAGAAGAGCTGAATATTGGACTACTTAGCGCCGGGCAGAAAGCTGGTAAACAGACGCACTCTTTTGCCCTATGCCTCGCTGGGCCGAAAGGTGAAACCAAGAAAGGTAAATTGCGTCGTTAGGTAAATTGCTTTTCGGTTACTGCCCTTGCAGTAGACGATCTTCGACTTGTCCGGGTGCATGATCAGCAGACACTTTTCCAAGCGTTCCTTGATTGCCGCCATGACCTCGCATGCCTGCTTTTCGCTATGGCAATGAATACCCTATGCTGCGATGGCAGCGACTGGGTATCACTGATACACCGAGGCGTCTGCATCGCAGGCAAGCCAGCTCCCACCTGGACAGATGTGGTCTTTATCAAGCTTCCACCAGGCTCCATTGCTTGCTCAGGCGCTTATCGGAAATCGGCACCTTGGTACCCAACTGCTGGGCAAACAATGACACCCGATATTCCTCCAGCCACCAGCGGTATAGCTCCAACTGCGGGTCGCGCTTACCTTCCTGGGTGTGTTTGTTCAGGCGGTTCTGGTACTGCGCCCACAGGCCGCTCAACTCGGTACTCCACACCCGGTCCTTCTGTACCTGGCTCGGCAGTTTTTCCAGGCGCAGTTCGATGGCCTTAAGGAAACGCGGCAGTTCCTTGAACCATTGCGCCGGGGTTTCCCGCACAAAACCCGGGTACACCAGGTTGCTCAGTTGCTGCTTGATGTCGTTCAAGGCCACGGCCTGGGCCAGGTCGATCTTGCCTTTGAAGCGCTTTTGCAGGCCGTGCCACAGTTTCAGCACTTCCAGGGTCAGGCGCGCCAGGCGCTCGGCGTGTTCGGTCCAACCGCCGCGCTTGCGTTCAGCCAAAGCCGCGAGGCCCGCGCCGTCGCGGGGCAGGCTGGCCTCGCCTTCGAGCACGCAGGTATCGAGGCTGGCCAGCAGAATGTCTTCCACCAGCGCGTCGATACGCCCCAGTTCGCGGTACATCAAGCCCAGCTCGGTCAGGCCCGGCAATTTGCCGCGCAGGAATTTCGCCGGTTCCGCCAGTTGTTGCATCAGCAGGCGCTGCAACGCGCGGCGATGCTGGAACTCGGCTTCGGCGGCGGTGGAGAAACGCCCTTCCTTGACCGTGCCGTTCTCTTCCACCAGCGCCGGGTACACCGTCATCGACAGGCCGGCGATGTTTTGCTGGGTCTTTTCAGCCACCGCCGCGAACACCTTGGCTTCTACAGGCTGTTGGCTTTTCGCGGTTTGCGGTACGGCCAATGCGGCCTGGCTGGCCTCTGCAAAACGTGCGGTCAGTTCGGCCAGGTCGCGACCTTCGCCAAGGAACTTGCCCTGGCCGTCGACCACTTCCAGATTCATCTTCAGGTGGCTTTCCACCTGTTGTGCCGCTTCGGCCCAAGCCTCATCGCTGACCCGCGCACCGGTCATGCGCAGCAACTCGCGCCCCAGCGCCTGGGGCAGCGAGCCCTGGCCGAATTCGATGCGTTGCAGCGCCGCCTTGACGAAGTCCGGCACCGGCACGAAGTTTTTGCGCAACGCCTTGGGCAAGTTACGCACCAGGGCGATGCACTTGGCTTCGATCACCCCCGGTACCAGCCACTCCAGGCGTTCGGCCGGCAACGCCGGCAGCAACGGCGCCGGCACACGCAGGGTGACGCCGTCGCGGGGGTGATTGGGTTCGAAGTGGTAACTCAAGGCCAGCGCCAGGTCGCCCAGGTGCAAGGTGTCCGGATAATGCGCGGCGGTGACTTCACTGGCCTCGCGGGCCAGCACGTCTTCTTCGCGCATGATCAGCAGTTGTGGGTCTTTCTGGCTGTGGACCTTGTACCAGCTGTCGAAGGTCGCCGTCTGGTGGATCTCCGCCGGCAGGCGCGCATCGTAGAAGGCGTACAGGGTTTCTTCATCGGCCAGGATGTCGCGGCGGCGGGCCTTGGCTTCCAGTTCGTCGAGTTGCTCCAGCAGTTGCTGGTTGGCCGTCAGGCACTTGGCCCGGGACTGAATTTCGCCGCGTACCAGGCCCTCACGGATAAACAGCTCGCGGGACACCACGGGGTCAATCGGCCCGTAATGCACCGGCCGACGCCCGACTATGATCAGCCCGAACAGGGTGATCTGCTCAAACGCCACCACTTGGCCGCGCTTCTTCTCCCAATGGGGTTCGAAGTGGTTTTTCTTGATCAGGTGCCCGGCCAGCGGCTCGATCCAGTCGG
The DNA here is from genome assembly GCF_016405635.1 of Pseudomonas sp. MF6755. NCBI lineage: Bacteria > Pseudomonadati > Pseudomonadota > Gammaproteobacteria > Pseudomonadales > Pseudomonadaceae > Pseudomonas > Pseudomonas sp. MF6755. The sequence goes on from NZ_JAEKDA010000002.1 coordinate 135,678, forward strand.
CGTCGATCTTCGCCACCATGCGCGCATAAAGCTTGGTGGTTTCCACCAGTTCGGCGGTCATCAGCCATTGCGGGCGCTTCTTGCCGATGCCGGACGAGGGGTGAATCCAGAAGCGCCGCTGCCGCGCCCCGAGGTAATCGCCGTCTTCGGTTTTCTGGCCGATCTGGCTGAGCAGGCCGGACAGTACCGCCTTGTGCAGTTTCGGGAAGTCCGCCGGTTCTTTATTGATGCTCAGCTGCATGTCGCGGCAAATCAGGCTCAACTGACGATGGGAATCGCGCCACTCGCGCAGGCGCAGGTAGTTGAGGAAGTTCTTGCGACACCAGTTACGCAACGGGCTGGCAGTCAGTTCCTGGCGCTGCTCTTCAAACCCGCGCCACAAATTGACCAGCCCGGCGAAGTCCGAATCCGGGTCTTTCCACTGAGCGTGGGCCTGGTCGGCGGCTTGTTGGCGCTCCGGCGGGCGCTCGCGCGGGTCCTGGATCGACATGGCGCTGGCGACGATCAGCACTTCCTGCAGGCTGCCGAGCTTGGCCGCTTCCAGCAACATGCGGCCCATGCGCGGGTCCACCGGCAGGCGTGCGAGCTGGCGGCCCAATGGCGTGAGCTGGCTGTTGCGGTCCACCGCCGAGAGTTCTTGCAGCAGGTTGAAACCGTCGCTGATCGCCTTGCCATCGGGCGGTTCGATAAACGGGAAATCGGTGATTTCACCCAGGCGCAGGTGCAGCATCTGCAGGATCACGGCGGCAAGGTTGGTGCGCAGGATTTCCGGGTCGGTGAATTCCGGGCGGCCGATAAAGTCCTCTTCGCTGTACAAGCGAATGCAGATGCCCGGCTCAACCCGGCCACAGCGGCCTTTCCGCTGATTGGCGCTGGCCTGGGAAATCGCCTCGATCGGCAGGCGCTGCACCTTGGCGCGGTAGCTGTAGCGGCTGATGCGCGCGGTGCCGCTGTCGATCACATAACGAATGCCCGGCACGGTCAGCGAGGTTTCCGCGACGTTGGTCGCCAGCACCACGCGCCGGCCCGGGTGGGATTGGAAAATACGCTGCTGCTCGGCCGGTGAAAGGCGTGCATACAGCGGCAGGATCTCGGTGTGCTTGAGCTGGGCCTTGCGCAGCATGTCGGCGGCGTCGCGGATCTCACGCTCGCCCGGCAAAAACACCAGCACGTCGCCGGGGCTGCGGCGTTCGCTGCGCTCATAAGCGGCGATTTCATCGAGGGTGGCGAGGATTGCCTGATCGACGGTCAAGTCGTCCTCGACGCGGTTGCCCTCTTCGTCCTGTTCCAGGGTCAGCGGGCGATACCAGGTATCCACCGGGAAGGTACGGCCAGAGACCTCGACAATCGGCGCATCGTCGAAGTGCTTGGAAAAACGCTCCAGGTCGATGGTCGCCGAGGTGATGATGACTTTCAGGTCGGGGCGACGCGGCAGCAGGGTCTTGAGGTAGCCGAGCAGGAAGTCGATGTTCAGGCTGCGTTCGTGGGCTTCGTCGACGATGATCGTGTCGTAGCGTTCCAGGTAGCGATCGTTCTGGGTTTCAGCCAGGAGGATGCCGTCGGTCATCAGCTTGATCAGGGTGTTGGAATCGCTCTGGTCTTCGAAGCGCACTTGATAGCCGACCAAAGCGCCCAATGGTGTGGCCAACTCTTCTGCGACACGGCTGGCGACACTGCGCGCTGCAATCCGCCGTGGCTGGGTGTGGCCGATCAGGCCGTACTGGCCGCGGCCGATTTCCAGGCAGATTTTCGGCAACTGGGTGGTCTTGCCCGAGCCGGTCTCGCCAGCAATGATCAGCACCTGATGCTTGAGCAGCGCGTCCTTGATTTCATCGCGCTTGGCGGCAATCGGCAGGCTGTCGTCATAGCGAATCAGCGGCAGGCTGGCGCGCCGCGCCGTGACCTGGGCACAGGATGCCTGCATGCGCGCCACCCACTGCGCCAGCTTCTCCTCATCGGGCTTCTTGCGCAGCTCGAGCAACTGCCGGCGCAAGCGGTGGCGGTCGGCGAGCATGGCGTGATCGAGGGTTTTCAGCAGTTGGTCGATGGTGGGTGCTTGGTCAGTCATCAGGTGCGTTTGGGTCGTCTATTTATGCAGGGGGCGGATTGTCGCAGAAAACCCTGGATGTGCGCGCCCCTCATTCGCTATCGCGGTCCTTGCGCCGGTACGGGAACACATCAATGACCTTGCCAGCGCGAATCGCGTCTTGCAGGCCCTTCCAGTAATCGGCGTTGTACAGCTCGCCATGCAGCTCGTCGAACAACTTGCGCTGGCCGGCGTCGGCAAACAGGAACGGCGGGAATTCTTCGGGGAATACGTCCAGCGGGCCGATGGAGTACCACGGCTCCGAGGCCATTTCATCCTCTGGGGTACGCGGCGCGGGGATATGGCGGAAGTTGGCTTCAGTGAGAAAGCAGATTTCGTCGTAATCGTAGAACACCACGCGGCCGTGACGGGTGACGCCGAAGTTTTTCAGCAGCATGTCGCCGGGGAAGATATTCGCCGCCGCCAGTTGCTTGATCGCCAGGCCGTAGTCTTCCAGGGCTTCGCGCACCTGGGCGGGGTTGGCGTTGTCGAGGTAGAGGTTGAGCGGGGTCATGCGCCGTTCCGTCCAGCAGTGGCGAATGAGCACCGTGTCGCCTTCTACCTGGACCGTACCGGCGGCGACCTCCAGCAACTCGGCCAGGCACTCGGGCTCGAACTTGCTCAAGGGGAAGCGGAAGTCGGCGAACTCCTGGGTGTCGGCCATGCGCCCTACCCGGTCGACGCTTTTCACCAAGCGATACTTTTCGATCACCGTGGCCCGGTTGACGTTTTTCGACGGCGAAAAGCGGTCCTTGATGATCTTGAACACGGTGTTGAAGCCCGGCAGCGTGAACACACTCATGACCATGCCACGCACACCTGGAGCCATGATGAACTGGTCATCGGTGGTCGCCAGATGGTTGATCAACGCACGGTAGAACTCGGATTTGCCGTGCTTGTAGAAGCCAATGGAGGTGTACAACTCGGCAATGTGCTTGCCCGGCAGGATGCGCTTGAGGAAGCCGATGAATTCGGCCGGCACCGGCACGTCGACCATGAAATAGGAACGGGTGAACGAGAAGATGATCGACACGTCGGCTTCGTCGGTGATCAACGCATCGATCTGGATGCCACGGCCTTCGCGGTGCAGCAAAGGGATGACCAACGGCCATTGTTCGTCACGGGTGTAGATGCGCCCCACGAGGTAGGCGCCTTTATTACGGTAGAGCACCGAGGAAAACAACTCGACCTTGAGGTCCGGGTCTTTGCACACCCAATCCGGCAGGTTTTCCCGCAATTGGGCTTCGAGGCGTTGCAGGTCTGCCGGCAGGTCGGCGTAGGGCTCGCTGAAGCTGTAGTCCGAGAAAACCTGCGCCAACATGTCTGCGAGGTTACCGGCCGGTGTGTAGATCCGGGTTTGCGCCGCCCGCGCCCGGCGCAGGCTCGGCCGGGTGGTGTGGATGAACATGCAGCCGTCGCTGATCAGGTCGTGGCTGAACAGGCCGCAGAAGATCGAGTTGTACCAGGTCTCGGACAGTTCATCGTCAAAGCGCAGGTCGATCAGGCCGATATAGGCACTTTTCACCAGGGGCCACAGGTCGATGTCCTGCAACGCGGCCCCTTCGAAACTTGCCCGCAGGCGGGTGGTGACTTCGCTGACCTTGTCCTCATACAAGTTGATGCGCGCCGCGGAAGCGGCCTGCCCCTGCTGCCACTGGGCCTTCTCGAAACGTTCGCGGGCGCCATCGGTGATTTGGCGGAAGTGCTCACGGTAATCGTCGAACCCGTCGAGGATCATTCGGGCGATAGCGAGGGCGGGCTGCGACATGCGGGAAACCTCGAACGGGTAACTGGAAGCCCAGAGCTTAGCCAGTGAACCGAGGCAGGAGAAGGATGATTTGTACTTAGACATTGTGTCGGCCCGGACGCTGGGCAACACTCCCCCGCCTGATTGGCATAGGAGTTTTCCGTGAGACCTGTCGACACCCTGTATCTGCTGGGACTGGCTGCCATCTGGGGCGCGAGTTTTCTGTTTATGCGCATCATCGCGCCCGAAATCGGCACGGTGCCGACTGCGTTTTTCCGCGTGTCGATTGCCGCCGCCGGCTTGCTGGTAATCCTGGCGATGATGCGCGTGAGCTGGGATTTCCAGGGCAAGTTCAAGACGGTCCTGCTGCTGGGCGTGATCAACTCCGGAATCCCGGCAACCATGTACTCGGTGGCGGCCCAGGTATTGCCGGCGGGTTATTCGGCGATCTTCAACGCCACCACACCGTTGATGGGCGTGCTGATTGGCGGGTTGTTCTTCAGTGAACGCCTGACACCGTCGAAAATCTCAGGGGTAGCCTTGGGGCTGTTTGGCGTCGCCGTGCTCACGCGCGCAGGGCCGGTGGCATTTGATCTGGAATTGTTGATGGGCGCACTGGCGTGCCTGTTGGCGACCACCTGCTATGGCTTTGCCGGTTTCCTGGCGCGGCGCTGGCTGGATCAGCGCGGCGGGTTGGACAGCCGCCTGTCGGCCTTGGGCAGCATGCTTGGCGCTACATTGTTCTTGCTGCCGTTGTTTGCCTACAGCGCCATCAGCCAGCCACCGGCGAGTTGGGGCGGCTGGCAGGTGTGGGCGTCGCTGCTGGGGCTGGGATTGGTGTGTACAGCATTTGCGTACATCCTGTACTTCCGCTTGCTGTCATCGATTGGCCCGGTCAAGTCGATGACCGTGACCTTCATGATCCCGCCGTTCGGCGTGCTGTGGGGGGCATTGCTGCTGGATGAGCCGTTGTCCATGGCCCATCTGTATGGCGGGGTGTTGATCGCCGGGGCGTTGTGGTTGGTGCTGCGCCCGCAAAAACTGTAGGAGCGAGCGTGCTCGCTCCTACAGGGGTAGGTTTCAGTTTTTACGGAATACAAAGACCAGACCGACAATGATCAACACCATCCCCAACAGGCTCAACACGGCCAGCCGATTGCCGAAGATCAGGTAGTCCATCACCGCCGTCACCGCCGGCACCAGGTAGAACAGGCTGGTGACATTCACCAGGTTGCCGCGGGCAATCAGGCGATACAGCAACAACGTCGCCAGCACTGACACCACCAGCCCCATCCACAGCACCGGCAGGTAAAAGCCCGCGCTGTGTTCAAAGTGGAACGGCTGGAAGGGCACGAACACGGCGCACAACAACAGCCCGGCCAGATATTGCAGCGGCAACGTGCCCAAGGGGTTGTCGGTGATGCGTTTTTGCATGATCGAGCCCAACGTCATGCTCGCCAGCGCCAGCAGCCCGAACAGCATCCCGGCCAGGGACATGCCCGCCAGCCCGATGCCCTGGTACACCACCATGATCAACCCGGCCAAGCCCAACCCCAGGCCGAACAGCCGGCGCCAGGAGCGCTGGCGCTCCATCAGCACCACAGTGAGGATCGGCTGTACGCCCATGATGGTCGCCATCACGCCGGGCGTGACTTTGAGGTCCAGGGCCAGCAGATAGAAAATCTGGTAGGCCCCCAACAGCACCAGGCCCGTCGCCGCTGCATACAACATCGGCCTGCCGGGACGTGGCATCTTCAACGTGAGGATAGGCACCAGCAGCACCAACCCCAGCAGGGCGATGGCAAAACGGATCAGTAGAAAGGCAAAGGGTGAAGCGTGAGCCAGGCCCAACTTGGAAAAGATCGCCCCGCTGCTCCACAGCAAGACAAACAGGCTCGTCGAGGCCACCGCGGCCACGGATTGTTTCGAAAGAACAGACATGAGTTACCACCTGTAATCAGGCAAAAAAGCCAATTCAGCCAAGGCTGAAATTCGGTAGGTTTTTTTCAGGCAGGCACAGGGCAACAGCGAATCGCTGATCAGCCCGAAATGCCAACACCCGGCGGTGATACGACTGCGTACACCGGCGTGCTACTGACAGGTGGGGGGTAGTGACTGATCTGCGCAGGCTGCTTGCCGCCGCACGGCACGACCACAGCGTTGACCGCTGAATCGACTACCGCTATGCGCTGGGAAGCTGGCATGTGCTGATCTTTTTGAAGGGATAAGAACGCGTCGACTATAACCAGCCGCAAACACATTTTGCAATCCTTTCCCCCGCCGCCCTGTGCGTGGAGGACTTTTCATGCCGTCGAACCAGACCACTCGCTATAATGCCGCCCAGTTTTTTCTAAGGATTTCACATGATTGCTCTGCCCTGGCTGTACCTCACGCTGCTTTCCATCGGCTATGTCATGGCCTTGATCTACGGCCAACTGGGCATACTGGCGGCGGTCTCCGTGGCGCTGTTGCTGGTGGCCGGATACGCCGTACGCCAGCAGCGTAACCCTTGGGCACGCTACCTGGGCCACGGGTTGTTTATCGTCCTTGCCCTGGGCCTGGCGATGCACTGGTTGCCGGGTTTCTACAATGGCCGCGGCATCGCGCCCCAGCGCCTTACCCCTGACGCCGTGCCCTTTTCGATGTACCTGAACCAGGACAAACCGCTGATCGGCTTCTGGCTGCTGCTGGCCTGCCCGTGGATTGTGGCGCGGCGGTCATTGCGCCTGTCGATCTGCGTCACTGCCGTGGCGCTGGTCTTGACCGCCATCGCCGCCTTGGGTGGCGCAGCCCTGACGGGCATGATCAGCTGGGCACCGAAGTGGCCGGACCAGGCGTGGCTCTGGGTATTGAATAACCTGCTGCTGGTGACGCTGGTCGAGGAAGCGCTGTTCCGTGGCTATATCCAGGGTGGCCTGAGCCAGCGCTTCAAAAACCTGCCCTACGGCGAGAACCTCGCGCTGCTGCTGGCCTCGCTGTTATTCGGCCTGGTGCACCTGGGCGCGGGTTGGCAGTGGGTGCTGCTGGCGAGTATTGCCGGCGTCGGTTACGGCCTGGCGTATCGCTTTGGCGGGCTGGGCGCGGCGATTGCCACGCACTTTGGCTTGAACCTGCTTCACTTCGGACTGTTCACCTATCCGATGCTGGCCAGCTGACGCTTACCTCGGCCCACTGGATTGTTGCAAAAAACAAGTTAAATAAATGCTCGCCATTGCCGATAACCCCTGAAAGCCTTGTGGATTGAACAATCATGCGTAATAACCAACCCGTTACCCAGCGCGAACGTACCTTCCCCGCTCAGCAACGGTTGATCTCCACCACAGATGCCAAGGGTGTCATTACCTACTGCAACGACGCGTTTGTCGAAATCAGTGGGTTCACCCACGACGAACTGATCCGTGCCCCGCACAATCTGGTACGTCACCCGGACGTTCCGGCAGCGGTATTCGCGCATATGTGGTCAACGCTCAAACAAGGCTTGCCATGGATGGGCATTGTCAAGAATCGCTGCAAGACCGGTGACCACTACTGGGTGAACGCCTACGTAACACCGGTCTTCGACGGCAACCAGGTGATCGGCTACGAATCGGTGCGCATCAAGCCCACCGCCGAGCAGATCCGCCGGGCCGAAGCGCTCTATCAACGCATCAACCAGGGCAAGTCGGCCGTTCCTCAGCGGGACAAATGGCTGCCGGTGCTGCAGGACTGGCTGCCGTTTATCCTGGTCAGCCAGTTGAGCTTCATGATCGGCGCGTCGCTCAACTCCCACTGGGGCTTTGCCTTGGCGGCGGGTCTGTCGGTGCCGTTGGGCCTGCTGGGCCTGAGCTGGCAACAACGCGGCCTCAAGCGTTTGCTGCGCCTGGCCGAGCAGACCACCTCCGACCCGTTGATCGCGCAGATGTACACCGACAGCCGTGGCGCCCAGGCGCGACTGGAAATGTCGATCCTCAGCCAGGAAGCACGTCTTAAGACCTGTCTGACTCGGTTGCAGGACACTGCCGAGCACCTCAACGCCCAGGCGGCGCAGTCCAACACCCTGGCGCACAACAGCTCCAGCGGCCTGGAACGCCAGCGCGTGGAAACCGAACAGGTGGCCACAGCGGTCAACCAGATGGCGGCGACCACTCAGGAAGTGGCCAGCCATGTACAGCGCACCGCCGACGCCACCCAGGAAGCCAACCGCCTGACCGGCCGCGGCCGCGATATCGCCGGGGAAACCCGCGAGGCGATTCAACGGCTGTCGGTGGCCGTGGGCGAGACGGGCGTGACCGTCACCCAATTGGCCAAGGACAGCGATGAAATCGGCGGCGTGGTCGATGTGATCAAAGGCATCGCCGACCAGACCAACCTGTTGGCCCTCAACGCGGCCATCGAAGCGGCGCGTGCCGGGGAGATGGGTCGTGGTTTTGCGGTGGTGGCAGACGAGGTTCGCCAACTGGCGCAGCGTACGGCCGAGTCCACCGGGCAGATCCATGCCTTGATCGCCAAGCTGCAACACACGGCGGCTGCGGCCGTGCAAACCATGGACGCCGGGCATCGCCAGGCTGAAGAGGGTGTAGCGCGGGTAATGGAAGCGGACCAGGCGTTGGTGGGTATCAGTGAGGCGGTGGCGAATATCACCGATATGACTACCCAGATCGCCGCTGCCACCGAGGAGCAAAGCGCTGTTGCTGAAGAGATCAGCCGAAATATCAGCACCATTGCGCTGCTGGCGGATCAGACCTCGGAACAGGCGATGAACTCGGCGCAGTTGAGTGAGGAACTGACCCATACCGCGAATACCCAGTACTCGCTGGTAGAGCGCTTTAACCGGTAGACCGCAATCGGGGGCAAGCCCCCTCCCACATTTTGACCCTATTCCAAAGTTGGAACTCGGTCGAATGTGGGAGGGGCTTGCCCCCGATAGGCCCTAACAGGAGCCGAGAAACTCAGCCACTTGCACCGCCGCAGCCTCCAGATGCTGCTCATGGCTGAACCCCGAAGCCTTCAACGGCTTCAGATCATGATCCCCCGCCACCCGCCACATCACCTCGATGTTCGGCGACAACTCATAGCCTTGCACTGCCTGCCGATTACCCAGCGCATCACGCTCGCCCTGCACAATCAAGGTCGGCGTCTTCAACCCGGCCAGATGCTCCACCCGTGGTTTTTCCGGCTTGCCCACTGCATAGAACGGATAGCCCAGGCACACCAAGCCATCGGCACCCAACTCGTCGGCTACTAAACTCGCCATCCGCCCACCCATGGACTTGCCGCCAATCGCCAGTGTCCCAGCGACATGACGTCGCACCTGGGCATACACCTCACGCCAGCACTCCAGCAGTTTGGGCGCCGGATTCGGCGGGCGTTTGCCGCCGTCTACCCGGCGTTGGGCCATGTACGGGAACTCGAAGCGCAGCACGTTCACGCCATGCCCGGCAAGGCGTTCAGCCATGTCGCTCATGAACGCCGAGTCCATCGGTGCGCCGGCGCCGTGGGCCAGGATCAACGTGACCGGCTCGCCCGACGTCTTGCCCGTGGCGACATTCCACAGCCAGCCGCGTTCGCGCACACACTGCGCCCATTGATCCCCGTCAATACTGGCCTTGTGCTCTTTGCCCATGCTTGCCTCGCTTTTTAGTCTGCCTATAACTCCAGCCCAAGTGCCGCATTTGCTTGGGTTGAACCGTGGATGGGGAACCATGAACACTACTTTAAGTACCGCCTATAACTACAAGGTGGTCCGCCAATTCGCCATTATGACGGTGGTGTGGGGCATCGTCGGCATGGGGCTCGGGGTTTTTCTCGCTGCCCAATTGGTATGGCCTGCGCTCAACTTTGATTTGCCCTGGACCAGCTTCGGCCGCCTGCGCCCGTTGCACACTAACGCGGTGATCTTCGCCTTTGGTGGCTGCGCACTGTTTGCCAGCTCCTTCTACTCGGTGCAGCGTACCTGCCAGACGCAACTGTTCGCGCCGAAAGTCGCCGCGTTCTGCTTCTGGGGCTGGCAGCTTGTTATCCTGCTGGCTGCCATCAGCTTGCCGCTGGGCTACACCAGCTCCAAGGAATACGCCGAGCTGGAATGGCCGATCGACATCCTGATCACCATCGTCTGGGTCGCCTATGCCATTGTGTTCTTCGGCACGATCATGAAGCGCAACACCAAGCACATCTACGTTGGTAACTGGTTCTTCGGTGCGTTCATCATCACCGTGGCGATCCTGCATATCGTCAATAACCTGGAAATCCCGGTCAGCCTGACCAAGTCCTACTCGCTGTACGGTGGTGCGACGGATGCCATGGTGCAGTGGTGGTATGGGCATAACGCTGTGGGCTTTTTCCTCACTGCGGGCTTTCTCGGGATGATGTACTACTTCGTGCCCAAGCAGGCCGAGCGTCCGGTGTATTCCTATCGCTTGTCCATCGTGCACTTCTGGGCACTGATCACCCTGTATATCTGGGCCGGCCCGCACCACTTGCACTACACCGCCCTGCCAGACTGGGCGCAGTCCCTGGGCATGGTGATGTCGCTGGTGCTGCTGGCCCCGAGCTGGGGCGGCATGATCAACGGCATGATGACTCTATCGGGTGCCTGGCATAAGTTGCGCAGCGACCCGATCCTGCGCTTCCTGGTGGTGTCCCTGGCGTTCTACGGTATGTCGACCTTCGAAGGCCCGATGATGGCGATCAAGACCGTCAACGCCCTCTCCCACTACACCGACTGGACCATCGGCCACGTACACGCCGGGGCGCTGGGTTGGGTGGCGATGATTTCCATCGGCGCGCTGTACCACATGATCCCGAAAGTCTTCGGTCGCGAGCAGATGTACAGCCTCGGCCTGATCAACGCGCACTTCTGGCTGGCCACCATCGGCACCGTGCTCTACATCGCCTCGATGTGGGTCAACGGCATCGCCCAGGGCCTGATGTGGCGTGCGGTCAACGAAGACGGCACCTTGACCTACTCGTTCGTCGAAACCCTGGTGGCCAGCCACCCAGGCTTCATTGTGCGGTTGGTAGGCGGTGCCATCTTCCTCAGCGGCATGTTCCTGATGGCTTACAACACTTGGCGCACCGTGCGTTCGGCGCAACCTGCCGAAGTCACCGCTGCAGCGCAGATGGCCTGAGGAGTCGATGATGAAACACGAAACGATTGAAAAGAACGTCGGCCTGTTGATGCTGCTGATGGTGCTCGCCGTGAGCATCGGCGGCTTGACCCAGATCGTCCCGCTGTTCTTCCAGGACGTGACCAACAAGCCGGTGGAAGGCATGAAGCCCTACACCGCGCTGCAACTGGAAGGCCGCGACATCTACATCCGCGAGGGCTGCGTACAGTGCCACTCGCAGATGATCCGCCCTTTCCGCGCCGAGACCGAACGCTACGGCCACTACTCGGTGGCAGGCGAAAGCGTGTGGGACCACCCGTTCCTGTGGGGCTCCAAGCGCACCGGGCCGGACCTGGCCCGCGTCGGCGCGCGCTACTCGGACGACTGGCACCGCGCGCACTTGTACAACCCGCGCAACGTGGTACCGGAGTCGAAAATGCCGGCGTATCCGTGGCTGGTTACCGCCGCCGTGGACAGCAGCCACACCGAGACCAAGTTGAAAGTGATGCGCACCCTCGGCGTGCCCTACACCGACGACGACATCAATGGCGCCGTCGCCAGCCTCAAGGGCAAGACCGAGATGGACGCGCTGGTTTCCTACCTGCAAGTGCTCGGCACTGCCATCAAGAGCAAGAGGTGAGCCATGGGATTTGAATTCGATGCGGGCACCATCCGCGGCCTCGGCACGCTGGTGGTCGCCATCGCCTTTATCGGCCTGTCGCTGTGGGTCTTCAACAACCGCCGCAATGCGGAATTCGAGCAGGCCCGCCTGCTGCCGTTTGCCGATGAACCTTCCCCACCCGACGCTCAAGCAGAGCCAGCAACAAGGAGCACTCGGCCATGACTACCTTCTGGAGTACATGGATCTGCGTATTGACCCTCGGCAGCCTGATCGGCCTGACCTGGCTTTTGGTCGGCACCCGCAAGGGCGAAACCAAGGGCAGCGTCGACCAGACCATGGGCCACGCCTTCGACGGTATCGAGGAATACGACAACCCACTGCCCCAGTGGTGGTTCATGTTGTTCGCCGGCACCCTGGTGTTTGCCGTCGGCTACCTGATCCTCTACCCGGGCCTGGGCAACTGGAAAGGCGTGTTGCCGGGCTATGAAGACGGCTGGACCCAGACCAAGGAATGGGACAAGGAAATGGCCAGGGCCGACGCCAAGTTCGGGCCGATTTACGCCAAGTTCGCGGCGATGCCGGTAGAAGAAGTCGCCAAGGACCCTCAAGCGTTGAAGATGGGTGGTCGCCTGTTCGCCTCCAACTGCGCGGTGTGCCACGGCTCGGATGCCAAGGGCGCCTATGGCTTCCCGAACCTGGCGGACAGCAACTGGCGCTGGGGCGGTTCGGCCGAGGCAATCAAGGCCACCATCATGAGCGGTCGCCACGCGGCAATGCCAGCCTGGGGTGAAGTGCTGGGCGAGGACGGGGTGAAGAACGTCGCCGCCTATGTTCGCCACGACCTGGCCAAGCTGCCCTTGCCGGCGGACAACACCGCCGACCTGGCCGCCGGCCAGGCTGCATTCAGCACCACTTGCGTAGCCTGCCACGGCCCGCAAGGCCACGGCGTGGAAGCCATGGGTGCGCCGAACCTGACCGAGCCCGCCGGCTTTATCTACGGCACCAGCCTGGCGCAGTTGCAACAGACCATTCGCCATGGTCGCCAGGGCCAGATGCCGGCCCAGGAGATGTTGCAAGGCAACGACAAGGTGCACCTGCTGGCGGCGTACGTGTACAGCCTCTCCCATAACGCTGATGGTGCAATGCCAGAAAGCCAACCTCAGTAAGCGCTCTACCTGTGGCGCGGGAGCAAGCTCCCTCGCCACAGGCACAAGTCGCGACCAAGTGTCGCACCCTTGCGACACCCAACTTTCCCCTCCTCATATTCGGGTCTACGCTTGTTCCCACAGTGGAGCAATTCTGGCGTAGGCGGCGGTATCCGTTGCGCCCTCCAAAATTCCTGTCCACTTGATCAGCTTTCTATTTCGGATTTAATCCTTACGCCAAACATGGAAAGGGCGCAGAATCTGGCGTGGAACGCATTGATACAGGTCAGTCATTGCGTTGCAATGGCCCCTCGGTTTCTACATACTTGCGACCGATTTTACCTATAAAAAAACCTAAACCGTGGAACCTTAGAATGAGCACAGCAATCAGTCCGACTGCTTATAACTATAAGGTAGTCCGCCAGTTCGCCATCATGACGGTGGTCTGGGGGATCCTTGGCATGGGGCTCGGGGTGTTCATCGCCTCGCAACTGGTCTGGCCGCAATTGAATTTCGACCTGCCATGGACGACCTTCGGTCGTCTGCGCCCGCTGCATACCAACCTGGTGATCTTTGCCTTCGGCGGATGTGCGCTGTTTGCCACCTCCTACTATGTCGTGCAACGCACCTGCCAGACGCGATTGATCTCCGACGGCCTTGCAGCCTTTACCTTCTGGGGCTGGCAGGCGGTCATCGTCGGCGCCATCATCAGCCTGCCCCTGGGCTACACCACCACCAAGGAATATGCCGAGCTGGAATGGCCGATCGCCATTTTGCTCGCCATCGTCTGGGTGACCTACGCGGTGGTGTTCTTTGGCACCATCGTCAAGCGCAAGACCAAGCACATTTATGTGGGCAACTGGTTCTACGGCGCGTTCATCCTGGTGACGGCGATGCTGCACATCGTCAACCACGCCTCGCTGCCGGTCAGCCTGTTCAAGTCCTACTCGGCCTATTCCGGTGCGACGGATGCGATGATCCAATGGTGGTACGGCCACAACGCCGTAGGCTTCTTCCTCACCACCGGCTTCCTGGGGATGATGTACTACTTCGTGCCGAAACAGGCCGAGCGCCCGATCTACTCCTATCGCCTGTCCATCGTGCACTTTTGGGCGCTGATCACCCTGTATATCTGGGCCGGCCCGCACCACCTGCACTACACCGCCCTGCCGGACTGGGCCCAGTCCCTGGGCATGGCGATGTCGATCATCCTGCTGGCGCCCAGCTGGGGTGGCATGATCAACGGCATGATGACCCTCTCGGGCGCCTGGCATAAACTGCGCACCGACCCGATCCTGCGCTTTCTGGTTGTCTCCCTGGCCTTCTACGGCATGTCGACCTTCGAAGGGCCGATGATGGCGATCAAGACCGTCAACTCGCTGTCCCACTACACCGACTGGACCATCGGCCACGTACACGCCGGCGCTCTGGGCTGGGTGGCAATGATCTCCATCGGCGCGCTGTACCACATGATCCCCAAACTGTTCGGCCGCGTGCAGATGCACAGCGTCGGGCTGATCAACGCGCACTTCTGGCTGGCCACCATCGGCACCGTGCTCTACATCGCCTCCATGTGGGTCAACGGCATAACCCAGGGCCTGATGTGGCGTGCGATCAACGATGACGGCACCCTCACCTACTCCTTCGTCGAAGCGCTGCAAGCCAGCCACCCGGGCTTTATCGTCCGCGCCCTGGGCGGTGCGTTCTTTGCCAGCGGCATGCTGTTGATGGCCTACAACGTCTGGCGCACCGTGCGTGCCTCCGACCCTGTAGAAGCCGAAGCCGCCGCCAAGATCGCCGTTGTGGGAGCTCACTGATGAAGCATGAAGTAGTCGAGAAGAATATCGGCCTGCTGGCCTTCTTCATGGTCATCGCCGTGAGTATCGGCGGCCTGACCCAGATCGTTCCGTTGTTTTTCCAGGACGTGACCAACAAGCCGGTCGAAGGCATGAAGCCACGCACCGCCCTTGAACTGGAAGGCCGCGACGTCTATATCGCCAACGGTTGCGTGGGCTGCCATTCGCAGATGATCCGCCCATTCCGCGCCGAAACCGAACGCTACGGCCACTATTCGGTCGCCGGTGAAAGCGTGTGGGACCACCCGTTTCTGTGGGGCTCCAAGCGCACCGGCCCGGACCTGGCCCGTGTTGGCGGGCGTTACTCCGATGACTGGCAGCGTGCGCACTTGTACAACCCGCGCAACGTGGTGCCTGAGTCGAAAATGCCGGCGTACCCGTTCCTCGTGGAAAACAAGCTCGACGGCAAGGACACCGCGAAGAAGATGGAAGTCCTGCGCACACTGGGCGTGCCCTACACCGACGAAGACATCGCCGGTGCGGCCGCCGCCGTGAAAGGCAAGACCGAAATGGACGCATTGGTGGCCTACCTGCAAGGCCTTGGCACCATCATCAAAAGCAAACGGTGACCTACATGGATATCGGGATGATTCGTGGCCTGGGCACCGTTGTGGTGATGGTGGCCTTTGTCGGCCTGGCGTTGTGGGTATTCAGCCCGCGGCGCAAGTCGGAGTTTGACGACGCGACCATGCTGCCCTTTGCGGATGACCCCGAAGCCATCAAGCACGTCGAGCAAGCTTCTAGGAGTAACAAAGAATGACTACGTTCTGGAGTCTGTACGTCACAGTCCTCAGTCTGGGTACCATCTTCGCCCTGACCTGGCTGCTGCTGTCGACCCGCAAGGGCCAGCGCACCGAACAGACGGACGAGACCGTCGGCCACTCGTTCGATGGCATCGAGGAGTACGACAACCCACTGCCCAAATGGTGGTTCATGCTGTTTGTCGGCACCATCGTCTTTGCTCTTGGCTACCTGGTGCTGTACCCCGGCCTGGGCAACTGGAAGGGCTTGCTGCCGGGTTACAACTACCTCGACAACGACAAGCAAACCGCTTTCGCCAACGGCCAGACCGGCTGGACGGGTGTGCACGAGTGGGAAAAGGAAATGGCCAGGTCGGAGGCCAAGTTCGGGCCGATCTTCGCCAAGTTCGCCTCCATGCCGATTGAAGAAGTCGCCAAGGACCCACAAGCCTTGAAAATGGGCGGCCGCCTGTTTGCCTCCAACTGCTCGGTGTGCCACGGCTCCGACGCCAAGGGCGCCTACGGCTTCCCCAACCTGACCGACGCCGACTGGCGCTGGGGCGGTGAACCGGAAACCATCAAGCAAACCATCATGCAAGGCCGCCACGCGGTGATGCCAGGCTGGGCCGAAGTCATCGGCGAGCAAGGTGTGGCCGATGTTGCGGGCTTTGTGGTGACCAACCTCGACGGCCGCAAGCTTCCGGAAGGCGCCAAGGCCGACGTAGCCAACGGTGAGAAACTTTTCGCCGCCAACTGCGTGGCCTGCCACGGCCCGGCTGGCAAGGGCACGCCAGCCATGGGCGCGCCGGATCTGACCCACCCAGGCGCGTTCATCTACGGTTCGAGCTTTGCGCAACTGCAGCAGACCATTCGCTATGGTCGCCAGGGCCAGATGCCTGCGCAGGAACTGTTGCAGGGTAATGACAAGGTGCATTTGCTGGCGGCGTATGTGTACAGCTTGTCCCATGGGGATAAGAAGGCCGAGGAACAGTAAGAAGGCCTGAAAAACAACAAAGCCCCGCGCAGCGAAAGCTGGCGGGGCTTTGTTGTTTCTGGCTCCGGGAGTCTTTCCAGGCAGCAACGCACTACCGCTTGTAGACCCAGGCTTGCAGGGCCCCACCGCAGAGTAGTAACGTAACTACATTCTATCCACAGAAGGGGGCAGCCCCATGACCATCACGACCATTTCCAGCCGCGAATTCAACCAAGACACAAGCGGTGCCAAAAAAGCCGCGCGCCATGGCCCGGTTTTTATCACTGACCGCGGCAAGCCTGCCCATGTACTGCTAAGCATTGAGGACTACCAAAAACTGACAGGCCTCAATGCCGACATCGTTGACCTGTTGGTGATGCCGGAGGCGGCCGATATCGACTTCGAAACCGAACGTGCCGTGATCACTCATCGACCCGTGGACCTTTCTTGATGTATCTACTCGACACCAACGTTATTTCCGAACTTCGTAAACCTCAGGCTGACGCAAACGTGGTGGCCTGGGCAAAAAGCGTTATTGCCCCGCGCATGTTTATCTCGGCCATTACGTTGAAAGAGTTGGAAACCGGAGTCTTGCGCATAGAGCGGCGAGACCCGGCGCAAGGGAAGGTTTTGCGGACCTGGTTAAAACGCCATGTGATGCCGGCTTTCGATGCCCGGATCCTGCCGGTTGACGCTGCGGTGGCACTGCGTTGTGCGCATTTGCATGTTCCGGATCGAGCCAATGAAAGTGATGCCCTGATTGCCGCGACCGCTCTGGTTCACGGACTTACCGTGGTTACTCGCAACATCAGCGACTTTCAATCGAGCGGTGTCCCACTGATAAACCCCTGGGGAGAATGACGCTTGCGCATCGCACGCCAGAAAGCCCCACCGATTAACATCGATGGAGCGTTTTATGAGTAAGGTCAGCGAGTTAGAGACGTGGTTGACCGTACACGGGCGGCCTAGGCCGGTTCTGTTCGCGTTTATAAAGCTCGAGCGGCCGAGAGTTGATTACCACCTCTAGGAACCGATCAAATGAATAGTTATCCGTACCGCTACCGGCAAATTGCAGCAAGTCTTTACTGTCCAGCAACGCATATGCCACACGCCCGATCATTTCGTCAGGGCCTTCAGCGGCCATCTTGAGCGAGTCCTGGGTGATATACCCTTTTTTGTCAGCGTCTTCCAACCTGGGAAAGTAGTGCACGGCCATCTGCGCAACTTTGGCAGGGTCGAGCCTCGGCATTAACGCTCCTGTCGGCTTTTGCTCGTACAGCTCAGCAGCGGGCTGCTGGGGAGAAAACGTTCCAACTTCCATATCTATGCACTCCTCTCGTAGTTTCACCGGTCAAGTTTGAGCGGTGTCCCCTTGAGTACCGATTAACAAACAGCCGTTCCCGAAATACATACAGCGTCATACACATGTTTATTTACACAGATATGCGAATATTAATAACTGACTGAACAATCATGTAGTGCTGTAAAAAACCGTCACACCTTGATTACTTCACGCCGCGCCCACCCTTTGAAGCAAACGAATGACCTCGGTTTTCGCAAAAATCGTCCATACTCGACAAGTCAATTGATCCAGGTCACGTACACCATCAATTGATTTCCCCCAACGCGACCAAAGGTCGCACCCTTTGAATACCCACGGGGGCGTATCATTAGGCCACTGCAACACCCTTAATTTGACCCCGGTTGGCACGTACTGGCCGAGGCAAATCTCCACCGCCGTGGGATGCAATGATGAGCAACCAGATACCGGTACATGACGTTACCCCGCCTGCCAAAAACCCGAATAACAGCGTGGACCTCTACGCGTCGCGAGAGAAAATCTACACTCGCGCCTTCACCGGCCTGTTCCGCAACCTGCGCATGCTCGGTGGTGCCGGGTTGTTCCTGCTCTACTTCGGCACCGTGTGGCTGAATTGGGGCGGTCACCAGGCGGTGTGGTGGAACCTGCCGGAACGCAAGTTCTTCATTTTTGGCGCGACCTTCTGGCCTCAGGACTTCATTCTGCTCTCGGGCATTCTTATCGTTGCGGCGTTTGGCCTGTTCTTTATCACCGTGTATGCCGGGCGTGTGTGGTGCGGCTATACCTGCCCGCAAAGCGTGTGGACATGGATCTTCATGTGGTGCGAAAAGGTTTCCGAAGGCGACCGTAACCAGCGCATCAAGCTGGACAAGGCGCCCATGGGTGCCAACAAGTTCCTGCGCAAATTCAGCAAGCACACCCTGTGGTTGCTGATCGGCTTCGCCACCGGCATGACCTTCGTCGGCTACTTCTCGCCGATCCGCGAACTGGTGTTCGATTTCTTCACCGGCCAGGCCGATGGCTGGTCGTATTTCTGGGTCGGCTTCTTCACCCTCGCCACCTACGGTAACGCTGGCTGGCTGCGCGAACAGGTGTGCATCTACATGTGCCCGTATGCACGCTTCCAGAGTGTGATGTTCGATAAGGACACCCTGATCGTTTCCTACGACCCGCGCCGCGGCGAAGTGCGTGGCCCGCGTAAAAAGGGCATCGACTACAAGGCCCAGGGCCTGGGCGACTGCATCGACTGCACAATGTGCGTGCAGGTATGCCCTACCGGTATCGATATCCGCGACGGCCTGCAAATCGAGTGCATCGGCTGCGCCGCCTGTATTGATGCCTGCGACACCATCATGGACAAGATGGAGTACCCACGCGGCCTGATCAGCTACACCACCGAGCACAACCTGTCCGGGCAGAAGACTCACAAGTTGCGCCCACGGCTGATCGGCTATGCGCTGGTGCTGCTGGCGATGATCAGCCTGCTGGTCGGGGCGTTTTTCATGCGCTCGCTGGTAGGTTTCGATGTCAGCAAGGACCGCGTGCTCTACCGCGAAAACGCTGAAGGGCGCATCGAGAACGTCTACAGCCTGAAGATCATGAACAAAGACCAGCGTGACCACACCTACGTGCTCGACGCCGCTGGGCTACCGGATCTCAAGCTGCAAGGCCGGCGCGAGATCAAGGTAGCCGCTGGCGACATTGTCAGCATGCCTGTGGAGTTGTCGAGTGCGCCGGAACAGTTGCCGTCGAGCACCAATGAGGTGACGTTCATCCTCAAGGATGCCGATGACACCAGCGTTCATATTGAAGCCAAGAGCCGATTCATCGGCCCACAAGTCCGTTAATCAGGGAATAGAACAAATGTCCTCAGCCACTGCCGCAAGCCCTTGGTACAAGCACCTCTGGCCCTGGATCATCATCGCTATCCTGGCCTGTTCGGTGACACTGACCTTGTCCATGGTGACCATCGCGGTGAACAACCCGGACAACCTGGTCAACGACAACTACTACGAGGCCGGCAAAGGCATCAACCGCTCTCTGGACCGCGAACGCCTGGCCCAGACTCTGCAATTGCGCGCCAAGTTGCACCTGGATGAACTGACCGGCGAAGTCGAGCTGCTCCTGACCGGCAACAGCGGCCCGGGGACCCTGGAACTGAACCTGATTTCTCCGACCCAGCCGGAGAAGGATCGCAAGATCGTCCTGGCCCGCAGTGACAGTGAGCCCGGCCGTTATATCGGCCAGGTCACCGACAAGGTTGAAGGCCGGCGTTTCGTGGAATTGCTCGGTGTAGAAGGCGACCGGACCTGGAGAATGTTCGAGGAGGAAGAGGTCAGTCACGCCAAAGACTTGCTGTTGGGTGACGAACCGTTGCAGGGTGCTGAAGACCTGAAGAAGTAAAAGATTACGCTTCGCGCATCGCGGGCAAGCCCTCTCCCACATGGACACCGCGATCCCTGTGGAATTCGGGCTTGACCGCGATGAGGCCCTCCCAGCCACCAAAGACCCCGAACCATGACCACCCCCTGCTACCACTGCGCCCTGCCCGTCCCTTCCGGCAGCCGGTTTACCGCCCAGATCCTCGGCGAACGCCGCGAACTGTGCTGCCCGGGCTGCCAGGCGGTGGCCGAGGCCATCGTGGCTGGCGGGCTGGAAAGCTATTACCAGCACCGCAGCGAAGCCTCAGCCAACCCCGAGGCGTTGCCGGTGCAACTGGTGGACGAGCTGGCGCTGTACGACCGCGCCGATGTGCAAAAACCCTTTGTGCGCCATCAAGGCGACCTTGCCGAAACCACCCTGTTGATGGAAGGCATCAGCTGCGCTGCCTGCGGCTGGCTGATTGAGAAACACCTGCGCAGCTTGCCCGCCGTAGCCGAGGCGCGGCTGAATCTGTCCAATCATCGCCTGCACGTGCGCTGGGCCGATGGGCAACTGCCGCTGAGCCAACTGCTCAGCGAGCTGCGCCATATCGGCTACGCCGCCCACCCTTACCAGGCCGACCGCGCCGCCGAGCAATTGGCCAGCGAGAACCGCCTGGCCCTGCGTCAATTGGGGGTCGCCGGGTTGTTGTGGTTCCAGGCGATGATGGCAACCATGGCCACCTGGCCGGAATTCAATATCGATCTGAGCCCGGAGTTGCATGTGATCCTGCGTTGGGTCGCGATGTTTCTCACCACGCCCATCGTGTTCTACAGTTGCGCACCGTTCTTCAAAGGCGCCCTGCGTGACTTGCGCACGCGCCACCTGACCATGGACGTATCGGTGTCCCTGGCAATTGGCGGGGCCTACCTGGCGGGCATCTGGACCGCGATCACCGGTGTGGGCGAATTGTATTTCGATGCGGTGGGCATGTTTGCACTGTTCCTGCTGGCCGGGCGTTACCTTGAGCGCCGCGCCCGGGAACGCACCGCAGCGGCCACCGCCCAACTGGTCAACCTGTTGCCCGCCTCGTGCCTGCGCCTGAAAGGCGATGGTCAGAGCGAACGCATCCTGCTCAGTGAATTGGCGCTGGGTGATCGCGTGCTGGTACACCCCGGCGCCGTGCTGCCAGCGGATGGGGTGATTCTCGACGGTCAATCCAGCATCGATGAATCCCTGCTGACTGGCGAGTACCTGCCGCAACCCCGGCAGATCGGCGACAGTGTCACGGCCGGCACGCTGAATGTCGAAGGCGCGCTGAGCGTCGAGGTGCGTGCCCTGGGCCATGACACAAGGCTGTCCGCCATCGTGCGCCTGCTGGAGCGCGCCCAGGCCGAGAAGCCGCGCCTGGCGCAAATCGCCGACCGCGCTGCGCAGTGGTTCTTGCTGTGCTCGCTGATCGCCGCCGCGCTGATCGGCCTGCTGTGGTGGGAGCTGGACCCGTCTCGGGCGTTCTGGATTGTGTTGGCGATGCTGGTGGCGACCTGCCCGTGCGCGCTGTCACTGGCCACGCCGACCGCCCTCACCGCCGCCACCGGCACCTTGCACACCCTCGGGTTGCTGCTGACCCGCGGCCATGTGCTCGAGGGCCTGAACCAGATTGATACGGTGATTTTCGACAAGACCGGCACGCTGACGGAAGGCCGCCTGGCGTTACGTGCGATCCGCCCCTTGAGCACGCTGAACCGCGACGAATGCCTGGGCCTCGCCGCCGCCCTGGAAAACCGCTCCGAACATCCGATTGCCCGCGCCTTCGGCCGTGCGCCACTGGCGGCCGAGGAAGTTCTCAGCTTCCCCGGCCTGGGCCTGGAAGGCCGCGTAGGTGAGCGGCAATTGCGCATTGGCCAGCCCGGGTTTGTCTGCGAGCTGAGCGGTTGCTCGATCCCCGAATCGCCGGATGAGCCGGGGCAATGGCTGCTGCTGGGCGACCCTGGCGGCGCCCTCGCCTGGTTCGTGCTGGACGACCGCCTGCGCAGCGACGCGCCGGCCCTGCTGGCCGCATGCAAGGCGCGTGGCTGGCGCACGTTGCTGCTGTCGGGTGACAGTTCGCCGATGGTCGCCAGTGTCGCCTTTGAACTGGGTATCGACGAAGCCCACGGTGGCCTGCGCCCTGACGACAAGCTGCAAGTGCTGCAACAGTTGCGCAAGGAAGGACGCAAGGTGCTGATGCTCGGCGATGGCGTCAACGATGTGCCCGTGCTCGCCGCAGCCGATATCAGTGTGGCGATGGGCTCGGCCACCGACCTGGCAAAAACCAGCGCCGATGCGGTGCTGTTGTCCAATCGCCTCGACGCGCTGGTGCAAGCCTTCAGCCTGGCGCGACGCACCCGTCGGGTGATCATTGAAAACCTGCTGTGGGCCGGGCTGTACAATGGCCTTATGCTGCCCTTTGCCGCCCTGGGTTGGATCACTCCAATCTGGGCGGCGATCGGCATGTCCCTCAGCTCATTGACCGTGGTGCTCAACGCGTTGCGCCTGACTCGCCTGCCGAGCGCGCAAGCCACAGGCGCCCCCTTAGTAACTCGCCCGCTGCCGGCTTGAGCCGCGCGGGCATGGAGTGCAGATGCCAGCTCTATACGTGATGATTCCGGCGGCATTGCTGTTAGTAGGTGTCGCCATCTACATCTTCTTCTGGGCAGTGGACAGCGGCCAGTACGAGGATCTCGATGGCCCGGCCCACAGCGTGCTGTTCGACGACCAGGACCCGAATCACCTGGCCGCCATCGACGAAGCCAATGGCCCCGAGCAACCACCCAAAGCCCCACCCCATGCTTGAGCTGGCGCCACTGCTGGTATCGGCGCTGATCCTCGGCCTGCTCGGCGGCGGCCATTGCCTGGGCATGTGCGGCGGGCTGATGGGTGCGCTGACCCTGGCGATCCCCAAGGAACAACGCAGCCGGCGCTTTCGGCTGTTGCTGGCGTACAACCTGGGGCGCATCCTCAGTTATGCCACGGCCGGGTTGCTGATTGGCCTGGCCGGCTGGGCGGTAGCCAATAGCCCCGCGGCGATGTTCATGCGCGTGCTCGCCGGCCTGCTGCTGATCTGCATGGGCTTGTACCTGGCCGGCTGGTGGAGCGGCCTCACCCGTATCGAAAGCCTCGGGCGCGGCCTGTGGCGGCATATCCAGCCGGTGGCCAACCGTTTGCTGCCGGTGTCCAGCCTGCCCCGCGCCTTGCTGCTGGGCGCGCTGTGGGGCTGGTTGCCCTGTGGGTTGGTCTACAGCAGCCTCTTGTGGGCGGCAAGCCAGGGCAACGCGCTGGATAGCGCACTGCTGATGCTGGCGTTCGGCCTGGGCACCTGGCCGGTTTTGCTGGCGACCGGGCTGGCGGCCGAACGCGTGACTGCGCTCTTGCGCAAGCGCAGCGTGCGCATGGCCGGTGGCGTGCTGGTGATTATCTTCGGAATATGGACGTTGCCAGGCCCGCATCAGCACTGGCTGATGGGTCACTAGTGCCCTACCTTGCCATGTGGCATAGCGCCGCTCCCCGTTGATGCAAATCAAGATGCCTGCCCTGCCCTGCCCCTAGACTCGGCCCACTAGCCAATCCGGGGGACCGCCCGCATGCTCGACGCCATTCGTTGGGACACAGATCTGATTCACCGCTACGACTTGGCGGGGCCGCGCTACACGTCCTACCCCACTGCCGTGCAATTCGACAGCCAGGTCGGCACCTTCGACCTGTTCCACGCCCTGCGTGACAGCCGCAAGGCCGTACGGCCGTTATCGCTGTATGTGCATGTGCCGTTCTGCGCCAACATTTGCTACTACTGCGCCTGCAACAAGGTCATCACCAAGGACCGCGGTCGCGCCCAGGCTTACCTGCAACGCCTGGAGCAGGAAATCCAGCTGGTGGCTTGCCATCTCGACCCCAAACAGCCCGTAGAACAGCTGCATTTCGGTGGCGGCACGCCCACCTTTCTCAGCCACGATGAACTGCGCCAGGTGATGACACGCCTGCGCCAACATTTCAACTTGCTGGATGACGACTCGGGCGACTACGGCATCGAAATCGACCCGCGCGAAGCCGACTGGGCCACCATGGGCCTGCTGCGCGAATTGGGCTTCAACCGCGTGAGCATCGGCGTGCAAGACCTCGACCCCGAGGTGCAACGAGCGGTCAATCGCCTGCAAAGCCTGGAAGAAACCCGCGCCGTGATCGATGCGGCGCGCACCCTGCAATTTCGTTCGATCAATATCGACCTGATCTACGGCTTGCCCAAACAGTCACCGCTGGCCTTTGCGCGCACCGTGGAAGAAGTCATCCGCTTGCAGCCGGACCGCCTGTCCGTATTCAACTACGCACACTTGCCTGAACGCTTCATGCCCCAGCGACGAATCAACACCGACGACCTGCCCTCGCCAGCAGAAAAACTGCTGATGCTGCAAACCACCATCGAACAACTGACCCAGGCCGGCTACCGCTATATCGGCATGGACCACTTTGCCCTGCCGGACGACGAACTGGCCGTCGCCCAGGAAGAAGGCAAGCTGCAACGCAACTTCCAGGGCTATACCACCCACGGGCACTGCGACTTGATTGGGCTGGGGGTGTCGGCGATCAGCCAGATCGGCGACCTGTATTGCCAGAACAACAGCGACCTCAACCAGTATCAGAACGCCTTGGCGGGCGCACAGTTGGCGACCAGCCGCGGTTTGGTCTGCACCACGGACGACCGTTTGCGACGGGAAGTGATCCAGCAGTTGATCTGCAATTTCAGCCTGGAATTCGAGGAGATCGAACAGGTTTATAACATCGATTTTCGCGGCTACTTCGCCGAACTATGGCCGCAGTTGGAGACGATGGCCGCGGACGGCTTGATCGAGCTGGACGCCCAGGGCATTCGTGTACTGCCGGCTGGGCGCTTGCTGGTGCGCTCGGTGTGCATGGTGTTCGACGCCTATCTGGAGCATCAGAACAGGCAGCGATTTTCGCGAGTAATCTAAGGCAGTTACTTCATTGCCAGACTAGCGGCCTTGGCTGCATCACCGGCACTCATGTCTTTCATCGCCTTGCTGAGGGACGCCTGAGCGCCGGTCAAGCTGGCTTGCAGCGCACTCAGAGCCGATTGCAGACCAGAAAGTCGGGCGCGAGCCTGTTCTGGGCTGAGGGTCTTGTCGGCCATTACTGCCGCCATCTCAGCCTGCTTCTCGGCAATCTGCTTCTTGATCTGACGAATCATCTTCAGCAAATTCTTGATGTTGTCCGACAGGCCACTGTCGTCGATGTCACTGTTTGAAGTTTTCTCATCTGCCGCAGCCTTCATTGCAGCACCGGAAATGGTCACTGAAGCTGCAGGCTTGACTTCATCAGCCGTTGGAACCTCAGCAGCACCGGACTCGGCAGCCTTTTTGGTTTCGGGCAGTGCCTGGACTTGAGTACGAGCGGCGAGTTGAGTCGTGAGAGAGATCATTTTTAGCTACCGAGTTTGTGTTCGATAATGGTGCATCGGCGGCTTTTGCCAAATCTTTATACCCCTGCCGGTTTTTTGTACACGCTGGCCTCCATACCCCCCAGTACGTTACCCTTACGTCTTATGTGTGTTTTCCCACAAGGATTTAAGAAATGTCCGAGCCAGTTAAACTGCGCGCTCACGGCCAGGCTCATTGCAAGGATTGCAGCCTGGCCCCACTCTGCCTGCCACTTTCATTGAATCTGGAAGACATGGATGCGCTGGACGACATTGTCAAACGCGGCCGCCCGCTGAAAAAAGGCGAGTTTCTGTTTCGCCAGGGCGACAAGTTTGATTCCGTCTATGCAGTACGCTCGGGAGCGTTGAAGACGTTCAGCCTCAGCGACGGCGGCGAAGAACAAATCACCGGTTTCCACCTGCCCAGCGAGTTGGTCGGGCTGTCGGGGATGGACACTGAGATTCACCCGGTGTCGGCCCAGGCCCTTGAGACCACTTCGGTGTGCGAGATTCCTTTCGAGCGCCTGGATGAATTGGCCCTGCAACTGCCGCAGTTGCGTCGCCAGCTGATGCGCGTGATGAGCCGCGAGATTCGTGACGACCAACAAATGATGCTGCTGCTGTCGAAGAAAACCGCCGACGAGCGCATCGCTACGTTCCTGGTCAACCTGTCGGCGCGCTTCCGTGCCCGTGGATTTTCGGCCAACCAGTTCCGCTTGAGCATGTCGCGCAACGAAATCGGCAATTACCTGGGCCTGGCAGTGGAGACCGTGTCCCGCGTGTTTACCCGCTTCCAGCAGAACCAGTTGATTGCCGCCGAGGGCAAGGAGGTGCATATCCTCGACCCCATCCAGCTGTGCGCACTGGCCGGTGGTTCCCTGGAGGTCTGATCCCGTACTGCGGTCGCGCCAATCGGCGAGGCCGCAGGTATACTTCGAGTCCGTTTTCCGCCCAGGACTCTGCGACGATGACCTTCGATTCGTTCGACATCAAATCCCTGATTCGCCCCGTCATCGACTTCCCCAAGCCGGGGGTTATCTTTCGTGACATCACCCCTCTGTTCCAATCGCCCCGTGCCCTGCGCCTGGTCGCCGACAGCTTTGCCCACCGTTATGTCGAAGCCGACTTCAGCCATATCGGCGCGATGGATGCGCGTGGTTTCCTGATCGGTTCGATCATCGCCTACCAGCTCAACAAGCCGCTGATCCTGTTTCGCAAGCAAGGCAAGCTACCGGCGGACGTCCTGGCGGAGGGTTACCAGACCGAATACGGCGAGGCCCTCCTGGAAGTGCACGCCGACAGCCTGTGCGAAGGGGATTCGGTGCTGATGTTCGATGACCTGATCGCCACTGGCGGCACGCTGATCGCGGCGGCGAACCTGGTGCGGCGCATGGGTGCGAAGATCTTTGAAGCCGCGGCGATTATTGATTTGCCGGAGTTGGGTGGGTCGCAGCGCTTGGAAGATATGGGGATTCCCACGTTTTGCCTGACGCAGTTTGGGTTGACCGAAAGGTAGTCCTTGTCAGAACCGGCCTCATCGGGAGCAAGCCCCCTCCCACAGTTTTGACTGTATTGACAAATCAAAATGTGGGAGGGGGCTTGCCCCCGATGAGGACCGAAAGCACACCACAGCTCACAACCCCATCTGCTTGCTGATGATTTCGTTCATCACCTCACGCGTCCCGCCACCAATGGACAGGATGCGATTATCCCGGTACAGCCTCTCCACCAGGTTGCCCCGCATATACCCCTGCCCACCGAGTATCTGCACCGCATCATAGGTCACCCGATCAGCCGTATCGGTAGCCAGGTTCTTGGCCATGGAAATCTCCTTGATCACGCTCTTGCCAGCAGCCATCTTCGCAGCCTGGCGATAAGTGAACTCGCGGGAGACTTCCACGGCGGTGGCCATTTCCGCCAGGCGATGCTTGAGCACCTGGAACTTGCCAATGGGCTTGCCGAATGCTTCGCGCTGGGCGGCCCACTTGAGGCTTTCCTCCAGGGCCAATTGCGCGGTCATGTTGGCTATCAAGGCCAGGGCCAGGCGCTCGCTCTGGAAATTGCCCATGATGCAGGCAAACCCCATGTTTTCGGCGCCGATGAGGTGGCTGACGGGCACGCGGCAGTCGTCGAAGAATAACTCAGCGGTGTCCGACACCCACCAGCCCATCTTCTTCAGCGGCTGGCCGACCGTGAAACCAGGCGTGTCTTTTTCAATCAGCAACAGGCTGATGCCGCCGAAGCCCGGGCCGCCAGTGCGCACCGCCACGGTATAGAAATCGGCACGAATGCCACTGGTGATAAAGGTCTTGGCGCCGCTCACGCGGTAATGCTCGCCGTCACGTATGGCGCGGGTTTGCAGGCTGGCCACATCCGAGCCGCCACTCGGCTCGGTGACCGCCAGGGCGATGATTTTCTCGCCGCTCAGCACCAGCGGCGCTATACGTTCGCGCACCTCGGGCCTGGCCCATTTGACGATGGGCGGCAGGCCGATATCCAGGGAGCCAAGCCCCGCCACCACGCCACCGGAACCACAGCGCATCAGTTCTTCGCTGGCGGCAACCTTGGCGAACAGGTCACCTTCGTGGCTGCCACCCAGCGCTTCGGGATAGCCGATCCCCAGTATGCCCGCCGCGCCGGCCTTGAGGTAGAGCTCGCGGGGAAAGCTCTCAGCCTCCTCCCACTGCTCGATGCCGGGCAACATTTCGCGCTCGACGAAACGGCGCACGCTGTCGCGGACCAATTGGTGGCTGGGATCGAAGTATTCCTGATAGGCAGACATCGGCAAGCTCCATGGCGAGATGGAGCGAACTTACCAAGCGCTTGCTTGGTTATCAACCCAATTACAGGCGACCAGAAACTAATGTGGGAGGGGGCTTGCTCCCGATAGCAGAGCATCAGTCAACAGATTGGTTGGCTGACCCACCGCTATCGGGAGCAAGCCCCCTCCCACATTGGGTATTGCACTGGTCTTTAGAGGGCGATCGGCTTACGACCTGCAAACGAGTGCGCCAAGGTGCCACCATCGACCAACTCCAGCTCGCCGCCCAGCGGCACGCCATGGGCAATACGCGAGGCAATCAACCCTTTGTTGTTGAGCAGTTGAGCGATGTAGTGCGCCGTGGCTTCACCTTCCACCGTCGGGTTGGTCGCCAGGATCACTTCAGTAAAGGTGCCCTGCGCTTCAATCCGCGCGACCAGTTGCGGAATGCCGATGGCTTCCGGCCCCAGGCCGTCCAGGGGCGACAGGTGGCCCTTGAGCACAAAGTAACGCCCGCGGTAGCCGGTCTGCTCCACCGCGTACACATCCATCGGCCCCTCCACCACGCACAGCAACGTGTCGTCGCGACGTGGGTCGGCGCACTGCGGGCAGAGTTCTTCTTCGGTAAGGGTGCGACACTGGCGGCAGTGGCCAACGCCTTCCATGGCCTGGCTCAGGGCCTGGGCCAGGCGTGTGCCGCCGCTGCGATCACGCTCCAGCAGTTGCAGCGCCATGCGCTGGGCAGTTTTCTGGCCGACGCCGGGCAAAGTGCGCAAGGCATCGATCAGTTGGCGAATCAGGGGGCTGAAGCTCATGGGCGACGGGTCCGACAAAACAACGAGACGCGGTTTATACCCGCGCCCCGGATTAGCGTCAAATACTCAATCCTGCGCGACGCGTACCACCAGCTTGCCAAAGTTGCGCCCCTCAAGCAGGCCGATAAAGGCTTCGGGCGCCTGCTCCAGGCCATCGACCACGTCCTCGCGGAACTTGATCTTGCCGTCGCGCACCCAAGGCGCCATGGCGCTGAGAAATTCCGGCTGGCGGTCACCATAGTCGTCGAACACGATAAAGCCCTGCATCCGCACCCGCTTGGTCAGCAAGGTGCGCTGCAGCCCCGGCAGGCGATCAGGACCGCTGGGCGCTTCATGGGCGTTATAACCGGCGATCAACCCGCACAGCGGCACGCGCGCCTTGGGGTTGAGCAAAGGCAGCACCGCATCGAAGACCTTACCGCCGACGTTTTCAAAGTAGATGTCCACGCCTTTGAAACAGGCCAGCGCCAACTCATGGGCAAAGTCTGCGCTCTTGTGGTCGATGCAGGCGTCAAAGCCCAACTCTTCCACCACATAGCGGCACTTGTCCGCACCGCCGGCAACTCCCACCACACGCAAGCCCTTGAGCTTGGCCACCTGGCCTACCACCGAACCCACCGCGCCGGACGCCGCCGCCACCACCAGGGTTTCCCCGGCCTTGGGCTGGCCGATGTCCATCAGGCCCATGTAGGCGGTCATGCCCGGCATACCCAGCACGCCCAAAGCCATCGATGGGCTTGCCAGCCCCTTGGGCACCGGCATCAGGTTATGGCCATCAGTAATGCTGTGGCTTTGCCAGCCGGTGGCACCGACCACCAGGTCGCCCACTTCGAATTTAGGGTTGCGTGATTGCTCGATACGGCTGACAGCGCCACCGGTCATCACCTCGTCGATTTCCACAGGCGCGGCGTAGGAAGGCGCGTCGCTCATGCGCCCACGCATGTACGGGTCCAGGGACAGGTACAGCGTCTTCAACAACACCTGGCCGTCCGCCAGGTCCGGCAAGCTCACACGCTCCAGTCGAAAATTTTCCGGCGTGGGTGCGCCTTGAGGGCGTGAGACCAGAACGATGCGTTGGTTGAGCGTCAATTCTTGAGGCATCAGCGGGGCTCCTTTTATCGGTGAGTGAATTCAACGGTATAGGGTGCAGACCATGGGTGAAGGGTTGGGGTTCGATGTTTCGACCGTCCAAAAAAAATGCCAGGCGCGATGCCTGGCATTTGAGTCTAGCCAAAGTGTGTATCAGAACGGAAGCTTCATGCCCGGTGGCAGCTGCATGCCAGCGGTCACGCCGGACATTTTGTCCTGGCTGTTGGCTTCGATCTTGCGCACCGCGTCGTTGACGGCTGCGGCGAACAAATCTTCCAGCACTTCACGGTCGTCATCGCTGATGCCCTCGAGCAGGCTCGGATCAATGCTGACGCGCTTGATGTCGTGACGACCAGTCATCACCACGCTGACCATATCGCCACCGGCTTTACCGGTGACTTCGGCGTTGGCCAGTTCTTCCTGCATCTTGGCCATCTTTTCCTGCATCTGCTGCGCCTGCTTCATCAGGCCGGCCATGCCACCTTTCATCATGGGAATCACCTCAAAGTACGTGGATCAAGTTAGTAGCCCGGTGTCATGACGCCTGAGGCACCGGAGCTTCGACAGGTTCAATAGTATCGTGACGGACGACCGCACCGAACTGTTGCATCATTTGTTGGATAAGCGGATCAGCGTGAATCGAATCCTCGGCCTCGCGCTGGCGGTTAAGGCGCCTACGGGTCGCAGCCTGGGCCGGGGTTTCCTGCTCGGGCTTGATCAGCTCGATGGCGATGGTCAGCGTGCGCCCATGGAACTGGTTGAGTGCGTCGTTGAGCCGGCGCTGCTGGGTGGCATTGAACAAGGCGCTGTGGGCCGGGTCCAGGTGCAGCAGCCAGTGGTCGCCCTCGATGGAAATCAGGGTGCAGTTGGCAGCGATACTGCCGGTCATGCCGGAGATCGGCAATTTCGGAAACAATTCCAGCCATTGCAGGGCCAGGCCGGTGGCGGGGGCCGCTGCGGGTTCTGCCTCGGGCTCGGGAGCCGGCTCGGCGGTATGCTCGCTGGCCAATTCGTCCAGGTAGCTGTAGGCCGAGTCCATGTCTGGCTCTATATAGTCTTCGTCCAGCGGCGGTTCGTCGTCCAGATCGATGCCTGGGGTTGCAGCCTCAACCTGGGCGACCGTCGGCTCGGGGACCGGCGCCGAGGCCCACTCAGGGGCATCCGGCACGACGCTGTCCGGGGTCGGCGCCGGCATCGGTGTCAGCTCGGGCTGCTCGCCGGTGGTTTCCAGTACGGGTTCCACGGCGGGTTGCTGCTCGGGCTCGGCCTCAGCTTCGATCGGGTCATTCCAGGGCAGGTCGACCACAGGCTCGGGCTCGATAACCGGCGCGGGTTCAACCGCAGCCGCTACTGCAACCGGTTCAGGCTCAGGCTCGGGGGCTGGCACAACCGGCGCAGGCGCAGCAACTACTACTGGCGCGACAACTGCCGCGCCAGCCACTGGTTTGGCGGAATCAACTGTGGCCTGGCTGATCCCCACTGGCTTTAGCGGCTGTCTCGGCGCGTCTGCCGAATCCGCCGGCCGGAACGCCAGCATGCGCAGCAGCACCATTTCAAAGCCCCCTCGCGGGTCCGGCGCGAGGGGCAGGTCTCGACGACCGATCAGGCCCATCTGGTAGTAGAACTGTACATCCTCGGCCGGCAATGCCTGGGCCAGGGCCAATACGCGGTCGCGGTCACCATGGCCGTTGTCGACACCTTCCGGCAGGGCCTGGGCGATGGCGACGCGGTGCAGCACATTGAGGATCTCCGAGAGCACGCCGTTCCAATCCGGGCCCTGCTCCGACAAGTGGCGCACCGCTTCGAGCAACGCCTTGGCGTCACCTTCGATCAGCGCGTGCAGCACGTCGAACACCTGGCCGTGGTCGAGGGTGCCGAGCATGGCGCGCACGTCGGCGGCCATAACCTTGCCTTCACCAAACGCGATGGCCTGGTCGGTGAGGCTCATGGCGTCACGCATCGAACCGTCGGCGGCGCGGCCGAGCAACCACAGCGCGTCGTCTTCGAACGGTACGTTCTCGACGCCCAGCACATGGGTCAAATGCTCGACCACGCGCTCGGGGGTCATGTTTTTCAGAGAGAACTGCAGGCACCGCGACAAAATCGTTGCAGGAAGTTTCTGCGGGTCGGTAGTGGCCAGGATGAACTTAACGTAGGGCGGCGGCTCTTCCAGGGTTTTCAACAGGGCGTTGAAGGAGTGGCTGGAGAGCATGTGTACTTCGTCGATCAGGTAGACCTTGAAGCGGCCACGGCTCGGCGCGTACTGCACGTTGTCGAGCAGCTCGCGGGTATCTTCGACTTTGGTACGGCTCGCGGCGTCGATCTCGATCAAGTCGACAAAGCGCCCTTCGTCGATCTCGCGGCATACCGAACAGGTGCCGCAAGGCGTTGAAGTGATACCGGTTTCACAATTCAGGCATTTGGCAATGATGCGCGCAATCGTGGTCTTGCCCACCCCGCGAGTACCGGTGAACAGGTAGGCGTGGTGCAGCCGTTGGCTGTCCAAGGCATTGATCAGAGCCTTGAGCACATGGGTCTGGCCGACCATTTCGCGGAACGAGCGCGGGCGCCATTTACGTGCAAGAACCTGATAACTCATCGAAAACCGTCGCAACTGGGAAGCGGAAGCCGGTAATGCTAGCGGAGCAAGGGGGAAATTGCATCCGGCACGCTCGTCTAATCTGACGAAGCTTGCTCGATTGGCCTCACAGAGGGCTTCTGCGCACGGTCTGCAGGAACGATTGAACGCCAACGGCCCTCCAGGCTGATGGCGGCGACGCTGGCCAGTACGATCACCGCGCCCAGTATCACCTGCAGGGCGACGTGCTCGCCGAGCAGCGTCGCGGCCATCACCATGGCCACCGGTGGAATCAGGTACATCGCCACCGAAGCGCGACTGACCTCGACGTGCTTCAACACATAGCCCCAGGCCAGATACGCCAAGGCGCTGGGGAAAATACCCAGCACCAGCACGGCGAAATTCTCCGGTAGCGGCGCCTGCATGATGGCGGCGGGCAAGCCCGGCAGGTTCACGCAGAGCATCAAGGTGCCGGACCACACCATGTAGCACGCCATGGTCAGCGGGCTGTAACGATGGGCGTAGTGCCTCTGGATAGCGAAATACACACTCCATGAGCACGCCGCCAGCAGGATCAGCAAGCCTCGTGGATCAATGTCGCCCACGCCCTGGTCACCCCAGATCACCACCAGCACGCCGGCCAAACCCAACAGCACGCCCCCCCAACGCCAGATGCTGACCCGCTCCTTCAAGCAGAAAAACGCGATCAACACACTGAACAGCGGCGCCGACTGTGCCAACACACTCGACGCCGCCGCCGTCACCCATTGCTGCCCGTGATTGAGACTGATGTGGTGCAGGAACACCCCGAAAAAACCCAGTACCAGCAGCCACGGCAGGTCGCGCACATGCGGCCGCCCAATACCGACCACCCAGGCCACGCCCGCCATGAATACCGACGCGATCAAAAACCGCAGCAATGCCAATTGACCCGGGCTGTAGCTATGCAGGCCCATGTGCACACCGATGGGTGAATAGGCCCAACAGAGGATGACGGCGGCAATGACTAGCGTAAGCTTTAGCGGTGACGGGGTATTCATCGACGGCATCCACACATTGAGAAGGCATACCGTCAGTCTTGGCCCACGCCAGGCCCAGGACAATTAAGCGTTTCTGACTTCTGAAATCACTGGAACTGAGCAATGGAACTGGCCCAACTGAAAATGGTGCGAGCCGTGGCACAAACCGGCAGCGTGGCCCAGGCCGCCCTGCAGTTGCACTGCGTGCCGTCCAACATCACCACACGCATCAAGCAGCTGGAAAGCGAGTTGGGCACGCCGTTGTTCATCCGCGCCGGCCGCGGGCTGGCGATCAGCGCCGCCGGTGAGATCTTCCTGGATTACTGCGAACGCATCCTGGCCTTGGTGGATGAATCCAAACGTGCAGTGGATGCCAACGCCATTCCCCGTGGCACCTTGCGCATTGGCGCGGTGGAGTCCAGCGCCAGCGGCCGCCTGCCACCGTTGCTGGCTGAATACCACCGACGTTACCCGGACGTCAGCCTGGAACTGGTCACCGGCGCCTGGGCGCAACTGCTGGACGACCTGCAACACCATCGGCTGGATGTGGCGCTGGTGGCCGCCGGTGGCAAACGTACGAAGCTGGAGCAAAGCGTGGTCTACAGCGAACGCCTGGTGCTGATCGCCAGTGCGTCCAGCGCGCCTATCAACAGCGCCAAGGACCTGGCCGGCCGCACGCTGCTGGTGTGGCCACCGGGCTGCCCCTATCGTGCCGCGCTGGAAAACTGGCTCAAGCCCCATGACGTGAAGCCAGCGATTGCCAGCTATGCCAGTTGGGGCACGATCATCGGTTGCGTCAGCGCCGGGATTGGCGTGGCGTTGGCGCCTGAGGGCATTCTGGCGCGCTATGAACAGGCCGATCAGTTGGCGTCCTATCGGTTTGAAGAACTGGCAGCGGTGGACAACCTGCTGTTCTGGCACAAGGACACCCAGCGACATCTGGCGCGGGATGCGTTTGCCGGGCTACTGCGCGAGACCTTTGGCTGACAGCGCCTGACTAAATCCATCAGTAACCGTGCAATTCCCGGGTTTTCTGATACGTGTGGTAGTCAAGCCACTCGACTACATCGTAGGGCAGATACAGTTGCATCCTGGCCCGGGAAATAGCGATGTAGACCGCACAGAGTCGCTGATCGAACGCGTAGGCGTCCTTGAACTTCACATTGGTCAATAACTCGGGGGTGAGCAACACCCGGTCGAACTCCATGCCACCCGCGTCTTGCGCCAGCATCAACAGGCAGCGCTCGTGCGGATGACCGCTCAACCTGTTCAAGCGCGTGACATCAGCCAGGTTAAAGCCTTTTTCCAGCTCGGCCTCGACCCACAGAAACGCCTCATCGAACTGGCAGGCATCCCGCACCTGCTGCCAATCGAGCATATCGATGAAAAATGGATGGGGGCCGACGTCGTTGAACTCATTGCTGTAGAAATCTGGCTTGAACAACGCGATGACCGTGTCCATGAAGTACTTGAGCGACTGCTGCGCCTCTTTGCTCGCCAGGCCAAATACACACCGGGCTTCGCTCAGTTGGATGGCCCACTTCATGGTGTCCCAATGGGACGCCGTCAGCACCACGCAACCTTGCGGCGGTACGAAGCCCTGCGGATAAAACTCAATACCGACGTCGGCGTCCCGCGCGCCCTCGAAGAGCACCTTGCTTTTATCCGAGTGCTGGCTGATCAATGGGTTGACCAGGCGCTCGACATTGCGGCCCGAGCGTACGGAGTAGCAGACGTCCGTATGGCGAACCTCACGGGCGCGCTTGACCACGCCCCCACTGGCCTGCTGATACTCATCCCCCAGGGTAATCAGCACCTGGCGGCCGCGCTCGATGATCTGCAGCAGCGGCGCCGGAATGTCCTGGCTCTCGTCGATGAGCACATGGGTATAGCGCTCGGGCACCACGCAGCCCGCAAGGCTGGCGCGCTTGATCATCAACAAGGCTTCAAACCCGGTGTGGCTGCCCCAGGCCGGATTCGCCTCAAGGTAGCCCCATAACCGGCTGGCGTATTCGAGCAGCGCCCGACTATCGACGCTGGACAGCGGCTGTTTGAAATGTGGCAGATGCTTGGCCGACAGGCTGTATTCCCAGGAGCGGCAGTAGGCTTCAAGCACTTTGAGGCAGACGTCCAGCACCGCCTGCCCTTCCAGGCGCCGGAAGCCAAAGATATTCAGCTCCCGGGCCAGTGCCTGCTTGCTCGGCGCTCGCACCTGCGTATTCAGCGGCTTGGGCCGCGGGCCATGCAGCAAGGCATGCGCAAACGCGTGGAAAGTATGCCCGGCCTTTCGCTCGCGAACGCCCACCATGCGGGTACGCAGGGTTTCCAGTTTTTCCGGGGTACGCGCCAGCAACAAGGTCTTTTCCGGACGCAGATGCTCCATCAAGGCCACCAGCAGGTGACTCTTGCCGATGCCCGCGTAACCTTGGACATGCAGGTCTTCATTCAGGTTGGCGCGGAAGGTTCTGACCAGCTTGTCTTGCTCGGCGCTCAACCAGCGCTCGCGGTGCCGGGGCGTGACCATCTGCTTGCTGAACGGGTCGTTTGCCTTGAGGTGACGGACTTTATACTCGACGTCCCACTTGCCATCGGGCAACAGGTAATCTCGCGCCTGTACTTCCTCCGCCAGCAGAAAACGCAGCTTCAGGCTTTTGACCACGCTGAGACCGAAGTACAGCTTCCTTTGGTCAAACAGCCGCTGTGCTTCCGACAGCAGGCACACGGTCGCCGAATGGCTGGCATCTACCGCCCAGTCAATGAGCTTGGCCAACACCTTTTCAGCGCCATTGGCGCTCAAGTCGCTTTCCGGCACCTGCGCCAGATTCTGGATCACCAGCACCGCCGCCAGCTCCGGCTCACTCAGGGCTACGAGCGCCTCTGCACCGTCAGTCCCCAACAAACCCGCACAGGTTTGATCGGTGATCGGCAAGAACACAGGGCTGGATAAATCAAAATGTTCCGAGTGCATACAGCCTCGTAGCCAGGGGAATGAGACGCTGGAGAGTATGCCACTAGTCGTGAAATGACCGTCA
Organism: Pseudomonas sp. MF6755; assembly: GCF_016405635.1. Lineage (NCBI taxonomy): Bacteria > Pseudomonadati > Pseudomonadota > Gammaproteobacteria > Pseudomonadales > Pseudomonadaceae > Pseudomonas > Pseudomonas sp. MF6755. The sequence goes on from NZ_JAEKDA010000002.1 coordinate 172,378, forward strand.
GGCACTGTGCAATAGCGTCACAGGTGACTGGCAGGGCAATAAATTCGGATTGGAAATTGAAGAAGGGACTGCAGGAGGGAGCGTTATGGAGGCAACCCCACCAGCCACACCCCGGCACACAATGTTCCCGCTGTGGCTGCTGCCTTCCGGCTCTGACCAGGTTCACGGGTAATCGTTGCGGGGGGACCGATGGGGTCACCATAACGACGCTGGCCTCTCGGCAAGCCGCGCCATTGTACCGATCTCATCGGAAGTTACAACCGTTGGTTCCGGATTAAAAAATGAGAGGGTTCAAGTACTTGCCATAACCGTATCAGCCCTGCCGCCCTCTTCCTGGATGACCAGGTGAATAAAGTGCAACTTGGCAATCACCGCCGGCGGCAGCACGAAGGGGTAGAAATCCGGCTGGCCCATGGCGCGGGACAGCTCGTTGAGCATGCCGGCCAGTTCGATCCAGGCGTTGACGAAAGAGAGGAACGCCGGGCCGCCAGGGTGTTCGGGTTCGTACAGTGTGGTCAGGGGAAACGGCTGGTAATCCAGGTCCATCTCGCGGGCGCTCATGCCAAAGCCCAGGGCGGTATCGACGGCGTCCATCATGTGCAGGTAGTGGGCCCAGGTTTCGGCCCAGTCTTCCCAGGGGTGCATGGTGGCGTAGGCGCTCACGCAGGTTTGTTGCCAGTCCGGGCGCGGGCCGTTCTGGTAGTGCTGGTCGAGGGCTTCGGCGTAACTGGCGCGTTCGTCGCCGAATAGCGTGCGAAAAGGCCCGAGCCAATGGCTGTCAGCGATCAGGCGATCCCAATAATAGTGGCCGACCTCATGGCGAAAGTGGCCGAGCAAGGTGCGGTAAGGCTCGCGCATCTGTACGCGGACTTTTTCGCGGTGGGCATCGTCGGCTTCCTTGATGTCGAGGGTGACCAGGCCGTTGGCATGGCCGGTGGTGGGCGCGTTGCCTTCCAGGTCGATGCCGATGAAGTCGAAAGCCAGGCCAGTGTTTTCGTCGATGCTCTTGGGCACCACTTGCAGGCCCAGGCTGATCAATTGCGCCACCAGCCTGCGCTTGGCGGTTTCGACCTTGCGCCAGCGTTCGGGGTTTTCGGGGATCGACAGGTCGGGAATGGTGCGGTTCAGGCTACAGGCCACACACAGCGACGCGCTGCTGTGGGCCGGGATCAGCCAGTTGCACGCGGCCGGGGTGTCAAGGTTGGCGCAGCGACGGAAGGCTCCAGCATCAAGGTTATCGTCCGCCAGCCAGGTGTCGACGACAGGTCCGGGTTGCAGGGAGGACAGGCGACTCTGCTGCGGCTGATAACCCAGCACCGCCTGGCAGGCCAGGCATTGGCTGTTGCGAAAGAACAGCGACTGGCCACACCGGCATTGCCACACCTTGCCGTTGCGCGAGGTGTGGGCCATGAACGGTGCGGCAATGCGCGTACTGAGTTGCTCGAAGTAGCGGAACATGGCGGGCTCTCCCTGGATGCTTGCCAATACTAGAGCATCCCTGGCGAGAGTTCGTTCCACTTTCCTGTGAGGCCGGTCAGACGCTGATGTTGTGCTCGGCCAGGAAGGCCACGAAAGCCTCTTCGTCCAGCACTTTCAAGCCCAGCTCACTGGCCTTGGCCAGTTTCGATCCAGCACCCGGCCCGGCCACCACGCAATGGGTTTTCGCCGAGACGGAACCGGCCACTTTGGCGCCAAGGCTTTCGAGCTTGTCCTTGGCGACATCGCGACTCATCAGCTCCAGGGAGCCGGTGAGCACCCAGGTGTGCCCGGCCTCGGGCAAGCCTTCGACCACCTTCTTCTCGCTCTGCCAGTGCATGCCAAAGTCCTTGAGCTGTTGCTCGATGGCCAGGGCGTGACGGGCGTTGTCGGTATTGTCAAAAAAGTCCCGCACGGCCTTGGCTTGCTTCTCGGGCAGCGCCTGACGCATGTCGAGCCAGTCAGCCTTGATCACACCCTCGAGGGTGCCAAACTTGTCCGCGAGTTTCTGCGCGGCGCCTGGGCCCACCGACGGCACGTGCAACTTATCAAGCAGGCCGCCCAGAGTGGCGCTGGCGGCAAATTCGGCGCTGAGGTCGCCCTGTTCCTGCAATTGCAGGCCGCACTCCTGCGGCGACAGCAGCGCGCCGATGACTTCACGGTTATGGCTGTCTTCAAAGAAGCTGTGAATCTCATGCGCCACTTCCAGGCCGACGTCAGGCAAGTACGTCAGCACTTCCGGCAGGGCCTTCTGCACACGCTCAAGGGACGCCAGGGAGCGCGCCAGTACCTTGGCAGTCTCCTCGCCTACATCGGGAATACCCAGGGAATAGATAAAGCGCGCCAGGGTCGGCGTCTTGCTGTTTTCGATGGCGCTGATCAGTTTCTTGCTGGAGATATCGGCAAAGCCTTCCAGGTCGATGATCTGTTCGTACTTGAGCTTGTAGAGATCCGCCGGTGAACCAATAAGTTTTTCATCCACCAGTTGCTCGATGGTCTTGTCGCCCAGGCCGTCGATGTCCATGGCACGGCGCGAGACAAAATGGATAATCGCCTGCTTGAGCTGCGCACCACAGGCCAGGCGCCCGACACAACGGTACACCGCGCCCTCGCTGACGGTTTCCTTGCCCTTGCTGCGCTTGACCAACTGCGTGCGCTCCACATGGGAGCCGCACACCGGGCAGCTCTCGGGGATCTGCACCGCACGGGCGTTTTCCGGGCGACGCTCGGTGACCACCGAGACCACTTGCGGGATCACATCACCGGCACGGCGGATGATCACGGTGTCACCGATCATCAACCCCAGGCGTGCCACTTCGTCCATGTTGTGCAGCGTGGCATTGGACACGGTCACGCCAGCCACCTTGACCGGCTTCAAGCGCGCCACCGGCGTCACGGCGCCCGTGCGGCCGACCTGGAACTCCACGTCGAGCAGCTCGGTGAGTTCTTCCATCGCCGGGAATTTATGCGCGATAGCCCAGCGCGGTTCGCGGGCGCGGAAGCCGAGTTCACGTTGGGAGGCGATGCTGTTGACCTTGAACACCACGCCGTCGATTTCATAGCCCAGCGCATTACGCCGCTCGCCGATATCACGGTAGTAGTCCAGGCACTCCTGGATACCCTTGGCCAACTTCAGTTCGTGACTGATCGGCATGCCCCACTTCTGCAACTGCTTGAGGTTGCCGATATGGGTGTCGCTGATATCCGCGGTCACTTGGCCGATGCCATAGCAGCAGAATTCCAACGGTCGGCTGGCAGTGATCTTCGAATCCAGTTGGCGCAGGCTGCCGGCCGCAGCGTTGCGCGGGTTGGCGAACGTCTTACCGCCGACCTCCAGTTGCGAGGCGTTCAGACGCTCGAAACCGGCCTTGGACATAAACACTTCGCCACGCACTTCCAGGGTCGCCGGCCATCCCGTGCCATGCAGCTTCAAGGGGATATTGCGTACGGTGCGCACATTCACGCTGATGTCTTCGCCCGTAGTGCCGTCACCTCGGGTGGCGCCGCGCACCAGCTCGCCATCCTGGTACAGCAGGCTGACCGCCAGGCCATCCAGCTTCGGCTCACAGCTGTATTCCACCGCCGCGCCAGCGCCGAACAGATCACCCACCGGCAGGTCGAGGCCCTCGATGACCCGGCGATCAAACTCGAGCATGGTGGTTTCATCAAAGGCGTTGCCCAGGCTGAGCATCGGGATCTCGTGCTTGACCTGGGTGAATGCCGACAGCGCCGCACTGCCAACCCGCTGCGTCGGTGAATCGCGCGTCACCAGCTCCGGATGCTCGGCCTCCAGAGCCTTGAGCTCGTGGAACAGGCGGTCGTACTCGGCGTCCGGAATGCTCGGCTCGTCGAGCACGTGGTAGCGGTAGTTGTGCTGATCCAGTTCAGCGCGCAGTTCGAGGATGCGGGTAGGGGCGGCGGTCATGGGTGTTCTCTCATAAAGCAAAAGAGCAGCCGAAGCTGCTCAATATGTTAGTGCATGGATTCTACAGACAACGCTTAAGATCGAACCTCAGCGTTTCTGTGTCAGGGCGCGACGCTCGAACTCGACGATGCGCTGACGGTAGTGTTCGATGGTCTGGGCGGTCAGCACGCTGCGTTGATCATCCTTGAGCTCGCCATTGAGTTCCTGGGACAGCTTGCGGGCGGCGGCCACCATCACGTCGAACGCTTGTTTCGGGTGACGCGGGCCTGGCAGGCCGAGGAAGAAACTGACCGCCGGGGTGCTGAACAGGTCGATATCGTCCAGGTCGAAGGTGCCCGGCTTGACCGCATTGGCCATGGAGAACAGCACTTCGCCGTTACCGGCCATGCTTTCGTGACGGTGGAAGATATCCATCTCGCCGAAACGCAGGCCGCTTTCAAGGATGTTCTGCAACAGTGCCGGGCCTTTGAAGCCGGCGGCGTCGCGGCAGATCACGCTGATGACCAGGACTTCTTCGGCGGCTGGCTGATCGTTCACCGATTGGCGCGGTGCGCTCTTGGTCGGCGTCTCGTCCGGGAAATCGTCATCGCGGCTGCTGAAGCTCGGGCCGTCGTCGACGTCGAGGTTCAGGTCACCCTGATGCGGCTCGGCAACCGCTGCACTGCCACGCTTGCCACGTTTGGACGACGGCTCGCGGGCTTCACGCACCGGCGCACTCATCGACGGCAAGTCGTGCTCGTCCAGTTGCGGCTCTTTATGGGTATCCAGCACACGGGGAGGCCCCAGCAGCTCAGCGCTGCCGTCGTCGTCCGGCAGGTTGGACAGGTTTCGGTCCAAGCGGAATTTGAGCTTGCCCTTGCCACCGCGCATGCGGCGCCAGCCATCAAAAAGAATACCGGCAATGACAATGATGCCGATGACGATCAGCCACTCGCGCAGACCGATTTCCATGTAATCCCGTGCCTCTAATAAAAAATGCTGAAAAATAAGGGGTTTAGCACCGTGCAAACCGCTTTAAAACGTGGCGCCAACTCTATGTTCTGACTGACGTTTTGCCCACGCATACGAAAAATTGACATTAAACTAGCACGACCAAAGATAACTTTACACCGTCTGTCAAAATGCCTTGAACAAATATGTCCATTTGCCACTTTCTTCAGACCGGTAAACCACCCTACATCGTGCCGTAAATTCTCTTTGCTGGCTTGGCTCAGGATTCGACCATCGCCATCGCTTCTTCCACATCCACCGCTACCAATCGCGAACAACCCGGCTCGTGCATCGTGACCCCCATCAACTGATCGGCCATTTCCATGGCGATCTTGTTGTGGGTGATATAGATGAACTGCACGGTCTGGGACATCTCTTTAACCAACCGAGCGTAGCGTCCAACGTTAGCGTCATCCAGCGGCGCGTCAACTTCGTCGAGCATGCAGAACGGCGCCGGGTTCAACTTGAAGATGGCAAATACCAGGGCCAATGCGGTCAGGGCTTTTTCCCCGCCTGACAACAAATGGATGGTGCTGTTCTTCTTGCCCGGAGGCCGCGCCATGATCGTTACCCCTGTATCGAGTAGATCTTCGCCCGTCAGTTCCAAGTAAGCGCTGCCACCACCGAAAACTTTTGGGAATAACGCCTGTAAACCGCTATTAATCTGATCAAAGGTATCTTTGAAGCGGTTGCGGGTTTCCTTGTCGATCTTGCGGATCACATTTTCCAGGGTGTCCAGGGCTTCGACCAGATCGGCGTTCTGGGCATCCAGATAACGTTTACGTTCGGACTGCTGCTGGTATTCATCAATAGCCGCGAGGTTAATCGCGCCGAGGCGTTGAATGCGCGCGGCAATGCGTTCAAGTTCTTCTTCGGCGTCTTTCTCGTTGGCCTGGGCGGTCAGGGTGTTGAGCACGCCGTGCAGGTCATAGCCGTCTTCCAGTAATTGGTCTTGCAAGGTCTTGCGGCGCACGGTGAGGGCTTGCCATTCCATGCGCTGTTGTTCGAGCTGGCCGCGGATCAACTGGGATTGCTGCTCGGCCTGGGTGCGGCGTTTTTCCGCGTCGCGCAGTTCGCGGTCAGCATCTTCCAGGGCGATCTGCGCCGTCTTGAGTTCTACGTCGACGGTCATGCGCTTATCGAGCAGCTCTTCGAGCTTGAGGCGCAACTCTTCCAGCGGCGCCTCGCCCTCCTCCAGGTTGAGGCTCAGTTGCTCACGCTTTTCGGTCAGGCGTTCGGACTGCATTTCCAGGCGCTCAAGGGCCTGGCGCGTAGAGTCGTGCTGGGCGCGCAGCGAGCCGAGGCGCACCGCCAATTGGTGGGCGTGGTCCTTGTGTTGGCGGGCTTCCTGGCGCACGCGGTCGAGGCGTTCGCGCAGGCTGTCGCGCTGTGCCAGGAGCAACTCGCGCTGCTCGGTGTCCAGGGCCATGCTGTCGAGGGCTTCCTGCAATTGCAGGCGGGCTTCGCCGATTTGTTCGTGTTCCAGGGCGCGCTGTTCGCCCATCTCGGCCACTTCTTCATCGAGGCGAGTACGGCGCAGGGTCAGTTGCTCGACCTTGGCCTTACTCGCCGACAGCTGGGCTTTCAATTCGCCCTGCTGGCGCGCTTCGTCCTGCAACAACCGGCGCAGGTGTTCGCGGCCGGTTTCCTGCTGGCGCTGAGTGGCGCGCAGGGTTTGCAGTTCGGTTTCCAGGCTTTCGAGGGTGGCTTCGCGCTCTTCACGCTCGGCGGTCAGGTTGACGATTTCCTGGCCACGAGCAAGAACGCCGCTTTCTGCTTCACTGGCGCGGCGCACACGCAAGAAGTGCCGGCCAACCCAAAAGCCGTCGCGGCTGATCAGGCTCTGCCCGGCAGCCAGTTGACCGCGCAGGGCCAGGGCCTGCTCAAGGCTGTCCACGGGTTTGACTTGGCCGAGCCAAGGCGACAAATCAATCGCCGCCTCAACCTTGTCCAGCAGGCTGCCCGGCACGCGCGTACCGTCCGCCGCGGGGCTGAGCAAACGCAGGTCGCCCTGGGTAAAACCGGCCAGGTCAAAGCCGCCAAAATCATCCACCAGCACCGCTTGCAGGTCGGCGCCGAGCACGGTTTCCACCGCCAGCTCCCAACCGGCTTCGACCTTCAAGCCTTCGGCCAGTCTCGGGCGCTCGGCCAGGTGTTGGTCGCGCAGCCATTGCGCCGTGCCGGTGCCCGGGTCGAGCGCCGCTTGCTGCAGGGCTTCCAGGGAAGCCAGCCGGCCGTTGAGCCGCTGCAGATCACCTTGGGCGGTTTGCTGTGCCTGGGTCGCCTGTTGCAATTGCTGACGCAATTGCTCCAGGCGCTCCACTTGTTGTTCTTCGCTGGCTTCCAGCTCTTCCAGCGTCATTTCGCTTTCGGCCAGTTGCTCGCTCAGGTCGAGGATCGCCGCGTCTTCCGGGTCGGCGGCAAGCAATACACGCTCTTCCTGCAGGCGACGCTGGCGTTCGGCCAGGCGCTCCATGCTGGTTTCCAGCTGCTGGATGCGCGACTGCTGCACCTCAGCCTGGCGGCGCGGCTCGGCGGATTGCAGGTTGAAGGCGTCCCACTGTTCCTGCCAGCTGTGCATGGTGGTTTCGGATTCTTCCAGGGCCGCGGCGGCTTCTTCGGCGGCGGCGCTGGTGATTTCCTGCTCCGGGGTGAGCATGTCCAGCTCTTCGCCGAGGGTCAGCAACAGGGTGCGGTCATGGCCCAGGTGCGATTCGGTTTCCAGGCGCGCACGTTCGGCTTCCTTCAAGTCATCCTGCAACTGGCGCAAGCGCTGTTGGCCGTGCTGGATGCTCTGCTCAACCCGGGCGATATCGCCGCCCACTGAATAGAAACGCCCCTGCACCAGATTGAAGCGTTCGGACAATTCATGGTGGCCGTCACGCAGGCGTTCGATGCTGGCATCGGCGTTGCGCTGCTCGGCCACCAGCGCTTCAAAGCTGATTTCCTGGGTGCCAATGATCGCTTCGCGCTGGCCCACCTGGTCATTCAATGCCTGCCAGCGCAGGGCCGAGAGTTGCGCCTTGAGCTGGCGCTCTTCGCCCTTGTATTCCTGATACTTCTCGGCGGCCTGGGCCTGGCGGTGCAGGCGCTCCAACTGGCGCTCCAGCTCTTCGCGCAGGTCGGTCAGGCGGGCGAGGTTTTCATGGGTGCGGCGGATACGGTTTTCGGTCTCGCGACGGCGCTCCTTGTACTTGGAGATGCCGGCCGCTTCTTCGATAAAGTTACGCAGGTCTTCGGGCTTGGCTTCGATCAGCTTGGAGATCATGCCCTGTTCGATGATCGAATAACTGCGCGGGCCTAAGCCTGTGCCAAGGAAGATATCGGTGATGTCGCGACGGCGGCACTTGGTGCCGTTGAGGAAGTAGCTGTTCTGGCTGTCGCGGGTGACTTTGCGGCGAATGGAGATTTCCGCGTACGCCGCGTATTCACCGATCAGGGTGCCGTCGGAGTTGTCGAACACCAACTCGATACTGGCCTGGCTCACCGGCTTGCGACTGGTGGAGCCGTTGAAGATGACGTCGGTCATCGACTCGCCGCGCAGGTTTTTCGCCGAGCTCTCGCCCATCACCCAGCGTACGGCGTCGATGATGTTCGACTTGCCGCAGCCATTGGGCCCCACCACCGCCGCCATGTTGCTGGGGAAGTTCACGGTGGTCGGGTCGACGAAGGATTTGAACCCCGCCAACTTGATGCACTTGAGCCGCACGCTTAGGCGTCCGCCAACGCAGCGATAACCAACGAGCTGCTGCGCTGGCAGTAGGCCGACAGCACCTGGCGGATCTGCGGCAGGTCACGGGCAAGCACCGCCGCGAGCAGTTGCTCGAACAGCGCCAGGTACTCGCCCATTTCCGCCTTGCGCTGGTCCAGGGCCAGGTAATAGGCACGGCTCATCGCCGGTTGCAGGTTCTCGACGGTTTCCTGCAAATACGGGTTGTTGGCAAAGGGATACGCGGCGCGCATCACATTGAAACTTTCTTCGACGAAGGCGCGCACGTCCTCGCGCTCGAAACTGGCCATCAGGCGTTGCTGGATCTGCAGGAATGGCGCCATGTCGGCCTGGGTCTGCCAGCCTTCGGCCACCGCATTGCCCAGCAGAATGTACATCTCGCCCATCAGCGTACACAGGCTCTGCACCTTGTGAGCAGTGAGCTCGGTGACATGGGCACCACGGCGCGGCAGGATCGCGATCAAGTGGCGGCGCTCGAGGATCAGCAAGGCTTCACGCACGGAACCACGGCTGACGTTGAGCGCCAACGTGACCTTCTGTTCCTGGATCCGTTCTCCAGGCTTGAGATCGCCGCGAATGATACGTTCGGCGAGGTGGTGAGCAATTTGCTCGGCGAGACTGTCCGGCGCCTTGAACGTCATGTTTACCCTTCAAAATCTTCTATCGGTACAAGCGCGGCAGTGTAGCGCATTGGCCCGCTGATGGCGCTACGCCCACCGCGGCGAATTTGGCATGAAATAAGCAGTGTTGTGAGGCCACACGCCGCTAGAAACGCCGGTTCGAGAAGACTGGACCATAATTGAAAGTGTTGTGATCGCAGTTTCTTGACCCTTAGGTCAGAAAACCGTTGACCCAAAAGTCAGACATGACTAGATTCGGCGCAAAGCGGTTAACAACAATAATGAGTCTGCGAGGCCTTCCGTGATCCAGTTTTTACTTAACCAGGAACTCCGTAGCGAGCACGCCCTGGACCCCAACCTGACCGTGCTCAACTATCTGCGTGAGCATGTGGGCAAACCCGGAACCAAGGAAGGCTGCGCCAGCGGCGACTGTGGTGCGTGCACCGTGGTGGTCGGCGAGTTGCACACCAATGATCAGGGCGCCGAGCAGATTCGCTATCGCAGCCTCAATTCCTGCCTGACGTTTGTGTCCTCGCTGCACGGCAAACAACTGATCAGCGTCGAAGACCTCAAGCATCAAGGCCAACTGCACAGCGTGCAACAGGCCATGGTCGAGTGCCATGGTTCGCAGTGCGGCTTTTGCACCCCGGGTTTCGTGATGTCGCTGTTTGCCCTGCAAAAGAACAGCGACGCCCCCGACAGTCAGAAAGCCCATGAAGCGCTGGCCGGCAACCTGTGCCGCTGCACCGGTTATCGCCCGATCCTCGCCGCCGCCGAACAAGCCTGCTGCAACAAGCCCCTGGATCAATTCGACAGCCGCCAGGCCGACACCATCGCCCGTCTCAAAGCCATCGCACCCACCCAGACCGGCGAACTCAACAGCGGCGACAAACGCTGCCTGGTGCCACTGACCGTCGCCGACCTGGCCGACCTCTACGACGCCTATCCGCAAGCCCGCCTGCTGGCCGGTGGCACCGACCTGGCACTGGAAGTCACCCAGTTCCACCGCACCCTGCCGGTGATGATCTACGTCGGCAACATAGAAGAGATGAAGCGCATCGAGCATTTCGATGACCGCCTGGAAATCGGTGCGGCCACCGCCCTCTCCGATTGCTACACCGCGCTGCACCACGAATACCCGGACTTCGGCGAACTGCTGCAGCGCTTTGCCTCCCTGCAAATCCGCAACCAGGGCACCCTGGGCGGCAATATCGGCAACGCCTCGCCGATTGGTGATTCGCCGCCGCTGCTGATCGCCCTCGGTGCGCAGATCGTCCTGTGCAAAGGCGACACCCGCCGCACCTTGGCGCTGGAAGACTATTTCATCGATTACAGAGTCACCGCCCGCCAGGACAGCGAGTTCATCGAGACGATCATCGTGCCCAAGGGCCACACGCTGTTTCGCGCCTACAAGGTGTCCAAGCGCCTGGACGACGATATCTCCGCCGTGTGCGCGGCGTTCAATTTGAAGATCGACAACGGTGTGATCAGCGAGGCCCGCGTTGCGTTCGGTGGCATGGCCGCCACGCCAAAACGCGCAAAAAGCTGCGAAGCCACGTTGGTCGGTGCGACCTGGAATAGCGCCACCGTCGAAAAAGCCTGCGCCGCCCTGGCCGAGGATTTCACCCCGCTGTCGGACTTCCGCGCCAGCAAGGAATACCGTTTGCTCAGCGCACAAAACCTGCTGCGCAAATACTTCATCGAACTGCAAACGCCGCACATCGAGACTCGGGTGACCGCTTATGTCTAACCATCACGCCGTGGCAAAAACCCAGGCCGAACTGGCCGATCTGTTTGCCCAGGACCTCACCTCCGGCGTCGGTCGCAGCGTCAAGCATGACAGCGCCGCCAAACACGTCAGCGGCGAAGCGCAGTACATCGATGACCGCCTGGAATTCCCCAACCAGTTGCACCTGTATGCGCGCATGTCCGACCGCGCCCACGCCCGCATCATCAGCATCGACACCACGCCCTGCTATGCCTTCGACGGCGTGCGCATCGTCATCACCCACGAAGACGTACCGGGCCTGAAAGACATCGGCCCGTTGATGCCCGGCGACCCCTTGCTGGCTATCGACACCGTGCAGTTTGTCGGCCAGGTGGTGCTGGCCGTGGCGGCCCGCGATCTTGAGACTGCGCGCAAGGCGGCGATGGCGGCGGTAATCGAATATGAAGACCTCGAGCCGGTGCTGGATGTGGTCGAGGCCTTTCGCAACAAGCACTTCGTGCTCGACAGCCACACTCACCAACGCGGCGATTCTGCCGCTGCACTGGCGAGCGCCAAGCACCGAATCCAGGGCACCATGCATATCGGCGGCCAGGAACACTTCTACCTGGAAACCCAGATTTCCTCGGTCATGCCCACCGAAGACGGCGGCATGATCGTCTACTGCTCCACGCAAAACCCTACCGAAGTGCAGAAGCTGGTGGCCGAAGTACTCGACGTGTCGATGAACAAGATCGTGGTCGACATGCGCCGCATGGGCGGTGGGTTTGGCGGCAAGGAAACCCAGGCCGCCAGCCCGGCGTGCCTGTGCGCCGTGGTGGCCCGCCTGACCGGCCAGCCGACCAAGATGCGCCTGCCACGGGTCGAAGACATGCTGATGACCGGCAAGCGCCACCCTTTCTATATCGAATACGACGTGGGCTTCGACGACAGCGGCCGCCTGCACGGGATCAACCTGGAGCTGGCGGGGAACTGCGGCTGCTCGCCAGACCTGTCCAACTCGATTGTCGACAGGGCCATGTTCCACGCCGACAACTCGTATTACCTGGGTGACGCCACGGTCAACGGCCATCGCTGCAAGACCAACACTGCGTCCAACACCGCCTACCGCGGCTTCGGCGGCCCCCAAGGCATGGTCGCCATCGAGGAAGTGATGGACGCCATCGCCCGCCACTTGGGCCAAGACCCGCTGGCAGTGCGCAAGGCCAACTACTATGGCAAGACCGAGCGCAACGTCACCCACTACTACCAGACCGTCGAGCACAACATGCTCGAGGAGATGACCGCCGAGCTGGAAGCCAGCAGCCAATACGCTGAGCGCCGCGAAGCGATCCGCTTGTACAACGCCCACAGCCCGATCCTGAAAAAGGGCCTGGCGCTGACGCCGGTGAAATTCGGTATTTCCTTTACTGCCAGCTTCCTTAACCAGGCCGGTGCGTTGATCCATATCTACACCGACGGCAGCATCCACCTGAACCACGGCGGCACCGAGATGGGCCAAGGCTTGAACACCAAGGTCGCGCAAGTGGTGGCCGAAGTGTTCCAGGTGGAAATCGACCGCGTACAGATCACCGCCACCAACACTGACAAGGTGCCCAATACCTCGCCCACCGCCGCTTCCAGCGGTGCCGACCTGAACGGCAAGGCCGCACAGAACGCCGCCGAAACCATCAAGCAGCGCCTGGTGGAATTCGCCGCACGCAAGTACGACGTCAGCGAAGCAGACGTGGAATTTCGCAACGGCCATGTGCGGGTACGCGAGCAGATCCTGACCTTCGAGGCGTTGATCCAGCAGGCGTATTTCGCTCAGGTCTCACTGTCGAGCACCGGCTTCTACAAGACCCCGAAAATCTTCTACGACCGCAGCCAGGCCCGTGGTCGACCGTTCTACTACTTCGCTTTCGGCGCCGCCTGTTGCGAAGTGATCGTCGATACCCTGACCGGCGAATACAAGATGCTGCGCACCGACATCCTCCACGACGTGGGCGCCTCGCTGAACCCGGCCATCGACATCGGCCAGGTCGAAGGCGGCTTTATCCAGGGCATGGGCTGGCTGACCATGGAAGAGTTGGTGTGGAACAACAAGGGCAAGCTCATGACGAACGGCCCGGCCAGCTACAAGATCCCGGCGGTTGCGGACATGCCGCTGGACCTGCGGGTAAAACTGGTGGAAAACCGCAAGAACCCGGAAGACACGGTGTTCCATTCCAAGGCGGTGGGCGAGCCGCCGTTCATGCTGGGGATTGCTTCCTGGTGTGCGATCAAGGATGCGGTGGCGAGTTTGGCTGACTATCGCCAGCAGCCGAAGATTGATGCGCCGGCGACACCGGAGCGGGTGTTGTGGGGATGTGAGCAGATGCGCCAGTTGCAAGTGGCTAAGGCTGTTGAGGCTGAAACTGAAATGGCTTCGCTCTAGACCGAGGCGCTGCCATCGGGGGCAAGCCCCCTCCCACCCTTGGAATGCATTTCAAATGTGGGAGGGGGCTTGCTCCCGATGACGGCCGAACTGACAACAGAGATGTTGAGGTGAACATGAACAACTGGATCAGCGCCCTCGCCACCCTGCAGAACCAGGGCGAACCCTGCGTACTGGTGACCATCATCGAAGAGCTCGGCTCTACGCCGCGCAATGCCGGTTCGAAGATGGTGATCAGCGCTGCGCACACCTTCGACACCATCGGTGGCGGGCACCTGGAATACAAGGCGATGCAGATCGCCCGCGACATGCTTGTGCGTGGTCAGCAAAACACCCATCTGGAGCGCTTCAGCCTGGGCGCCAGCCTCGGCCAGTGCTGCGGTGGCGTGACCGTGCTGCTGTTCGAACCCATGGGCCAGGTGCAGGCGCAGATCGCAGTGTTTGGCGCCGGCCACGTGGGGCGTGCGCTGGTGCCGTTGCTGGCGAGCCTGCCATGTCGGGTGCGCTGGATCGATTCGCGCGATCAGGAATTCCCGGAGAATATCCCCCAAGGCGTGCGTAAAATCGTCAGCGAAGAGCCGGTCGATGAAATTGCCGACCTGCCAGTGGGCAGTTACTGCATCGTCATGACCCACAATCACGCGCTGGACCTGGAGCTGACCGCCGCCCTGCTCAAGCGTAATGACTTCGCCTACTTCGGCTTGATCGGCTCGAAGACCAAGCGGGTGAAGTTCGAACACCGCCTGCGTGACCGCGGCTTCGACACCGCGCAGTTGCAACGCATGCGCTGCCCCATGGGCCTCACCGAGGTCAAGGGCAAGTTGCCGGTGGAGATCGCCATCTCCATCGCCGGCGAAATCATCGCCACCTATAACGCCAATTTCGGCCAGCACACTGCCGGCGCCGAACCCATTGCCAAACTGCTGCCGGCTTCGCGCCGCAGCCAAGCTATCTAAGTTGAGATAACCATGCCTTTGACTCGCAAAGCCTACCGTGCCGCCATCCTGCACAGCATCGACGACCCTGCCATCGTTGGCATCGAAGCTTCCTACGAGTATTTCGAAGACGGGCTATTGGTGATCGATAACGGTCAAATCAGTGCACTCGGTCACGCCAGCGACTTGCTGCCGAGCCTGCCCGCCGATATCGACATCACCCATTACCAGGACGCGCTGATCACCCCCGGCCTGATCGACACTCATATCCACCTGCCGCAGACCGGCATGGTCGGCGCCTATGGCGAGCAACTGCTGGACTGGCTCAACACCTACACCTTCCCGTGTGAAAGCCAGTTCGCCGACAAGGCCCACGCCGAGGAAGTCGCGGATATCTTCATCAAGGAACTGCTGCGCAACGGCACCACCACCGCATTGGTGTTCGGCAGCGTGCACCCGCAATCGGTGAACTCGTTCTTTGAAGCGGCCGAGAAGCTCGACCTGCGCATGATCGCCGGCAAAGTCATGATGGACCGCAACGCGCCGGATTATCTGACCGACACCGCCGAATCCGGCTACCAGGAAAGCAAGACACTGATCGAGCGCTGGCACGGCAAAGGCCGCCTGCATTATGCGGTGACGCCACGCTTCGCCCCCACCAGCACGCCGGAGCAATTGACACTGGCCGGGAAACTGCTGGGGGAATACCCCGACCTGTATATGCAGACCCACATCAGCGAGAACAAGCAGGAAGTGGAATGGGTGAAGGAGCTGTTCCCGGAGCGCAATGGCTACCTGGATGTGTACGACCACTACAAATTGCTCGGCGAGCGCTCGGTGTTTGCCCACGGCGTGCACCTGTGCGATGACGAGTGTGCACGCTTGGCAGAGGCCGGCTCCGCGGTAGCGTTCTGCCCGACTTCGAACTTCTTTCTCGGCAGCGGCTTGTTCAACCTGCCGATGGCGGAGAAGCACAAGCTGAATGTGGGCCTGGGCACCGACGTGGGCGGCGGCACCAGCTTTTCGCTGCTGCAAACACTCAATGAAGCCTACAAGGTCATGCAGTTGCAAGGTGCGCGGTTGAGCCCGTTCAAGTCGCTGTACCTGGCGACCCTGGGCGGCGCACGGGCGCTGCGTCTGGAAGACAAGATCGGCACCTTGCAGCCGGGTACGGATGCGGACTTCCTGGTGTTGGACTACAACGCCACGCCGCTGCTGAGCTATCGCTTGAAGCAGGCCAATAACATTGGCGAGACGTTGTTTGTGCTGATGACGCTGGGGGATGATCGGGCGGTGTTGCAGACCTACGCTGCCGGCCAACTCGTGCACCAACGCTGATTCCAGCCACAACACAAAACAAATGTGGGAGGGGGCTTGCTCCCGATAGCGGTGTGTCAGTCAGCCTATCTGCTACTGACACTCTGCTATCGGGAGCAAGCCCCCTCCCACATTTGGTTCCGGGTGAACCTGGGAAACTACAGTTTGACCGAAGAACGCCCCGGCTTCTTGGTCTGCAACAAATGCGAGAACACCGCATGCAAATCATCCGACGCGCTCTCTTCATCGAGGTTGAGCTTGCTGTCGATGTGATCCATGTGATGCATCATCAAGTCCACCGCCAGCACCGCATCGCGGGCTTCGATCGCGTCGATCAACTGGGTGTGTTCATCGTAGGAACAGTGCGAGCGGTTGCCGCTTTCGTACTGGGCGATGATCAGTGACGTCTGGGACACCAGGCTGCGCTGGAAGCTGATCAGTGGTGCGTTTTTTGCCGCTTCGGCCAGTTTCAAGTGGAACTCGCCAGAAAGACGGATACCCGCACCGCGATCGCCGCGCGAGAAACTGTCGCGTTCGTCGTTGACCATTTGGCGCAACTCAGCCAATTGCTCGGCCGTGGCGTGCTGCACCGCCAACTCCGTGATCGCCCGCTCCACCAGGCGCCGGGCCATGAACACCTGGCGCGCTTCTTCGACGCTTGGGCTGGCGACTACCGCACCGCGATTGGGCCGCAGCAGTACCACGCCTTCATGGGCCAGGCGCGACAGCGCACGACGAATGATAGTGCGGCTCACGCCGAAGATCTCGCCCAGTGCCTCTTCACTCAATTTGGTTCCGGGCGCCAGGCGTTGTTCGAGGATCGCCTCGAAGATATGCGCATAGACGATATCGTCCTGGGTTCCGCTGCGACCGGCCTTGCCGGCTCGCGGTTGTTTCTTGAGAGGTTGCAACTGTTCGTTCATGGGCACTCGGGTTTGGAGAACGGCGGCGAAATAAGGTAATACGGCAACGACGCTACGCTGGCAAGTATCGCCTAAAAACAGCGCACATTGTACACAACCGCATGCGCCAACACACTGTACGGCTGTTTGCGGGCCCGGCTGTATCGCAATGAGTCGTTACGTTTGAGTTTAGGCTTGAATCTGAGCCGTCACCGGCAAATCCCAGGTAAGAAGGAACACCTTTCCATGACAGACGCCACCCAAGCGCCCTTGCGCCCGCTGGCCGACACTTCTGCGTCGGCCGTCGTCGCCGGCTTTATCGCCATGATGACCGGCTATACCAGCTCCCTGGTGCTGATGTTCCAGGCCGGCCAGGCTGCCGGCTTGACCACGGCGCAGATTTCTTCATGGATCTGGGCGATTTCCATCGGCATGGCGGTGTGCAGTATCGGCCTGTCGCTGCGCTACCGCACGCCGATCACCATCGCCTGGTCCACACCGGGCGCGGCGCTGTTGATCACCAGCCTGGGCGGCGTGAGCTATGGCGAGGCTATCGGTGCCTACATCACCTGCGCGGTACTGGTGACGCTTTGCGGGCTGACCGGCAGCTTTGAAAAGCTGGTCAAGCGGATTCCGGCGTCGCTGGCGGCGGCGTTGCTGGCCGGCATCCTGTTCAAGATCGGCAGCGAGATTTTCGTCGCCGCGCAGCATCGCACCGGCCTGGTGCTGGGGATGTTTTTCACCTACCTGGTCATCAAGCGCCTGTCACCGCGCTATGCGGTGCTGGCTGCCTTGCTCATCGGCACCGCATTGTCAGGGCTAATGGGGCTGCTGGACTTCAGCGGCTTCCACCTGGAAGTGGCGACGCCGGTATGGACTACGCCGCACTTCTCACTGGCGGCGACGATCAGCATCGGCATTCCGCTGTTCGTGGTGGCCATGACCTCGCAGAACATGCCTGGCGTTGCCGTACTGCGGGCCGACGGCTACAACGTGCCGGCCTCGCCACTGATCACCACCACCGGCCTGGCCTCGCTGGTGCTGGCCCCGTTCGGCTCCCACGGCATCAACCTGGCGGCGATCAGCGCCGCGATCTGCACCGGGCCCCATGCCCATGAAGACCGCAACAAGCGCTACACCGCTGCGGTGTGGTGCGGGGTGTTCTACGGGATTGCCGGGGTATTCGGCGCAACCTTGGCGGCGTTGTTCGCAGCCCTGCCCAAGGAGTTGGTGCTGTCGATTGCAGCGTTGGCGCTGTTTGGCTCGATCATCAATGGCCTGAGTATCGCCATGAATGAGCCGAAGGAACGGGAAGCGGCGCTGATTACCTTTATGGTCACCGCGTCAGGCTTGACGTTGTTTTCCATCGGCTCGGCGTTCTGGGGGATTGTCGCGGGGGTGTTGACGCTGCTGATTCTGAATTGGCGCAAGGCATAAAAAAACGGCGACCTCAGGTCGCCGTTTTTTTTAGTATCACTTAGCCGCGTTGATCGGCTTTTCCGGATACCACACGTCCAGCAGCGGGCTGACTTCAGCCTTGGTCAGCTCGGAACGGGTTTTCAGCCAGGCTTCAACAGCAGCGCGCTGCTCTTCGGAAACCGAGCCACGCTTCTGCAGGCAAACCAGACCGTAGTCATCGCCGCCGACATAGCCCAGACCATTGGCTTCCATGGCTTCTTTGATGAATGCTTCGAGGAAAGCGTCGATAGCTTCTTCACTCAGGCCTTCGTTGAAGTCCAGGTTCAGTTCGAAACCCAGCTCTTGAAATTCATCAACGCACAGTTTTTTGCGCAGACGCTGGGAACGGTTAGTCGCCATTGGAACAATCCTCATAAGTAATAACGGGCGGCACTTTAGCAGTTTAAGGCAGCGATTGCCCGACTCTCTGGGACCAGCGGGCAAATGCCGGGCAAAAAAACCGCGATTAGCAGCTATCGTTCAGCTACAAGTGGTTCCAGCTTGGGGCATAATGCCGACACTTTCGTGACCAATGAGGGATTTTCTTCCATACCCCTCGTCTTTTTCACCCTCCTCAGCAGTAGGGTTTTACTTCTTATGATCAAATCTTTACGTTCAGTGTTATTCGCCGGTTTCCTGTTGCCACTGGCCTTCTGCGCCACTGCCGCCCCCATCAACACCACCCTGCCACCCAGCGTTGCTCAGGCCCTGCAAAAAGCCAAGCTGCAAAACACCGCGCTGTCTTTGGTCATGCTGCCGCTCAACGGCCCCGGCACCCCCACCGTGTTCAACGCCGACGTCTCAGTGAACCCGGCGTCCACCATGAAGCTGGTGACCACCTACGCGGCCCTGGAAATGCTCGGCCCCAACCATCAGTGGAAGACCGAGTTCTACACCGACGGTACCCTCAGCGGCGGCGTATTGCGCGGCAACCTGTACCTCAAGGGCGGCGGCGATCCCAAGCTGAACATGGAAAAACTCTGGCTGCTGATGCGTGACCTGCGCGCCAATGGCGTGCAGCAAGTCACCGGCGACCTGGTGCTGGACCGCAACTTCTTCAACCCGCCGCAATTGCCCGAGTTCAATGACGACGGCAACGACGAGAACAAGCCGTTCCTGGTCAAGCCCGACGCCTTGCTGGTCAACCTCAAGGCCCTGCGCTTCGTGACCCGCAATGATTCGGGGCGAGTGATCGTGTCGGTCGAACCG
Source organism: Pseudomonas sp. MF6755 (assembly GCF_016405635.1). Lineage (NCBI taxonomy): Bacteria > Pseudomonadati > Pseudomonadota > Gammaproteobacteria > Pseudomonadales > Pseudomonadaceae > Pseudomonas > Pseudomonas sp. MF6755. The sequence continues at coordinate 191,582 of NZ_JAEKDA010000002.1, forward strand.
CCGATTGCCAGCATTCGCATCGACAACCAAGTGAAAGTCAGCAACGCCAAGCAATGCACCGGCGATGTGCGCTACAGCCCGGTGACCGCCGCCGATGGCAGTGTGACCGTAACCGTCAGCGGCCAACTGGCGGATGGCTGCAGCTCGCAGACTTACCTGTCGCTGCTCGACCACGCCACCTACACCGCTGGTGCCGTGCGTGCAATCTGGAAGGAACTGGGCGGCACGATCCAGGGCCGTGATATCCAGGCGCCAGTGCCCAAGGATGCCAAAGTACTGGCCCGTGCCTTCTCGCCGGACCTGGCGGAAATCATCCGCGACATCAACAAGTACAGTAACAACACCATGGCCCAGCAGCTGTTCCTGAGCCTGGGTGCACAGTTTCGCAACGACGCCGATGGCGACGATGCCAAGGCCGCGCAACGCGTGGTGCGCCAGTGGCTGGCCAAGAAAGGCATCACCGCGCCGCACCTGGTGATGGAGAACGGCTCCGGCCTGTCCCGCGCCGAACGCGTCAGCGCTCGCGAGATGGCGGCCATGCTGCAAGCAGCCTGGAGAAGCCCCTATGCGGCGGAGTACATCAGCTCTATGCCGATCGCCGGCACCGACGGCACCATGCGTAAACGCCTGAAAACCACCGCCATGCGCGGCGAAGCCCATGTGAAGACTGGCACCTTGAACACCGTGCGTGCCATCGCCGGGTACAGCCGCGACAACAATGGCAATACTTGGGCCGTGGTGGCGATTCTCAACGACTCGAAACCCTGGGGAGCTTCGTCGGTGTTGGACCAGGTGCTGCTGGACCTGTATCGCCAGCCGAAGACGGTGGCAGCCGCGCCGGTCCTCTAGCACATTTGAGCACCGCAATACCCTGTGGGAGCGGGCTTGCTCGCGAAAGCGGTGGGTCAGTCAACCTCAATGTTTGCTGGGCCGACGCCTTCGCGAGCAAGCCCGCTCCCACAGGCCTCCACCCGGTCCCTGCCCGCCTGCTTGGCCACATACACCGCCGAATCGGCGCGCAGCAGCAACCCATCGCTGCCTTCATCGATCCGCCAACTGGCCACGCCAAAACTGGCGGTGACGATACCGACCGGCTCCATCGACGTATCGCGCAGCGACTGCCATAACTGCGTCGCCAAGCTGTATGCCTGGGTGCCATCGGTGTTGGGGCACAGCACCGCGAACTCTTCCCCACCCAGCCGGCAAAACACATCGGTGCGGCGTAGGCGCTGGCCTATACGCCTGCACAATTCCTGCAACACAGCATCGCCCACAGCGTGGCCGTGCTGGTCGTTAATGCGCTTGAAGTGGTCTACATCGAGCATGATCAGCGACAGCGCCCCAGAGATACGGTTAAGCCGGAGCATCTCGCCCTTGAGACGATCCTGGAAATAACGCCGGTTGTAGATACCCGTCAGGGAGTCGGTGATCGACAGCGCCCGCAGCTCCTCCTCGACCCGCTTGAGATCGGAGATATCCGATACATAACCGTGCCAAAGCGTACCGCCTCCCGGTAACTCCTCCGGCGTAGCTTCGCCGCGAATCCAGCGCAGTCCTCGCTGAGGCAACTGCACGCGGTACTCTTCGCGCCAATGGCTCAATTGCAGCGCCGATAAACGAATCGAAGCACGCACGCGTTCGACGTCCAAGGGGTGAATGCGCTCCAACACCTTGCCCGCATCCTGCTGCAACACGCCAAGCTCAATTTCATAGATATCGCGCATACCTTCGCTGGCGTAGATGAAACGCCAATTGTCCGGCGGCTCGAGGGTGAACTGGAAGATCCCGCCAGGCACATGAATACTGAGTTTCTTCAACAGCCGGTCCCGTGCGGCCAGAGCCTCATAGGCGCGCTTTTGCTGAGTGACATCCAGGTAAATCGCCAAGTGCCCGACCCACAGGCCATAGTCATCCAACAGCACGGTCGCCAGCATGTTGACCGTCAACTGGCTGCCGTCCTCGCGCACCAGCGTCCACTCACGGGCTTCATGTTGGCTATCAGGGCTTTCCACCAGCATCGCCTGGCTCGGCGGGATGCGCTTGCCTAACGCCAGACTTAAAGTCACCGCCCGCGCTTCGAGCTCCGCGGCCATGTGCAGGCTTTCCAGGGTCAGGTGGCCCAGCACCTCTTCGGCCTTGAACCCCAGCATCTGTTCGGCGCCGGCATTGAAGGTATTGACCACACCGCGCAAATCCGTGGCGATGATCGCCACTTGAGTTGCCGCATTCAACACACTGCGCAATTGCCCATGGGCCCCACGCAACTCCTGCTCACGCGAGCGCAACTGCACGGTGCGCTGCTCCACCAGTTTCAGGGCGCGCTGGCGCTGGCTGACCAACACGTAGAGCAGCGCACTGAGCAAGACACTGAACAGCACGCCCATGGCCAGGATGGTGTGCATCGAGGAATGGTTGGCCTTGTCGAACACCTCGCTCGCACGCAGGCTCAGGGCATAGACATGATCACCCAGGGTGAGGCGGCGCGCAGCGGTCAAATCGCTGTTGCCCACGGCGTTACTGGACGCATACAACACCCGTTGCCGGGTGTCAGAGGTGTCGACGATCTGCATCACCAGGTTGTCCCGGTTCGGCCGGGGCAAGCCATCGGCCACCAACTGGCGCATGCTGATCACGGCCATGACAAAACCGTAGGGCTTGGTACCGGCGACTTTGCTCACAGGCGCCACCAGCAGCACGCCCGCCGCATAGGCAGGCTCCACACCCACCAGTTGCATGGGTTGTGAAACCGCCAGCTTACCGCTTTGTTGTGCACGTTCCAGGGCCGAGCGGCGCAGGGGCTGAGCCAGCAGATCAAAGCCCAAGGGCGAGCCCAGCAAGCTTTGCGTCTGGCTGTAGAGCACCGGTACATATTCATCGCGCTCGGAGGCCGACGCCAACACACCTGCCGCATTCAGTTCACGAATGTTGAAAGGGACGCCACGCTGGCGGGATATTTCCTGCTCAAACAGGCTGCGCTGCTCGCGGAAAATCCGCGGCGCCCAGGCATAGGCACGCGCATGCAACAACAAGGGTTGGGCGAAACCGTCGAACTCGGCACGGGAAACATCGCCGGAATTGACGAAGAAACGCTGCAAGCTACCCAGGCGTTGCTCCTGGTCTTCAAAGCGTTCCTGAATGCGGGTGTAGCGTTCGTTGACCAGCAACTGGAATCGCTGGCGCACCTGCTGCTGATACAGGTCGGCAGCCGTCCACGCGACAATCACCGTCAACGCGCTACCCGTCAATAACACCACCAATGCCACCAGCCAAGCCGATGCCTGCTCACTGATAAAACCAAGGATTTTCGGGCGAACAGCTTGCATCGGCATAGGCAACACTCACAACGCCAGCGTGCGGGGGGTGTCACTTTGGCTAGGGCTTAAGTTATAGCCATTGGCCGGGTGTTTGACCAGCCTAAAAACTGTGGGGGCTTATTGTGGGAGAGGTTGCCCCCTCCCACATTGGACACTCGCGGGCAATCAGCGCGCAGTGATTTTCCAGGCCCGATGGATCTTCGCATTGCGCGCAAAATCCGGGTCGATGGTCTTGTCGCTGATTTCCTCGACCGCATAACGTTCGCTGAGGTTGTCTTCCAGCTGGAACTTGCGGAAGTTGTTCGAGAAGTACAACACCCCACCCGGCGCCAGGCGGGCCATGGCCAGGTCGAGCAACTGCACGTGGTCGCGCTGCACGTCGAAGATACCTTCCATGCGCTTGGAGTTGGAGAAGGTCGGTGGGTCGATGAAAATCATATCGAACTCATCGCGGCTCGCTTCCAACCACGCCATCACGTCACCCTGCTCCAGGCGGTTCTTGTCAGAGAACCCGTTGAGGGAGAAATTGCGACGCGCCCAATCCAGGTAGGTCTTGGACAGGTCGACGCTGGTAGTACTGCGTGCACCGCCCTTGGCAGCGTGCACACTGGCGGTGGCGGTGTAGCAATACAAGTTGAGGAAGCGCTTGCCCGCCGCTTCCTTCTGGATACGCATGCGCATCGGCCGGTGGTCGAGGAACAGGCCGGTGTCCAGGTAGTCGGTGAGGTTGACCAGCAGCTTCACGCCGCCTTCGCTGACCTCGGTGAATTTGCCCTGGGCGCTCTGGCGCTCGTATTGCTTGGTGCCGCTCTGACGCTCACGACGCTTGACCACCACGCGGCTCTTGTCGACGTTCAGTGCCTGGGGAATCGCTGCCAGGGCATCGAACATACGGGCCGAGGCTTTTTCCGGGTCGATGGATTTTGGCGCGACGTATTCCTGTACGTGAACCCAATCGTGGTACAGGTCGATGGCCATGGAGTACTCAGGCATGTCGGCGTCATACACACGGTAGCAATCCACACCTTCACGCTTGGCCCATTTGCCCAGCAGCTTGAGGTTCTTTTGCAGGCGGTTGGCAAACATCTGCCCGCCTTCGCTCAAGCGCGCCTGCTCGACTACCGGCGCCGGGGCTGGCTTGATCGGGTTGCCGTTCTTGTTGTACTGACGCTCTACCGGCTCGGTCGGCGCCTGATCGTAAGCGGCTTGCTCACGTTCGGCCTGGCGCTGTTCCGGGGTGCGGCGCTCGCCCGTGACGAACTGATCCGGGTTGACCTTGATCAACAGCAATTTGCACGGCAACGCGCCGTTCCAGAACGAATACTGTTTGTGGCTGCGAATACCCATGCGCTTGCCCAGGTCCGGCGCGCCGGTGAACACTGCGGCTTCCCAGCCCATGCAGGCTTGGCGCAGGCGCTCGCCGAGGTTCTGGTAGAGGTACAACAGACTGGCTTCGTCACCCAGGCGCTCGCCATAGGGCGGGTTGCAGATCACCAGGCCTTTCTGGTTCTGGTCCGGGCGCGGCTCGAATGTGCCGACTTCGCCTTGGTACACCTTGATCCAATGGCTCAGGCCGGCGCGCTCGATGTTATTGCGCGCCGGTTGGATCAGCCGTGGGTCAGCTTCGTAGCCACGCACCCACAACGGTGGCTTGTTCATGCCGATGGCCGCGCGCTCGGTTGCCTCGCTGTGCAGCTTCTTCCACAGCGCCGGGACGTGACCCAGCCAGGTGGTGAAACCCCACAATTCACGGTTGAGGTTGGGGGCCATGTCGGCGGCGATCATTGCGCCTTCGACCAGGAAGGTGCCGACGCCGCACATCGGGTCCGTCAGCGCGCCGCCTTCGGCCGCAATGCGTGGCCAGCCGGCACGGATCAAGATTGCCGCCGCCAGGTTTTCTTTCAATGGCGCCGCGCCCTGCTGCAGGCGGTAGCCGCGCTGGTGCAGGCTGTGGCCGGAAAGGTCCAGGGACAGGATCGCTTCGCCACGGTCCAGGCGCAGGTGAATGCGCAGGTCCGGGTTGATCTTGTCGATGGACGGACGTTCGCCAGTCGGGGTGCGCAGCTTGTCGACGATCGCATCCTTGACCTTCAGCGCGCCGAAGTGGGTGTTGTCGATGCCCGAGCCGTGACCGCTGAACTCCACCGCCAGCGTACCGTCGGGGACCATGTGATCGGCCCACTCGATATCCAGCACACCGTGGTAGAGGTCTTCGGCGTCCTTCATCGGGAAGCGCTTGAGTACCAGCAGCACGCGGTTGGCCAAGCGTGACCAGAGGCACAGGCGGTAGGCGGTCTCCATGTCGGCCATGCCGCGTACGGCCGAGGTGTGCTCGCGGGCTTCTTCAAGGCCAAGCCCGACGGCTTCCTCGATCAGCAGGCCTTCGAGACCCTTGGGGCAGGTGAGGAAGAGTTCAAAACGGTCCGACATGGGGCATTCCAGGCTTTTCAGCAATAAATGAACGGGCGACGCATCGCCGGCTCGGTTTTTAATCAAGCACTTTTCTTGAAGAGTGCTCGCGTGGCACGAATGTGCCGTCCCACCCCGCGTTCCGGGCCGTTGAGCCTTGATTGACGGGGCAGATAAATAATTTTGTGCAACAAAAGGAAATATTCAGACCCTTCGTCGAATAATAACCGACTGCAACAAGCGGGTATTCTCACGAAAGGATTAAACCCTTCCTCTTTGCAGGGCACATCATAGCGGGCTTTGCCCAATAAAAGGGGCGAAAAGCCATCCCAGCTTATGGCTATAGCATCGTTATCGTTACGTGCTTATGACAAAACGATCATTGAATACATGTGACCTATTGGTTAGAACTCAACACAGGTTGGCGCCGTAACGACGCCGACACATCGGCTCGCCACGCCGGCAGCGAGCCCACCAACGGCAGAAAAACTCTGCCCGGCCTTGGACAAGGCCGAAGGATATCTAGACAGTCAACAAGTGAGGGAAACACCCTATGAGAAGACTTAAGCGTGATCCGTTGGAAAGAGCATTTTTACGCGGATATCAATATGGCGTTCATGGAAAATCCCGTGAGCTTTGCCCATTTACTCTACCGTCGGTACGCCAAGCCTGGATCAACGGCTGGCGAGAAGGACGCGGCGACAACTGGGACGGTATGACTGGCACTGCGGGTATCCACAGACTCAACGAACTTCACGCCGTCGGCTAATCAGGGCATTTAATTCCGACACACACCTTTGAAATTGTAACGACTTAACCACGCGCGCCCCATCCGGGCGGCGGGCTTCGGCCCAGGGGCTCCTTTATGGAGCCCTTTTTATTGCGCAGATTTTCAGCGCAGGGCAGCGATGGCATCCACCGACTGGCGAATCAACGCCGGCCCTTTATAGATAAAGCCGGAGTACAACTGCACCAGGCTGGCGCCAGCCGCGATTTTCTCGGCTGCGTGCTTGCCTTCGGTAATACCGCCCACCGCGATGATCGGCAAACGCCCGGCCAACTCGGCCGCCAGCACCTTGACGATATGGGTGCTCTTGTCCCGTACCGGCGCGCCCGACAGGCCGCCCGCCTCGTCACCATGGGCCAGGCCTTCGACGCCCACGCGGCTGAGGGTGGTGTTGGTCGCAATCACCGCGTCCATTCCCGAATCCACCAGGGCCTGGGCCACCAGCACGGTTTCTTCATCACTCATATCCGGGGCAATCTTGATGGCCAGGGGCACACGCTTGCCGTGACGCACCGCCAGGTCTTCCTGGCGCTGACGCAAGGCTTCGAGCAGTTGCTTGAGGGAGTCACCAAATTGCAGGCTGCGCAGGCCCGGGGTGTTGGGCGAACTGACGTTGACGGTAACGTAGCTGGCGTGCGCGTAGACCCTGTCCAGGCAGATCAGGTAATCATCCACCGCACGCTCCACTGGGGTGTCGAAGTTCTTGCCGATGTTGATACCGAGGATGCCCGTGTATTTGGCCGCTTGAACCCGCGACAGCAGATGATCAACACCGAGGTTGTTGAAGCCCATGCGATTGATGATCGCCTCCGCTTCTGGCAGGCGGAAAATGCGTGGCTTTGGGTTGCCCGGCTGCGGCCGTGGGGTCACGGTGCCGATTTCGACAAAGCCGAAACCCAGCTGTGCAAACCCATCGATGGCCGCGCCGTTCTTGTCCAGGCCAGCTGCCAGCCCGACCGGGTTGGGGAAGTCCAGCCCCATCACCGACACCGGCATCTTCGCCGGTGCCTTGCATACCAGGCCATTGAGCCCCAGGCGGCCACCGGCACCGATCAGGTCCAGGGACAGATCGTGGGAGGTTTCCGGGGAGAGTTTGAACAACAGCTGGCGGGCCAGGGTATACATGGGCGGGCTAGACTCGGATGGCGGCGAAAGGTGGCGGTGATTATAGCCGGGGTGGCGGCCTGCACGCGAGGCGTGCTACCCGATCTCATTGACGCTGCGAAACCAACGCTTCGTAACGCACCCAGATCTTTTCGGCGTACCGCAGGCGCAACGCCTCACGCTGAGGCCCGGCCCCCGGCCCGACATTGTAGGAACCCACTGCCGTCCAGTTGTAGCCAAAACGCTGGATAAACTCGGCAAGAATCGAGGCGCCTACCTCCACCGACAAGCAAGGCTCGTTCAACAGCCGCTCTTCGGTAATGCCCTGCTTGAGCAAACGGGGCAGGTGGATGCTGTTGATCTGCATCAGGCCGATGTCACGCGTGCCATTTCGGTTGGTGTGGTTCATCGCCTGCGCACGGTACCCCGACTCGACTGCGGCAATGGCCTGCAGCAACTCCGGTTCGAGGTCGTAACGAGTGGCCACCTCTTCCCAGCAGTAGGCCAACGCCCGGTTGCTGCCCATCAGTAGCATGAGCAACAGGCCTTTGCGCCATAGCTTACACATTGCTGGCCTGACCACAGCGGGGGCACACGTGAACGACTGCCCTTGGTTGATTACCCGCCCGTACCGGGCATGTAAAGCGATAGCCCTTGCCATAAATCGTCTTGATAAACCCTTTGTCGGCCCTCAAGTGCTTGCGCAGGGAATAAATACAACGCGTCAGTGACTCATCGGCCACCTCGCCCCGGGACCAGGCCAGCTCCAGCAAACGGTCCTTGGTCATCAGTGTGCCACCGGAGGCCAGCAGCAATCGCAGCACATGCCCTTCCTTGGGTGGCAACTGGATATCCGAATCTGCGCCCGTCAACCGGCCATCACCATGCAGGGTCCAGCGAGCGAAGACCAGGGCCGTCGTCGATTCATCAGTCACGACGGCCATACGCACCTCTGCATTCGACTACTAACATTCACATCCTTACTTTCCGAACCGGCTCACCTGCCAATGGCACGACTATAAAAAACCGCCCGATGACTCGCGTTAGGATAAAGCCCATTCAAGCGCCCTTTTTTGGCAACTGCCGGTCAGACAATTCGCTGGCTACCCTTATCGAGGCAGCCATTCCTGATAAATCTCCTGCAATTCAACCCCGAGCCGGTCTTCCAACTGCACCAGCTCACCTAACGCCATCAGTTGCCCATTGACCCGCACCTCCACACATTGGGTGACTCCTGGATCCAAGGGCAGCACCTTCCCCGGTGCGAACGCGGCCAAACGCTTGCGACTGATCAATTGCTCCTGCAGCAGTATTTCCAGGTGCATGGACAAACGCCTTTTTCAGGGAGGGAACTCAAGGTCCGTTCGACAGCACGGCACATAGCAGCCTGCTGCACAGCCAGCGGCAGTTCTTGGTTGCGAGGGGTTCAGCATGCACCGTGGGTATTCCTGGCGGTCTGGCCTGAAGAAGCGGCCATACTGCGAGGCGCACGAGGTTCAATCATGATGAAAAGTTGACGGCGAACTGTACCGCCCCGCCCATGGCATGTGCCTTGCTATGCACTCTGTATCAGGCTCGCACCAACGGCGGCGCAAGCCTACGGACATCGGCGTCGTCCCCTGCAATGGCCTGTAACGCCAGCCCGGGGAACGGCGCTTTTTTTTTCAGAAAAGGCAGGTATTGATGAACGATCCGCTGGCTTGGGTAAACGGCAGCGATGCCCCGGAAAAGAGCAGCCTCGACCTGGGATTCATGGCCCTGACCGATTGCGCGTCGCTGGTGGTCGCCGCTACCCAGGGCTTCGCTCAACCCTACGGCCTCACGCTGCACCTCAAGCGCCAATCGTCCTGGGCCAACCTGCGCGACAAGCTGGTCAGCGGTGAACTGGACGCCGCACACAGTCTCTACGGGCTGATCTATGCCGTGCACCTGGGCATCGGCGGCATCGCGCCCTGCCCCATGGCGGTGCTGATGGGGCTGAACCAGAATGGCCAGAGCATCAACCTGTCCCACGGCCTGCAAGAGCAAGGGATGGTCTCTCCTGAAGCATTGGAACGCCACGTGCACCAAAGCCGGACAAAACTGACCTTCGCCCAGACGTTTCCCACCGGCACCCATGCCATGTGGTTGTACTACTGGCTGGCGAGTCAAGGCATCCATCCGTTGCTGGATGTAAACAGCGTGGTCGTGCCGCCACCGCAGATGGTTGCGCACCTGCAAGCCGGGCGCATCGACGGGTTTTGTGCCGGCGAACCCTGGTGTGCCAGCGCAGTAAAGCAAAACCAGGGGTTCACGTTGGCGACCACCCAGGCGATCTGGCCGGATCATCCGGAAAAAGTCCTGGGCTGCACCCAAGCCTTCGTCGACGCGTACCCCAACACGGCCCGCGCGCTGGTGATGGCGATCCTCGAGGCCAGCCGGTTTATCGAGCAAGGCCGTGAAAACCGCCGCTCCACCGCGCAACTGCTCAGTGCCCGTGAATACCTCGACGCCCCAGTGGACTGCATCGAACCACGCCTGCTGGGCAACTATGACGATGGCCTGGGCAACCAGTGGCAGGATCCTCACGCACTGCGCTTTTTCGCCAATGGCGAGGTGAACCTGCCCTACCTCAGCGACGGCATGTGGTTCATGACCCAGTTCCGGCGCTGGGGCTTGTTGCGTGAAGACCCTGACTACCTGCGCGTCGCCCGACAAGTGCAGCAACTGGCGCTGTATCGCCAGGCGGCTGATGCGCTGGGCATCTGTGCCGCCGACTCGGACATGCGCAGCAGCCAACTGATCGACGGCAAAACCTGGGACGGTTCCGACCCAGCCGGCTACGCCCGCAGCTTTCGCCTGCATGCCCTGGCCGATGACGCCAGCCGCCAAGCGCTGCGCTGACAGGAGCACGATGATGCTGCGAATCCTGTTGATCAACGACACCCCGCGCAAGGTCGGGCGCCTCAAGGCCGCACTGACCGAGGCCGGCTTCGAGGTGATCGATGAGTCTGGCTTGACCATCGACCTGCCTGCACGCGTCGAAACGGTGCGCCCGGACGTGATCCTGATCGATACCGAGTCACCCGGCCGTGATGTGATGGAGCAAGTGGTGTTGGTCAGCCGCGACCAGCCCCGGCCCATCGTGATGTTTACCGATGAACACGACCCGACCGTGATGCGCCAGGCGATCAAGTCCGGGGTCAGTGCCTATATCGTCGAAGGCATCCAGGCCCAACGCCTGCAACCGATCCTCGAGGTAGCTATGGCGCGCTTCGAGAGCGACCAGGCGCTGCGCGCCCAATTGCAGGCCCGCGACCAGCAACTGGCCGAACGCAAACGCATCGAATTGGCCAAGGGCCTGTTGATGAAAATGAAGCGTTGTAATGAAGAGGAGGCCTACACCCTGATGCGCCGCCAAGCCATGAGTCGCCAGCAGAAACTGATCCAGGTCGCCGAGCAGATTATTGCCATGAGCGAGTTGCTCGGCTGATCTGGCTCAGCTCTTGCTAAGCAATCCTCACAGGTAGCCAACGGCGGTTGCCCCTCCCCGACAAAGACGTCGCCCACCCGGTTTGCCCATCGCGAACCCGGTGGCGGCGTTTTTTTGTTTTGGCCCCCTAGAACCGTTGAGGTGCGTGATGAAATCAAGCTTCTGGAAATCCGGGCACACCCCGACCCTGTTTGCCGCGTTCCTGTATTTCGACCTGAGCTTCATGGTCTGGTACCTGTTGGGCCCATTGGCTGTACAGATTGCCGCGGACTTGCAACTGACCACCCAACAGCGTGGCCTGGTGGTGGCCACGCCAATCCTGGCGGGCGCGCTGCTGCGCTTTCTGATGGGCATGCTGGCCGACAAGCTTTCACCCAAGACCGCCGGGCTGATTGGCCAGGTGATTGTGATCGTGGCGCTGTTCTGCGCATGGAAACTGGGGATCCACAGTTACGAGCAAGCCTTGCTGCTGGGCGTGTTCCTGGGCATGGCCGGCGCGTCCTTTGCGGTCGCCCTGCCCTTGGCGTCCCAGTGGTACCCGGCGGAGCACCAGGGCAAAGCCATGGGCATCGCCGGTGCCGGTAATTCCGGCACCGTATTCGCCGCCTTGCTGGCCCCGGTGCTGGCGGCCGCGTTCGGTTGGAGCAATGTGTTCGGCTTTGCGCTGATTCCGCTGGTGCTGACGCTGATCGTGTTCGCCTGGCTGGCACGCAATGCCCCTGAACGACCTAGAGCCAAATCCATGGCCGACTACTTCAAGGCCCTGGGCGACCGCGACAGTTGGTGGTTCATGTTCTTCTACAGCGTGACCTTCGGCGGGTTTATCGGCCTGGCCAGCGCCCTGCCCGGCTACTTCAACGACCAGTACGGCCTGAGCCCGGTGACTGCCGGTTACTACACTGCCGCCTGCGTGTTCGGTGGCAGCCTGATGCGGCCATTGGGCGGCGCCCTGGCGGACCGTTTCGGCGGGATCAAGACCCTGCTCGGCATGTACAGCGTGGCCGTGATCTGCATCGCGGCTGTGGGTTTCAACCTGCCCAGTTCCTACGCGGCGCTGGCGCTTTTCGTCTGCACCATGCTCGGGCTTGGTGCCGGTAATGGCGCGGTATTTCAATTGGTGCCGCAACGTTTTCGCAGTGAGATCGGCGTCATGACCGGCTTGATCGGCATGGCCGGTGGCATCGGCGGCTTCGCCCTCGCGGCGGGCATGGGCGCGATCAAACAGAGTACCGGCAGTTATCAACTGGCCCTGTGGTTGTTCGCCAGCCTCGGTGTGCTGGCCTGGTTCGGCCTGTATGGGGTGAAGCGGCGCTGGAGAACCACCTGGGGGTCGGCCGCCGTGACCGCCGCACGCGTCTGATGAGCCTGCAATTGAGCGTCGCCCAGGCCAGTGCCGTCGGCCCACGCAACGAAAACCAGGATGCGCTGCGGGTGGTCACGCCCCTGGCAGAACTGGCGACGAGCAAAGGCTACCTGTGTGCGCTGGCCGATGGTGTCAGCCAATGCGCCGACGGTGGCCTGGCCGCACGCTCGACCTTGCAGGCCCTGGCCCTGGACTACTACGCCACGCCGCAGACCTGGGGCGTAGCCCAGGCGCTGGAGCGCCTGTTGCTGGCGCAGAACCGCTGGTTGCAGGCCAATGGCGGCGGGCAACCGTTGTTGACCACGCTCAGCGCCCTGGTGTTTCGCGGCCGGCGTTTCACCCTCGCCCATGTCGGGGATTGCCGGGTGTATCGCTGGCTCGCCGGCGAGTTGCAACGCATCAGTGAAGACCATGTGTGGGAACAGCCGGGCATGCAGCATGTGCTCAAGCGCGCCCTTGGCCTGGATCAACATCTGGTGCTGGATTTCCTCGACGGCGAACTGCGCGAAGGCGAGTGCTTCCTGCTGCTCAGCGACGGAGTGTGGGCCACGCTGGGCGATCACAGCATCGCTGCAATCCTGCGTGAGCAAAGCGACCTCGACCTGGCCGTCCATACTCTGGTCAACGCAGCACACTTGGCGGGCAGCCAAGATAATGCCAGCGCCTTGCTCGTGCGCATCGACCAACTCGGCGCCGCCACCCTCGGCGACGCTCTGGTGCAGTTGCAACAATGGCCACTGCCGCCCCCCCTGAAAGCCGGGCAAACTTTTGAAGGCTGGCAGGTGGAAAGCGTGCTGGCGCAAAGTCGGCAGTCATTGCTGTATCGGGTCCGCGACGACCAGCGCCAGCCATGGCTGCTCAAGACCTTGCCCCTGCGTCATGACGACGACACCGACGCAGCCCAAGCCCTGTTGTCGGAGGAATGGTTCCTGCGCCGGGTCGCCGGCCGGGCCTTTCCTGAAGTGCATGCCGCCAGTGGCCGTCAGCATTTGTACTACGTGATGCGCGAATACCCAGGGCAAACCCTGGCCCAACTGTTCCAACAACAAGGCCCGCTGCCACTGGCGCAATGGCAGACCATCGCCGAGCGTTTGCTGCGGGCAGTGGGCCTGCTGCATCGCCGGCAAATCCTGCACCGCGACATCAAGCCACAAAACCTGCTGCTCGGGGAGGATGGCGAACTGCGTGTACTGGACTTCGGCCTGGCCTACTGCCCCGGCCTCTCTGAGGACCGCGCCCACCTGCTGCCCGGCACCCCGAGTTTTATCGCGCCCGAAGCTTTCGGTGGCGAGCGGCCTACAGCGCAACAGGATTTGTATAGCGTCGGTGTAACCTTGTATTACCTGCTGACCGGGCATTATCCCTATGGCGAAATCGAAGCCTTCCAACGCCCGCGTTTTAACCAGCCCGTCAGCGCCAGCCGCTATCGCCCTGACCTGCCAGATTGGCTACCTCACAGCCTTGAGCGCGCCGTAGCCGCCCTGCCCGCGCAACGCTATGAAACGGCTGAAGAATGGCTATTGGTACTGGAACAAGCCGACCGCCGCGAGCTGAGCGTGCGGCCGCGACCTTTGCTGGAGCGAGAACCGCTGAAGGTCTGGCAAACCCTGGCGATGGCTTCGCTGCTGATCAATCTGGTGCTGCTGTACTGGCTGCTGCACCACTAACGGGCAAAATCCGCCCGCTCTCTCTAAAAAACCCAATAAAACTGGGGGTATGGAACTTGGCACACCTGCTGCATTAGCTCTTTCAACAACTCACATACAGCCATCCCTTCAACGTCGAAGGGTCGAGCTTCCCGAGAGAACGGGACCAGGACAAAGGCGTCCTCGCTAGCTGACTAGCGGGGACGCCTTTTTTGTTTGCGCACGATTTGTCGAGCCATTGCGGAGAACGACATGAAAAAACTCAAACTGGTGATGATCGGCAACGGCATGGCCGGGGTTCGTACCCTTGAAGAATTGCTCAAGCTGAACAGCGAGCTGTACGACATCACCGTGTTCGGCGCCGAGCCCCACACCAACTACAACCGCATCCTGCTGTCGCCGGTACTGGCCGGCGAGCAAACCTTCGAAGAGATCGTGCTCAACGACCTGGACTGGTACCTGGATAACCACGTCAAGTTGCTGCTCAACCGCAAGGTGGTGCAGATCGATCGGGTCAAACGCAAAGTCATCGCCGAAGACGGCACCGAGGCCGAGTACGACCGCCTGCTGATCGCCACCGGTTCCACACCCTTCATCCTGCCGATCCCGGGCAACACCTTGCAGGGCGTGATTGGCTACCGCGACATTGCCGACACCCAGGCGATGATCGACACCGCCAAGACCCACACGCACGCGGTGGTGATCGGCGGCGGCCTGCTTGGCCTGGAAGCGGCCAATGGCCTGATGCTGCGCGGCATGCACGTCACGGTGGTGCATATCGGCGAATGGCTGCTGGAGCGGCAACTGGACAAAACCAGCGGCCAATTGCTGCAAACCGAACTGGAAAGCCGTGGCCTGGTGTTTCGCCTGTGCGAACAGACCCAGGCCCTGCACGATGCCGGCAACGGCCGCGTCGGATCGGTGCAGTTCAAGAATGGCGACATCATCCCGGCCGACCTGGTGGTGATGGCCGCCGGTATCCGCCCCAATACCGAACTGGCGGAAAAGTCTGGCATCCCCTGCAACCGTGGGATCCTGGTCAATGACACGATGCAAACCTACGACCCGCGCATCTATGCGATCGGCGAATGCGCCAGCCATCGCGGGATTGCCTATGGCCTGGTGGCACCGCTGTTCGAACAGGCCAAGGTCTGTGCCAACCACTTGACCCAACTGGGCTTTGCCACTTACAAAGGCTCGGTGACCTCGACCAAGCTGAAAGTGACCGGCATTGATCTCTTTTCTGCTGGCGACTTCATGGGCGGTGAAGGCACCGAAACCATCACCTTGTCCGACCCGATCGGCGGCGTATACAAGAAGCTGGTAATCAAGGACGACATCCTGGTCGGTGCCTGCCTGTACGGCGATACCGCGGATGGGGGTTGGTACTTCCGCCAGATCCGTGAGAACCATGCAATTGGCGAGATCCGCGATCACCTGATGTTCGGTGAAAACGCCCTGGGCGATGTGGGCCACCAAGGCCAGGACAAAGCCATGAGCATGGCCGACAGTGCCGAAGTCTGCGGCTGCAACGGCGTGTGCAAGGGCACCATCGTCAAGGCGATCCAGGAACAAGGGCTGTTCAGCGTCGACGAGGTGAAAAAACACACCAAGGCCGCCAGCTCCTGCGGTTCCTGTGCCGGACTGGTTGAGCAGATCCTGATCAACACCGTGGGCGGTGCGGCTGACGTCAAACCCAAAAGCGAAAAGGCCATCTGTGGGTGCAGCGACCTTAATCACGGGCAGATCCGCCAGGCTATCCGCGAGCAGCACTTGCTGACTATCGATAGCACCATGCGCTACCTGAACTGGCGTACCTCCAATGGCTGCGCCACCTGCCGCCCCGCTCTCAACTACTACCTGATTTCAACCTGGCCGGGCGAGGCCAAGGACGACCCGCAATCACGACTGATCAACGAACGGGCCCACGCCAATATTCAGAAAGACGGCACCTACTCTGTAGTCCCACGGATGTGGGGCGGCGTGACCAATCCTTCGGAGTTGCGCCGCATCGCCGATGTGGCCGACAAGTACAACGTGCCGATGGTCAAGGTCACAGGCGGTCAGCGTATCGACTTGCTCGGCATCAAGAAACAGGATCTGCCGGGGGTGTGGAAGGACCTGGACATGCCGTCCGGCCACGCCTACGGCAAATCCATCCGCACGGTGAAAACCTGCGTGGGCAGCGAGTTCTGCCGTTTCGGCACACAGAACTCTACGCAACTGGGCATCGAGCTGGAGCATGACCTGTTCAATATGTGGTCGCCTCACAAGGTCAAGCTGGCGGTCTCCGGCTGCCCACGCAACTGCTCGGAAGCGGGCATCAAGGACGTGGGAATTATCGGCGTCGACTCGGGCTGGGAGATGTACATCGGCGGCAACGGCGGGATCAAGACCGAAGTCGCGGAGTTCTTCGTCAAGCTGAAAACCGCCGAGGAAGTGCGCGAATACAACGGCGCGTTCCTGCAGCTGTATCGCGAGGAAGCTTTCTACCTGGAGCGCACCGTGCACTACCTGCAACGGGTCGGCATGGAGCATATCAAGAAGGCCGTATTGGAAGACCCGGCCCGTCGCAAGGCCCTCAACGAGCGCCTGCAGTTCTCGCTGTCATTCGAACAGGATCCGTGGAAAGAGCGCCTGGAACAGCCACTGCTGAAAAAGGAATTCGACGTTATCTCTGTCAAACAGCTGGAGGTCTCGCTATGAACTGGCTGGATATCTGCGCCCTCGATGAAATCAACACCCTGGGCTCGCGCATCATCAGCGGACCGAAAGGCGACATCGCGATTTTTCGCACCAGTGACGACGAAGTCTTCGCCCTCGACGACCGTTGCCCACACAAAGGCGGCCCGCTGTCTCAGGGTTTGATCTACGGCAAGCGCGTGGCTTGCCCGCTGCACAACTGGCAGATCGACCTGGCGTCCGGCGAGGCCCAGGCCCCGGATATCGGCTGTGCCCACCATCACCAGGCCCGGGTGGAAAACGGCCGGGTGATGCTGGCCCTGCGGGACGCCGGTTGATGAACCGCCAGACCACTGCGTCCACCTGCTGTTATTGCGGGGTGGGTTGCGGCGTGCTGATCGAGCACGACGGTAAGCAGATCCTGGGGGTGCAAGGCGACCCCAATCACCCGGCCAACTTCGGCAAGTTGTGCAGCAAAGGCGCGAGCCTGCACCTGACCGGCGACTTGAGTGCCCGCGCCCTGTACCCGGAGTTGCGCCTGGGCAAAGACCTGGCACGTACCCGTACAGACTGGGACACCGCCCTGGAACACGCGGCCAATGTGTTCGCCGATACCATCGCCGAACATGGGCCAGACAGCGTGGCGTTCTATATCTCGGGGCAACTGCTGACCGAGGATTACTACAGCTTCAACAAGCTGGCCCGGGCGGTGGTGGGCACCAACAATATCGACAGCAACTCACGGCTGTGCATGTCGTCGGCGGTGGTCGGCTACAAGCGCAGCCTGGGCGCCGATGCGCCACCGTGCAGCTATGAAGACCTGGAAAACAGCGACTGCGTGATGATCGTCGGCAGCAACATGGCCTACGCCCACCCGGTATTGTTCCGACGCCTTGAGCAGGCCAAAGCGCAACGCCCGCAGATGAAAGTGCTGGTGATTGATCCTCGGCGTACAGACACTTGCGATTTGGCTGACCTGCACCTGGCAATCTTGCCGGGGACGGATGTGGCGCTGTTCCATGGGATTTTGCATGTGCTGCTGTGGGAAGACTGGATCGACCGCGCGTTTATCCAGGCCCACACCGATGGCCTGGCCGAATTGAAGCGCCTGGTGCATGACTACACGCCGCAGATGGTCACGCAGCTGTGCGGTATCAGCGTCGAACAGTTGCGCTTGTGCGCACAGTGGGTCGGCACGTCCAGTAGCTTTTTGTCGCTGTGGTGCATGGGGCTGAATCAATCCACCGCCGGCAGCGCCAAAAACAGCGCATTGATCAACCTGCACCTGGCCACGGGCACCATTGGCCGACCGGGGTGCGGGCCGTTTTCCCTGACCGGCCAACCGAATGCCATGGGCGGGCGCGAGACCGGCAGCCTGTCCAATCTGCTACCGGGCCACCGCGACGCGGCCAACCCTGAACACCGCGCCGAAGTCGCCGCCTACTGGGGCGTGGATCAACTGCCCGCGCCCACCGGGCTTACCGCCATCGAACTGTTTGAACAGGTGCAGGCCGGCAAGATCAAGGCCTTGTGGATCGCTTGCACTAACCCCGCCCAATCGTTGCCCGACCAGAATGCGGTGCGTGCGGCCTTGGCGGCGTGTCCGTTCGTGGCGTTACAGGAGGCGTTTCGCACCACCGAAACCGCCACCTATGCCGACCTGCTGCTGCCCGCCGCCAGTTGGGGTGAAAAGGACGGCACGGTGACCAATTCCGAGCGGCGTATTTCCCACGTACGCCGCGCTATCAGCCCACCGGGAGAGGCACGGCCAGACTGGGCAATAACTGTAGATTTCGCACAGCGCATGGAACATCGACTGCGTCCGGGGCTGCCCAGCCTGTTCGCCTTTGAAGAGCCGGCGCAGTTGTTTGATGAATTCAAGGGGCTAACCCAGGGTCGCGACCTGGATTTGTCGGGCATCAGCCATGCCCTGCTCGACCGACTCGGCCCACAGCAATGGCCGTTCCCCACGGGTGCGCAGACCGGAACGCCGCGCCTGTACACCGATGGCATATTCCCCACCGACAATGGCCGGGCGCGGTTTGTCACTGACCCTTATCGCGCCGCCAAGGAGCAGCGTGACGCACGCTTCCCCCTGACCCTTATCACCGGCCGTCTGCGCGACCAATGGCATGGCATGAGCCGTACCGGCACGGCCGCGCAGTTGTTCGGCCATGTCAGTGAGGCGCTGTTGAGCCTGCATCCGGACGAACTACGCCGCCACCGCTTTAAAGAAGGTGACCTGGTCAGCCTGAAAAGCCGTCGCGGCAATGTGATTGTCGCTGTCAGCAGCGATGACAGCGTACGCCCAGGCCAGGCATTCCTGCCGATGCATTGGGGCGACCGCTTTCTCAAGGGCGGCGTCAATGTCCTCACCCAACCGGCGTTCGACCCGCTGTCCAAGCAGCCGGAACTCAAGCACAGCGGCGTCCGTCTGGAGGCCGTGCAACTGCCGTGGCAGCTGTTTGCGCTGATCGAGGGCGATGTGCAGCAGCATTTCGAGGCGCTACGCCCTTTGTGTGAGGAATTTACCTACGTCAGCCTGAGCCTGGCCGGACGTGAACGCCCCGCGTTGCTGGTGCGGGCGGCGCATACCGAGGCGCCCGACCTGCAGCTGTTGACCCGGATTGACCAACTGCTGGGCCTCAATGACGGCCCGGTCATGGCCTACGACGACCCGCGCCGTTCAATCGGCAAGCGCGTCAAGATCGAGAATGGTCGCATCACCGCCCTGCGCCTGGCCGGCGAAACCCTCGCCCGCCACTGGCTGCAAAGCCTATGGCTGGAAGGTCGGGCCGACGAGCAACTGCGCCGCTGGTTGCTGGCGCCGTTAAGCGCGCCACCGGGCGGCGCCACGACGAGCAACAAGATTGTGTGCAACTGCAAGAACGTCAGCGAAAACGCCGTGTGCGCCGGTATTGGCCGTGGCCTGGACCTGGACGGGCTCAAACAGCAATTGGGCTGCGGCACCCAGTGCGGTTCCTGCGTACCGGAAATCAAACGTCTTTTGGCCAGCAACCCGCAGCCAATCGCAATCAGTGTGTGAGGGTAACAACATGAGCGCAAAAGTGTGGCTGGTAGGCGCGGGGCCCGGTGATCCGGAGTTGCTGACCCTCAAGGCGGTCAGAGCCCTGCATGAGGCGGATGTAGTGCTGATTGATGACTTGGTCAACCCGGCAGTGCTGGAACACTGCGCCGGTGCGCGGGTGGTTACCGTCGGCAAGCGTGGTGGCTGCCGCTCCACGCCTCAGGATTTTATCCATCGCCTGATGCTGCGTTATGCACGCCAGGGTAAATGTGTGGTGCGGCTCAAGGGCGGCGACCCGTGCATCTTTGGCCGCGGTGGCGAAGAGGCGCTGTGGCTGCGTGAGCGCAGCGTTGAGGTTGAATTGGTCAACGGCATCACGGCTGGGCTGGCGGGTGCAACCCACTGCGATATTCCTCTGACTTTACGCGGCGTAAGCCGTGGGGTGACGCTGATCACCGCCCATACCCAGGACGATAGCCAACTGAACTGGCGTGCACTGGCCGACGGTGGGACCACATTGGTGGTGTACATGGGGGTGGCGAAGCTGGAAGAGATTCGTCAACAATTGCTGGAAGGTGGCATGGCCGCAAATATGCCAGTGGCAATGATCGAAAACGCATCACTGCCCCAGCAGCGCGAATGCCGCAGCGATCTGGCACGGATGCATGACGATGCGCAGGCGTTCGCGCTCAAGAGCCCGGCGATCCTGGTGATTGGCAGTGTTGCCGCCACCGCACAGGCCGCTTGCTCAGCGGTGGCGGCAATCGCCTGAGGCAAATGACAGGCGAAAAAAACCCGGCCTAAGCCGGGTTTTTTTGTAAAGCCAGGCTAATTACTTAGCTTGAGCTTCAACAGCTGCTTCTACGCGACGGTTAACAGCGCGGCCAGCTTCAGTTGCGTTGTCAGCAACTGGGCGGGACTCACCGTAACCAACGGAAGTGATGCGGCTAGGAGCTACGCCATCTTTAACCAGGACTTGCTTAACAGCGTCAGCACGACGCTGGGACAGCTTCTGGTTGTAGGCGTCTGGACCGATGGAGTCAGTGTGACCAGCAACTTCTACGTTGGTGTCTGGGTACTGAGCCATGAAGTCGGCCAGGTTTTTCACGTCGCCGTAGCTGTTAGGCTTAACAACCGACTTGTCGAAGTCGAACTTAACGTCCAGCTCAACACGAACAACCTGAGCAACCGGAGCTTCTGGCTCTGGAACTGGCTCTGGAGCTGGTGCTGGGGTAGGAGCTGGAGCAGCTGCGCCAGCGTTACCGCCGAAGTTTACGCCCAGGCCAACCAGTGCGGAGTAGTCCCACTTGCCGTTGTCCAGACCGTAGTCAGCTTCAACACCAGCACGAGCGTACAGGTTGTTGGTGAAGTAGTACTTCACGCCGGTACCGATGGTAGCGAAAGTGGTCTGGTCGCGACCGCTGTGGCCATCAGCCTTGACGTTGGTACGGCTCTGGTGGCCGAAACCGCCTTCAACGTATGGACGCAGGCTATCAACGCCAGCCTGACCGAAGTGGTACTGGGCAACGAGGCTGCCGGTATCACCTTTGATCTTCTGGTTGCCAGTACCGTCGTTCGAACGGGTGTGGTTGGTCTTGTCGTACGACAGATTCAACGACAGATCGTCGGTCAGGAAGTAACCAATGCGAGCGCCTGGGTTGAAGCCGTCTTCGATGTGCTTAACGCTATCGTTGTACTGCTTCTTGTAGAACAGCTCGCCTTCAACTGCGCCTTGGCCTTGTGCCAGAACGCCGAAAGAAGTAGCGGCAATAAGAGAACCAATGGCCAAGCCCAAGGTGTTTTTCAGTTTCATCCGTTAAATCCCCATCTGGTGATTGTAAAGCAGTCCCACAAACCGGGGGACAACTCGGCGACAAGTCTAACAGAACTTGCCTACACGTAAGAGATATTTGCTACGCACTAAGTTTCAGTCTCGCCCGCAAATTTCTCACGTAATTTATCAAGAGCACGTTTGTAACGCATTTTTGTAGCACTCAAGCCCATATGCATGATGTCAGCGATTTCCTGAAATTCCAGCTCTGCGACAAAGCGAAGCACCAGAATTTCACGGTCAATCGGGTTCACATGCACCAACCAGCGATCAAGTCCGCCCTTCTCCTCGGGTGCCGGCGCCTTCTCTTCAGACGCCTCCTCGAGGGGGTCCAGACTCAAAGCATCCATCAAGCGACGCTTTCGCCGTTCCTTCCGATACTGCGTGATGCACTCGTTGTACGTGATGCTATACAGCCATGTCTTGAACTTCGATTTGCCCTCGAAGTTCTTCAGGCCATATAGCACCTTGAGCATCACTTCCTGACAGACATCGTCCGCATCTCTATCGTTCCCCAAATACCTTGAACAAACGTTGAACAGAGTGCGTTGATACCTGCGCATCAATTCTTCGTACGCGCGTGTTACGTGAAACAGCTCCGTGTGCGCGCGCGCGACCAACTCCTCATCAGAGAGCTCACGGGGGTCATAGCGCGTGGACAGCGTTTGGGCTTTATTCAAAACAAGTCGTGCCGACAGTCAGGTCAATGTCCGTTGCAACCCGGTCACCCGGGTTCGCGGCGGCGTACATTAGCAGGGTTTGCCGGATTAGCGGCTACTGACCTGCTGTTCAAGGAGAATCCGGTTGGACAGCGAAACCAGTTCCCCGTCATCGGTCAGCACTGTCGTCTTGACTGTGCCGATCTCCTCGATTTGCCCTTCGACCTCGCCCACACGCACCTGTTGCCCAACTTGATATAGCTCACGCACATAGATTCCCGCAAGAATCTGGCCGGCAATTTCCCGGCTTCCCAAGCCCATGGCTAGCGCAACGGCCAGACCAACGGTAATCAAAACAATCACAATCACATGGTTGAGCAGGTCAGTCTTGACCTCCAACTGGCTGATCGCGACGGAAATACTGATGATGATCACCAGCCCCTGGGCGATTCGCCCCAGGCCTGCCGCATAGTCCAGCCCCACGCCTTCGGCGGCCCCGCGCACCAGCCCGTTGGCCAGTTGCGCCAGTAAAACCCCCACCAGAAGCACCAGCGCGCCACCGAAAACTTTCGGTAAATACAGCGCCAGCATGTCGAGCGTAGCTGAAACTCGCTCAAGTCCAAGGGATTGAGCCGCAGAAACCAGAAAAATAAGTAGAACGAACCAGTAGACGATCTTGCCGATCAGGGTAGAAATCGGCACTTGCAGCCCGGCCCGACCCAATAGCTTGGTGAGGCCGGTGCCGGCCATCAGGCGATCCAGCCCCAGTTTTGCGAGCAATTTGGACAGCAGGGTGTCGAGCAGCTTGGCCACGACAAAACCCAGCAATACCAGGACCAGTGCACCAAACAGGTTGGGAATGAAATTCGCCACCTTGGTCCACAATGCGGTCATCGCGGTGACCAGGCTCTGGGTCCAGAGATCAAGTTCCATATTCAATCAGCCTTATCAGCAGTGCGAGCAAGAGGTTTACGACGGGAAACCGGTGAGACATGGGCCGAACCGTTGTTCAGGGCCATCATCAATGCCGGCAGCCAACGCCCGAGCAGACCGAACAGGTCACCCGCCCCAACCTGACGGTTGGCGGTTTTCAGTACGCGGCCCAGGCAAGCATCGTCATCACGGTTGGATGGCGAGGCATTGAGCATGTCACGCAAAGACTGTTCGAACGGATCGTGCATAGAGACCTCTCGCAAGTGTTTTAAAAGACGAGGGTAAAATTCATGGGGTCACATCGGCCCCTTCCTACGTTCAGGTCATATTCAGGTCAAACCCAGCGCAATCGTCGAAATAACCACCATTGTCCCAGTGCCACCGAGACCATCAACAGGCACGCAATCATGAATCCATAAGGGCTGGCGGAGAACGGAATGCCCCCCACATTTATACCGAGCAACCCGGTAAGAAAACTCATCGGCAGGAAGATCCCCGTGATGATCCCGAAGCGGTACATGGTGCGATTCATACGCACGCTCAAGCGCCGGTCTTCGGCCTCAAGCACAAGCCCCACGCGCTCTCGCGCCAATTCCAGCTCTTCCAGGTAACGGGTCAGGCTGTTGTGCAGTTCATTCCAATAGTCGGCATCGTCGTCGCAAAACCATGCCAATTTTATTCGCGTCAGTTGGGCAAAAATATCCCGCTGCGGGGCAAGAAAACGCTTGAGGCCGGCTGCCCTTCGACGAATCTGCAAAACGCTGCCGTGCTCTGGGGTATACCGTTCGTCGGCATCGAGTTTTTCTTCCTCGGAATCGACGATTTCAGACAGATTCGTCACCAGGTCCTGCACTTTATTGGTCAAGAACTGAGCCATATAAAGGATGAGTTCAGACGCTGTCTTGGGACCTTTACCGTCTGCCAGTTGCACCAGCAGCTCGTCGGTAGCGCGCAACGGCCGCAAACGCAGGGAGATCACACGGTTGGCGGCAGCGAAGATACGTACCGAAACCATGTCTTCCGGCTCTGCGCCCGGGTTGAGATTGATCCCGCGCAAAAACAACAGTAATTCGGCGTCCGGCAGCGGTAACAGCCGCGGGCGGGTGTTCTCTTCCAGCAGCAGGTCACAGGCAAACTCGCTCAGGCCGCTGGATTTGCGCAGCCAGGTCTGCGTTTGGGGGTGGCTGCGATCCCAATGCAGCCAGAGGCTTTCCTGGGGCTGCAAATGCAAATCGTCGAGCTCAGTCCGGGCAATCGAACGCGCACCACCTTTACCGTCCAGCACCAGGGCATGCACCAGCCCCCATTGCGCGTTCTCTTCCTCGAACATCCTCACCCCTATCGGCTATTGCGGTTTATTCAGGCATTTTCAGTGGGCTGGGTGACACGATCACGCCGTTGTTGTCGGCGTAAATGTACTCACCCGGGCGGAATGTCACGCCGGCGAATGTCACCACGACGTTCAGGTCGCCGAGGCCGCGCTTATCGGTTTTCATCGGATGAGAAGCCAGGGCCTGCACGCCCAAGTCGGTCTGGGCGATAACGTCGACATCACGGACGCAACCGTAGATCACCAGCCCTTCCCAGCCGTTTTTCGCGGCCTTCTCGGCAATCATGTCGCCCAGCAAGGCGCGGCGTAGGGAACCGCCACCGTCGACCACCATGACTTTGCCGGCGCCAGGCTTATCAGCCAGCTCCTTGACCAGGGAGTTATCTTCGAAGCATTTGATGGTGACGATCTCGCCGCCAAAGGAGTCTCGGCCACCGAAGTTGCTGAACATCGGCTCCACTACCTGCACCAGCTCCGGGTAGGCGTCACACAGGTCGGGGGTCACGTAATGGTTCATCGAGAAACTCCTGTCGTCAAAGAAGGGATCGAACATCCACGGTGTACAGCAGGAAAACGCGCCATGACAGGCATTCTTTAAGTGCCCGTCGTTTAGCGGCGGCCATGATCAGACCCACACCAGCGCAACGCAATAGACGTTGCGCGACTGAATATGACCAGAAGCGCCCGGCGCGTCATATCTTAGCCGCAACCACTCGAGAGTGAAACGCCCTTGGCAGAGCGTTTCGTCAAACCGTTGCAGCTATTTCGGGGTGCGTGCCCACCAAAGGTGTCAGCGGGTCTTTCAACCAACGCTCCACCAATGGCCACACTTCAGTCTGCGCGGCTTTGCTGACCAGCATCTGCACATGCCCGAAATCCTCGGTAAAACCGTGTTTGCGCCCCAGACACAGGTACTGGCGATGCTCGCTGCCAACTTGCTCGAAGAGCTGGCGGCATGCCCAGTCCGGGTCTTGCCGGTCGCCGGCAGCGCTGACCGCCAGCAGCGGCACGTCGACTTCCGCCAGGCCCTTCCACCAATCACGCTCGGCATCGCCAAAACGGCCAAACAGGCCGTTCCAACGCATCGCTTCGATCATCACACCCGCCGGCTCATCCTCGGGGCCGCGCTTGAACCTTGGGCCGGACACCTGGGCAAGGCGCTTGAGGATGAATCGACCGCCCCACTCCACTGGTGGAATTTTCAACGGCCAATGGGTGCGACTGACCTGGCAGCCGAACAGCGCCACCGAAGCTACCATTGGCGCCCCCAGATGCTGCCCGCCCAGGGCCGCAGCCAAGGTAGTGGCGCCGAGGGAATGCCCGACCCAATGGGGTTTTTGCCCACTTTGCTCACGTACAAATGCGCCAATGGCCGGCAAATCGTAGCGCGCGTAATCGGCGACACGGTTTCTGGCGTAGTCGTGGTTGCGTTTGGACAGGCCATGACCGCGCATTTCCGGGATCCAAACATCAAAGCCCCGGCGCGCCAGGTAAGCGCCCAGACCGATGCCCTTGGGCGAGTACCAGAAGCGCCGATTGGAAAAACTACCGTGCAACAAAATAATCGGCGTGCCCCGGTTTTCCGGGACATCAGCCAGGCCCAAACGGGTAACCGCCAGCTCGACGGTGCCGTCGGGACTGTTGCCGGGTTTGAGCCGGTACACATCTTCACTCAGGTCGCCACGACGCTCAGCGCTGATCAACGCGACGGGAAATAGATTGCTGCTGCTTTGCATAATGCTCTTGCACAAAAAAGGGCGGCGTCCGCAAGGAGTTCCGCCCTGTACAGATAAGAATGCCGGTCACCCTAGACGAGTGACCGGCACTTTTGACATCGCGGCCTTAGGCGGACGCTTGGCCTTCCGCCAGGAAGAACCAGGTTTCCAGCACGGAATCAGGGTTCAGCGAGACGCTTTCGATACCCTGTTCCATCAGCCATTTGGCTAGGTCTGGGTGGTCGGAAGGGCCTTGACCGCAGATCCCGATGTACTTGCCGGCCTTATTACACGCCTGGATAGCATTGGCCAGCAGCTTCTTGACCGCAGGGTTACGCTCGTCGAACAGGTGAGCGATGATCCCCGAATCACGGTCCAGGCCCAAGGTCAGTTGGGTCAGGTCGTTGGAGCCGATGGAGAAACCGTCGAAGAACTCCAGGAACTCTTCGGCCAGGATGGCGTTGGACGGCAACTCGCACATCATGATCACGCGCAGGCCGTTTTCGCCGCGGGTCAGGCCGTTTTCGGCGAGCAGGTCTACCACCTGGCTCGCCTCGCCCAGGGTACGCACGAACGGCACCATGATCTCGACGTTGGTCAGGCCCATCTCGTTGCGCACGCGCTTGAGGGCGCGGCACTCGAGTTCGAAGCAATCACGGAACGCTTCGCTGATGTAACGCGAGGCGCCGCGGAAACCCAACATCGGGTTTTCTTCTTCCGGCTCGTAGAGCTTGCCGCCGATCAGGTTGGCGTATTCGTTGGACTTGAAGTCCGACAGGCGCACGATGACCTTTTTCGGATAGAAAGCCGCCGCCAGGGTGCTGATGCCCTCTACCAGCTTCTCGACGTAGAAACCTACCGGGTCGCTGTAGCCGGCAATGCGCTTGTCGACGCTTTCCTTGATGTCCAGCGGCAGGCCGTCATAGTTCAGCAGGGCCTTGGGGTGCACACCGATCATGCGGTTGATGATGAATTCCAGGCGGGCCAGGCCCACGCCGGCGTTCGGCAACTGCGCGAAATCAAAGGCACGGTCCGGGTTGCCGACGTTCATCATGATCTTGAACGGCAGATCCGGCATGGCGTCGATGGAGTTTTGCTTGATGTCGAAGCCCAGTTCACCTTCGAAGATGAAGCCGGTGTCGCCTTCGGCGCAAGACACGGTCACACCCTGGCCTTCCTTGAGCAGTTGGGTGGCGTTGCCGCAACCGACTACCGCAGGAATCCCCAGCTCACGGGCGATGATCGCCGCGTGGCAGGTACGCCCGCCACGGTTGGTCACGATGGCGCTGGCGCGCTTCATCACCGGTTCCCAGTCCGGGTCGGTCATGTCGGAGACCAGCACGTCGCCGGGCTGGACCTTGTCCATCTCCGACACGTCCTTGATGATCCGCACCTTGCCGGCGCCGATGCGCTGGCCGATGGCACGGCCCTCCACCAGCACGGTACCGGTTTCCTTCAACAGGTAGCGTTCCATGACGTTCGCCGAAGTGCGGCTCTTCACGGTCTCGGGGCGCGCCTGCACGATGTACAGCTTGCCGTCGTCACCGTCCTTGGCCCACTCGATGTCCATCGGGCACTTGTAGTGCTTCTCGATGATCATCGCTTGCTTGGCCAGCTCGCTGACTTCAGCGTCGGTCAGGCAGAACCGCGCGCGCTCGGCTTTGTCGACGTCAACGGTTTTCACCGAACGACCGGCCTTGGCCTCGTCGCCGTAGATCATCTTGATCGCCTTGCTGCCCAGGTTGCGGCGCAGGATGGCCGGGCGGCCGGCCTCAAGGGTGTGCTTGTGCACGTAGAATTCGTCGGGGTTGACCGCGCCTTGTACAACCGTTTCGCCCAGGCCGTAGGCACCGGTGATAAATACCACGTCACGGAAGCCCGATTCGGTGTCCAGGGTGAACATCACGCCGGCTGTGCCGGTTTCCGAACGCACCATGCGCTGCACACCGGCAGACAGGGCCACCAGCTTGTGGTCGAAACCCTGGTGTACGCGGTAGGAAATCGCACGGTCGTTGAACAGCGAGGCGAAGACTTCCTTGGCTGCGCGGATCACGTTTTCCACGCCGCGGATATTAAGGAAGGTTTCCTGCTGGCCGGCAAAGGAGGCGTCCGGCAAATCCTCGGCGGTGGCCGAGGAACGTACGGCAACGGCCATGTCCGGGTTACCGGCGGACAGGATAGCGAAGGCGGTACGGATTTCTTCGTTGAGCTTCTCGGGGAACTCGGCTTCCATGATCCACTGACGGATCTGGGCGCCGGTCTTGGCCAGGGCGTTGACGTCATCGACGTCCAAGGCATCCAGCGCGGCGTGGATCTGGGCGTTGAGGCCGCTCAGCTCGAGGAAGTCGCGGTAAGCCTGGGCCGTGGTGGCGAAACCACCAGGCACCGAAACACCAGCGCCTGCAAGATTACTGATCATCTCGCCGAGGGATGCGTTCTTGCCCCCCACATGCTCTACATCATGGACGCCGAGCTTATCGAGGGAAACTACGTACTCTACCAAGGTGATCTCTCCACTTTCTGTGTTGGAAAAGCTCAGGACGCGGGTTGCTCAGTAGGAGCTAACGCCAGCGCTTGTGGCCTGGACCTGGAAAATAAGTGAGAATGCGGCCCACTGCGGGACGGCAAAATCGCGCCTATCATATCCAAGATTCGCCATCAGCTTAAGGCCCAGGGCTCAAATGAAACGATCTGCTTTCTTTATCTCCGACGGCACCGGCATCACAGCCGAAACATTGGGCCAGAGCCTGCTTGCGCAGTTCGAAAACATTACCTTCGCCAAATTCACACGGCCTTATATAGACAGCGTGGATAAAGCGCGGGCCATGGTACAACAAATCAATCTGGCGGCTGAAAAAGACGGTTTTCGGCCGATCATTTTCGACACCATCGTCAATCAAGACATTCGTGAGATTCTCGCAACGTCGAATGGTTTCATGATCGACATTTTCTCGACCTTCCTGGCGCCGCTGGAGCAGGAGTTGAGTGAACATTCCTCCTATTCCGTCGGCAAGTCCCATTCCATCGGGCATAACTCCAATTATATGGAGCGAATCGAGGCGGTGAACTTCGCCCTCGACAACGATGATGGCGCCCGCACCCACTACTACGACAAGGCCGACCTGATCCTGGTGGGCGTGTCGCGTTGCGGCAAGACCCCGACCTGTCTGTACATGGCCATGCAATTCGGCATCCGCGCAGCCAACTATCCGTTGACCGAAGATGATATGGAGCACCTTACGTTGCCCGCCGCCCTGCGCGCGCACTCGCACAAGCTGTTCGGCCTCACCATCGACCCGGACCGGCTGACCGCCATCCGCAACGAGCGCAAGCCCAACAGCCGCTATTCGAGCTATGCCCAGTGCGAATTCGAAGTGCGCGAGGTAGAAAATCTGTTCCGTCGCGAGAATATCGCGCACATCAATTCCACACATTTTTCGGTGGAAGAGATTTCGGCGAAAATTTTGGTGGAGAAGGGTGTGGAGCGCAGATTCAAATAGTTGTATCGCTTGAACTGGCGCTTTCGCGAGCAAGCCCGCTCCCACATTTTGACCCTATTCCAAAGAGGGAACTCGGTCCAATGTGGGAGCGGGCTTGCTCGCGAAGAACGATAACGCGGTCTCACAGATGAAACCGCCCCCCGCCCTGCCCCAGCGCAGTCGCCAGCGCATCGAAGCCCTCGCGCAATAGCTGATCATCGCCTGACGTATTACAGATACTCGCCCTAATAAACTGCGGCACCGCCGTCTGCCCTACAGCAAACGCCTCGGCGGTGGCGATCAGGTAATTATTCTGCTTGAGCTCTGCCTCGATTTCCGACGCACGCCATGGCTCCGGCACTTCGATCCAGAAGTGCGGGCTATTGAGGTGAGTGCGATAGGCCAGGCCGCCCAGCAGGTCGCGCACCAAGGCCTTGCGCCGGCTGATTTCGTTGATTTGCTGACGCAGCAGGTATTCCGCCGTGCCGTTTTCGATCCATTGGGTTGCCAGTTCCAGGGTCACGGGTGTGGCCATCCAGCAGGTCGAACGCAGCGCTGCCGAGATGCGGCTGACCAGTGCCGGTGGCGCATGCACGTAGCCAACCCGCAAGCCTGCCGACACCGCCTTGCTCAGGCTGCTAATCAAAATCGTACGCTCAGGCGCGAAATAGCTGAGAGGTGGCGGGCGATCTTCCACCAACACGCCGTGGGCTTCGTCCTCAAGAATCAACAGGTTGTGCTCGCGGCACACCTTGGCCAGGGCTTCACGGCGCGCAACCGACAACACCGCTGTCGTCGGATTCTGAATAGTCGGCGTGCAGTACAACGCCGAAATCCGATGATTACGACAGACCTCATCCAGCGCCGTGGGCAGCACGCCCTCCTCATCCATTTCCAGGCCGATCAGCCGCACGCCGAGCATGCGCGCAGCGGTAATCAGCCCTGGATAAGTCAGTTGCTCGGTGACCACCGTATCGCCAGCGCGCAGCAACGCCATCATCGCGCACAACAAGCCATGCTGGCCGCCGTTAACGCAGATCACCTGTTCAGGAATTGGATGGAACTCGCGCTGCACCAACCATTGCGCACCGGCCTCACGATAACGCGGCAGGCCGGCGTCAGGCGTGTAGGCACTGATGTCCTGGAGGAACTTGGCGTTGGTCGACAGGGTTTGGAAGCTCTGGGCGAGAAACACCGTCTCCTGCCCGGGAATGTGCATGTTGCGGCTCATGTCGAAGTATTGGCGCGGCTCCTCACTGAAATTTCGAAAGCCTTCATCACGCTGGCGCTCCATCCCACGCTTGCGCACGAAGGTTCCGTCACCGACCCGTGCTACCACCAACCCCAGGCGTTCAAGCTCACCGTAGGCCCGACTGATGGTGCCGATGGTCACCCCAAGATTGTCGGAAAGCACCCGATGAGGCGGCAGCTTTCGTCCTGGCTCAATCAAGCCTTCGAGGATGCCCCGTTCCATGACATCGGACAGGCGCTTGTACTTCACGCCCTGCCCGTTGGACAAGCCCTCACGCATAATTGACACCATGTCAATATTTGTTTTGACAGCCATCTTTCGCCCTAATAGTGTGCTTTTACGGGTTCAATCGCCGATAAAAATAACTCATTACAAGTTCAATATAGAGTTCAATTCCGGCTCAGGGAAGCAATAAACGATGCCAATGTCCGCCGTTCTCGAAAACACTGCAAAAACAAAAACTCAAAAACAGTGGCTCGCCGGGCTGGTGACCAGTGTGATGTTTCTCATCGTGTGCCTGAGCTGGGGCACGACCTGGCTGGGTATCAAGATTGCCGTGGAGAGTGTGCCGCCGCTGACGTCCGCCGGGCTGCGCTTCCTGATCGCCTTCCCACTGTTCCTGTGCTTTGCCCTGGTGCGGCGTGAGCCGATCCTGTTCCCACGGGAAAGCCGTTGGTTCTTCGTGTTTGTGACCCTGTCCTACTTCAGTATTCCCTACTACCTGCTCAACTATGGCGAGATGCATGTGTCGTCCGGCCTCACTGCCCTGCTGTTCAGTTGCATGCCGGTGTTCATCCTGATTTTCTCCGCGCTGTTCCTGCGCGAGCGTATTTACTTCTCCCAAGTGGTCGGCATCGGCATCGGTTTCGGCAGCCTCTACATGATCATCAAAAGCCAGGGCCTGCACCTGGACCACGCCGAGTTCTTCGGGGTACTGGCCATTCTGAGCGCCGCGATCATGCACGCCTTGTGCTATGTCATCACCAAGCAAAAAGGCAGTGCCATCAGCGTGATTACCTACAACACCCTGCCCATCGGCATTGCCGGGCTGATGTTGTTCGTAGCCGGCCTGTGGTTTGAAACGCCGGTCTTCGACGACATCACCCTGCGTTCCTGGAGCGCGCTGTTCTACCTGGGGCTGGTGGCCTCGGTAGGCGGATTCATCGTGTATTTCATGCTGCTCAAACGCCTGAGCCCAATCATCCTGTCGTTCGTCTTCATCATCTTCCCGGTGTTCGCAGTCATCATCGGTGCCTGGTACGAAGGCGTGGAAATTTCCCGCGACCTGATGCTGTATTCGGCGATCCTGCTGGCCGGCTTTGCGATCACCAAATTGCCCGTTGAAAAACTCCTGGCCAAGAAAAAGTGAACCTCAACCAACGCGAGAGAAACATGGAAGTCCTCCGCCCCACCGCTCTGGAACAGATCTACGCCCACGCCAGCCACAGCTACCCCGAGGAGTGCTGTGGTTTTGTCTTCGCCGACGGCAGCGTGTTCCTGGGCAGCAATATCCAGAACGAGTTGCACCGCAAGAACCCCGAGATGTACCCACGCAGCGCGGCCAACGGCTATACCTTCTCGGTGGCCGATACCCTGCTGATGAACAAGGCGTTTCGCAGCGACAACCCGGTGGTGGTGATCTATCACTCGCACCCGGATGTCGGCGCCTATTTCAGTGACGAAGACCAGGATAAGGCGCTGTTCCTGGGCGAGCCGATCTACCCCGTCAGCTATCTGGTAGTGGATGTTCGCCAGGGCCAGGCCCTGGGCTCAAAGCTGTTTGCCTGGGATGGCAAGCATTTCGCCCTTCAACCCTTCAACGACCTGCACACGGAGTTGTCCATGAACGCTGTCTCTTTCCCCGACATCCTGGTCCGCGTGGCCAAGTTGCCGGCATCAACCCTCGAGGGCACTGGATCGACATTGCGCGAAGTCATTGAAAACCTCTGCAGCGGCCACCCGCAGCTGCGCCAGCACCTGTTTCATGAAAAGAACAACCAGCTCAAGGAACACTTTCTGTTCACGGCCGAGGAAGAACTGATCGACGCCGACGATCGCTTGCCGGAAAAAGCCAAAATCGAAGTGTTGCTTGCCACCTCCGGCGGCATGGACGTTGATGCCCTGAGCAATGAAGAAGTGCAACGCTACGTGCGCCACATCACCCTGCCCGGCGTCGGTCGCGAGGGCCAGTTGAACCTGAAGAAAGCCAAGGTGCTGATCATCGGCACCGGCGGCCTGGGCTCGCCCATCAGCCTGTACCTTGCGGCGGCCGGCATTGGCACCCTGGGGCTGGTGGACTTTGACGTGGTGGAAAGCAGCAACCTGCAACGCCAGATTGTCCACGGCAACAGCACCCTGGGGATGCCCAAGGTCGACTCCGCCAAGCAACGCCTCCAGGACCTCAACCGCCATATCCAGATCAACGCGCACGACACGGCGCTCAACGCCGACAACGCCCTGGAGCTCGTGAGCGCCTATGACCTGGTGATCGACGGCACCGACAATTTCGATACCCGCTACCTGGTCAACGACGCCTGCGTGCAACTGGGCAAACCCTTGGTGTACGGCGCCATCTACCGCTTCGACGGGCAGATCAGCGTGCTCAACTATAAAGGCGGGCCGTGCTATCGCTGCCTGTTTCCCAAGGCCCCGCCCGCTGAACTGGCGCCCAATTGCAGCGCCGGCGGTGTGATCGGCGTGCTGCCGGGCGTAGTAGGAATGATCCAGGCCACCGAAGCGATCAAGTTGCTGATCGGTATTGGCGAACCCTTGTCCGGCCGCTTGATGCGTTTCGACGCACTGGCAATGAAGTTCAGCGAGATCCGCTTCAAGCGCCGCGCCGACTGCCCTTGCTGCTCCGAACTGCGCCACAGCGAAACCGTCGCACCCGCTACCTGCGCAGATGCCGTCCCGAGCCAACCGTCCCTGGCGGCAGAGCGCTACATCAAGCCGCAGGGGCTCAAGCAAGTGCTCGAACACCCCAGCAGCGCCGATGTATTGCTGGATGTACGCGACGCCAGCGAACTGGAAGTGTGCAAACTGCCAGGCGTGGTGCATATCCCCCTGGCCGAGCTGGATGGGCAACTCGCCAGCTTGAGCCGCGACAATACCCATTACCTGATCTGCTACGCCGGTACCCGCGCCGAGCAAGCCGCCAGCACCTTGCTGGCAGCCGGTTTTGCCAATACCAAAGTGCTGCAAGGCGGCATGAAGCACTGGGTTCGCGACGTCGAACCCGACATGCCTTTGTACTGAGGGTGGGACTTGCTGATGTTGCATAACTCGATTCTCGACGTCATCGGCCAAACGCCGATCGTGCGTCTGGCGCAGTTTTCCGAAGACCTCGGCATCGAGGTCTACGCCAAGCTGGAATCCCTTAACCCCGGCGGCAGCCACAAAGCGCGTATCGCCCTGGGCATGATCCTCGATGCCGAGCGCCGTGGGGTGCTGATCCGTGATTCCGGGCAAACCATCATCGAACCCAGTGGTGGCAACACCGGCATTGGCCTGGTAATGGCCGGCAACGTGCTCGGCTACAAAGTGGTACTGGTGATCCCGGACAATTACAGCCCCGAAAAGCAGAAACTGCTACGCCTGTACGGCGCCAGGGTGGTGCTGTCAGACAGCCGCCTGGGCAACAACTCCCACGGCGAAAAGTGCATGGAACTGCAGTTGGAAAACCCCAACTACGTGATGCTCAACCAGCAGCGCAACGGCGCCAACCCGCAGACCCACCGCGACACCACCGCACCGGAAATCATCCGTGCCTTCGGTGAACAGCGCGTGGATTACTTCGTCAGCGGTATCGGCACCGGTGGCCATATCACCGGCATCGGCGAAACCCTCAAGGCGGCCTGGCCGGCGATCCGCGTGATGGGCGTGGAGCCGCAAGAATGTGACCTGCTCAAAGACCAGCACGCCGCGCACGCGATCCAGGGCCTGTCGATTGGCCTGATCCCGAGCATCCTCAACCTGGATGTGATCGACGGCATGCTCAAGGTGTCGCACGCGGCATGCCTGGACATGATCAAACGCATCATGCGCACCGACGCCATCAGCCTGGGGTTGTCCTCGGCCGCCAACATGGTTGCCATCGCCCAGCTCGCCCCCGAACTGCCGCCTGAAACGGTGGTGTTGACCATGGTCTACGACAATGCCGACAGCTACCTGCCCAGTTTCGAGTAACGGGCTTTCCAACCATCCAGAATGCGGGGGTGCCTCCATGGGGGGCTTTATCGACATGCAACAGTTGCACGATGAGTTGCTCACCCATCTCATCACGACCCTGACGCCCGGGCAGATGAAGCAGCTGGAACCGCACCTTGCGCCGCTGATCCAGAACGCGGCCCAGGCGGTGGCCGAGGACTTGATCGCCTACGCCTATCGCGACCCGGCGTCACGCGGGCGCGGTGAGTTGATCCTGGAATCCTATGCTTCGTTCAAGGCGGTGCTGTTCTATCGCCTTGCGCACCTGGTATGGAATTTCCCGGACCCTGCCCAGGGTGAGTTTTCGCGCATGGCCCTCATGCTCAGCAATCAGGGCAAGATCCTCTCTGGCGCCGAGATTCACCCGGCAGCGCGCATCGGCCGACGCTTTGTGCTGGACCATGGCTACGGCACCGTCATCGGCGAGACCTGCGTGATCGGCAACGATTGCTACATCCTGTGCGGCGTGACCCTGGGCGCCCGCGGCATCGCCAACAACCCGGATGGCAAGCGCCACCCGCGCCTGGGCAACAACGTCGAAGTGGGCGCCGGCGCCCGTGTACTGGGTTATGTGTCGATTGGCGATAACGTGTTTATCAGCCCTTCCTGCGTGATCACCCAGGACGTACCGGCAGGCACCAAGGTCAAGGTGGTCAACCAGATCCAACTGCAAAAAAACGATGAATCGGACCACAGCAATTATCTCGGCGCCTTTGCCCTGGATGAGCGCTTGCACGTCGTCGGCGAGGTCAGTGCCGGCCACAAGGTCACCGTGCTGGATGCCGACTTTCATCCGCTGCAAGGGTTGATGCTCGAGCCCACGGTAAAAGAGCGCCACCACCTGCAATTTCGCCTGCGCCGCCTCGGCACCGGCGAACAGCTGCCGCGCCTGCCGCTGAACCTGAAAGTCTGCGGGCCCGAATTTGAAATCACCCTGCTCTCCCCCCCTGGCTTGAGCGCGATGGTGCGCCACCTATTGCAAGCCAGCCCATTGATCGTCGGAGGCTGAACATGTCCGTGCATACCATGGAAACCCTGGCGCTGTTCGACAGCGCGCCCTACCAGAACGCATTCAGCGCCCGGGTGATTGCCGTCAGCGAACACGGCATCGCCCTGGAGCACACGCTGTTCTACCCCACCGGTGGCGGGCAACCGGGCGATACCGGCCATCTCACCCTGGCCGATGGCACGCGGGTCGAGGTGACGGGAACCGTGCGCGACCCGGTGTTGCGCTCGATCATCTGGCACCAGGTAGAGCATTGCCCCGCCCCATTGACCGCCGGCGTCCAGGTCGACGCGGGGCTGGATTGGGAGCGGCGCTACCAGCACATGAAGATGCACACTTGCCTGCACTTGTTGTGCTCGCTCATCGACGCGCCCGTGACCGGTTGCAGCATCAGCGCGGACAAAGGCCGCCTGGATTTCGACCTGCCGGAAATGACCCTGGACAAAGACAGCCTCACCCGCGAGCTCAACGCCCTGATCGAGCAGGCCCACACGGTGAAGACCCTGTCGATGCCCGCCACCGAGTACGCGACCCTGCTGCAGATCACTCGCACCCAGGCAGTCGCGCCACCGGTGATCTCGGGCTCGGTGAGGGTGATTGAAATCCCCGGCATCGATATCCAGCCATGTGGCGGTACCCATGTGCTCAACACTGAGGAAATCGGCCGGGTGTTCTGCGAGAAGATCGAGAAGAAGAGCAAGCACAACCGCAGGGTGATCCTGCGGTTTGAACAAGCTTGAATCTGACCCGATAGTTGCCCAAGTGGAGGGCAAGCCCCCTCCCACATTTTGGTATTGCGTTGCCCACTAGATCACGAACAGATCCATGAAACGGTTTACAGGCATCGCCTCCAGCCGCGCCTGATCCTTGCACAACGCAAAAATCTCAGCACTGCGCTGCGCAGTGAACCGCGTGGTCAGGTTGGCCTTGAACTTGTCCTCCAGCAACGGGATACCGTCCGCTCGACGGCGGCGATGGCCAATCGGGTATTCCACTGCCACCTGCTCGGTGCAGGTGCCGTCCGTAAAGAACACCTGCACCGCATTGGCAATGGAGCGTTTGTCGGCCTCCAGGTATTCGCGGCTGTAGCGCGGGTCTTCGACGATGACCATCTTGTTGCGCAACTCATCGATGATCGGGTGGGCTGCGTGGAAGTCATCTTCGTACTGCTCGGCCACCAGGTTGCCGAACGCCAGGGGCACTGCGGTCATGTATTGCAGGCAGTGGTCGCGGTCGGCGGCGTTGGCCAGTTGGCCGACCTTGGAAATGATGCGAATCGCCGACTCGTGGGTGGTGATCACGATACGCTCGATCTCGTGCAGGCGATGCTTGACCTGTGGGTGCAAAGTCACTGCCGCTTCACAGGCGGTTTGCGCGTGGAATTCGGCAGGGAAGCTGATCTTGAACAGCACGTTCTCCATCACGTAGGTGCCGTAGGGTTGGGACAGGCTGAAAGCGCGCTTGTCTTCAGGCTTGAGCGCCAGGTCCTTGTTGGTGTGGCTGAACAGCACGTCGTAGAAGCCCCACTGCGGCGCACTCAGCACACCGGGGATGCCCATTTCGCCACGCAGGGCGATATCCGCCAGGCGCACGCCGCGGCTCGATGCGTCTCCCGCGGCCCAGGATTTGCGCGAGCCGGCATTCGGCGCATGGCGATAGGTGCGCAACGCCTGCCCGTCGACAAAGGCGTGGGACAGTGCCGATAGCAACTGTTCACGGTTGGCGCCCATCAGCTTGGCGGTGACGGCCGTGGAGGCGACTTTCACCAGCAGCACATGGTCGAGGCCGACGCGGTTGAAGGAGTTTTCCAGGGCAATCACGCCCTGGATTTCGTGGGCCATGATCATCGCTTCCACCACCGCACGCAGGGTCAACGGCGCGTCGCCATTGGCCACGCGTTTCTGTGAAAGGTGATCGGCCACGGCGAGGATACCGCCGAGGTTGTCCGAAGGGTGGCCCCATTCAGCAGCAAGCCAAGTGTCGTTGTAGTCGAGCCAGCGCACGATGCAACCGATGTCCCAGGCGGCCTTGACCGGGTCCAAGCGAAACGAAGTGCCCGGCACTCGTGCACCGAACGGCACCACCGTGCCCTCCACCATCGGCCCCAGGTGCTTGGTGCACTCGGGGAAACGCAGGGCCAGCAGGCCACATCCGAGGGTATCCATCAGGCAATTGCGGGCGGTGTCCAGTGCATCCCGGGAGTCGATGCGGTAGTTGAGGACATAGTCGGCGATGTCCTGCAAAACCTGATCGTAGTCGGGGCGGTTGTTCTGGTCGACATTGGCGCTCATGGCAGTTCTCCAAAAATGGGTGGGGTCAATCCTCGGGCTAACGGTTACTGGAAGCAGATCTTGGATGCCTGCCTTTTGGAATAGAGATCCCCTGTGGGAGGGGGCTTGCTCCCTCCCACATAAAGCTAAAAAGCGTCACCGGGGACGCGTACGAAACCTTCCATCAGCACCCGCGCACTGCGGCTCATGATGGCTTTCTTCACCACCCATTCGCCGTCTACCTGGCTGGCCTCGGCACCGACGCGCAAGGTGCCGGAGGGATGCCCGAAGCGCACGGCATTACGCTCGATACCGCCCGCCGCCAGGTTGACCAACGTGCCGGAAATCGCCGCCGCCGTGCCAATCGCCACCGCCGCCGTGCCCATCATCGCGTGGTGCAGCTTGCCCATCGAAAGGGCGCGCACCAGCAGGTCCACGTCGCCAGCCTTGATCGCCTTGCCGCTCGACGCCACGTAATCCGCAGGCTTGGCCACGAATGCCAGCTTGGGCGTGTGCTGGCGTTGCGCGGCTTCGTCCAGATGCTTGATCAGGCCCATGCGCAACGCGCCATACGCCCGTACCGTCTCGAACATCGCCAAGGCCTTGGGGTCGCTGTTGATCGCGCCTTGCAGCTCAGTGCCGGTATAGCCGAGGTCTTCGGCATTGATGAAAATCGTTGGAATACCAGCATTGATCAACGTGGCCTTGAAGGTGCCGACGCCGGGCACTTCGAGGTCGTCGACCAGATTGCCGGTGGGGAACATCGAGCCACCGCCGCCCTCTTCTTCCGCTGCCGGGTCCATGAATTCCAACTGCACCTCGGCGGCCGGGAAGGTGACGCCGTCCAGTTCAAAGTCGCCGGTTTCCTGCACCGCACCGTCGGTGATCGGCACGTGGGCGATGATGGTCTTGCCGATATTGGCCTGCCACACCCGCACCACGGCCACGCCGTTGTGGGGCACGCGAGCCGGATCGACCAACCCCGCGCTGATGGCGAAAGCGCCCACCGCCGCCGACAGGTTGCCGCAGTTGCCGCTCCAATCCACAAACGGCTTGTCGATGGAGATCTGGCCGAACAGGTAGTCCACGTCGTGATCGGCGCGAATGCTTTTGGCAAGGATCACGGTTTTGCTGGTGCTCGAGGTGGCCCCGCCCATGCCGTCGATCTGCTTGTCGTAGGGGTCGGGGCTGCCGATCACCCGCAACAACAAGGCATCGCGGGCAGCCCCCGGGGCCTGCGCCGCTGCGGGCAGGTCCTTGAGGCTGAAAAACACGCCCTTGCTGGTGCCGCCACGCATGTAGGTGGCGGGGATCTTGATTTGCGCTACGTGTGCCATGGTGATCCTCTTCAGGCAGTTGCCGCCGATTCCAGGAAGTCCTGGGCGAAACGTTGCAACACGCCGCCCGCCTCATAGATCGACACTTCTTCGGCGGTATCCAGGCGGCAAGTCACCGGCACGTCGACACGTTCGCCATTCTTGCGGTTGATCACCAGGGTCAGTTGCGCCCGCGGTGTGCGTTCACCCACCACATCATAGGTTTCACTGCCGTCGATCTGCAGGGTGTGGCGGTCGGTGCCCGGCAGGAACTCCAGGGGCAACACGCCCATGCCCACCAGGTTGGTGCGGTGGATGCGCTCAAAGCCTTCGGCGGCAATCGCTTCCACACCGGCCAGGCGTACGCCCTTGGCGGCCCAGTCGCGGGACGAGCCCTGGCCGTAGTCGGCGCCTGCGATGATGATCAGCGGCTGCTTGCGTTCCATGTAGGTCTCGATGGCTTCCCACATCCGCGTGACCTTACCTTCCGGCTCGATACGCGCCAGGGAACCCTGCTTGACCTTGCCGTTTTCCTGCACCATTTCGTTGAACAGTTTCGGGTTGGCGAAGGTAGCGCGCTGCGCAGTCAAATGATCACCCCTATGAGTCGCGTAGGAGTTGAAGTCGACTTCCGGCAAGCCCATTTTCGCAAGGTATTCACCGGCGGCGCTGTCGAGCATGATCGCGTTGGACGGCGACAGGTGGTCGGTGGTGATGTTGTCTGGCAGCACCGCCAGCGGGCGCATGCCCTTGAGCGGCCGGGCGCCGGCCAGCGCGCCTTCCCAATACGGTGGGCGGCGGATATAGGTGCTCTGCGGGCGCCAGTCGTACAGCGGGGTGACTTTGGGGCCGGTATCTTCGTGGATAGCGAACATCGGAATGTACACCGCGCGGAACTGCTCGGGCTTGACCGATGCCTTGACCACCGCGTCGATCTCTTCGTCGCTCGGCCAGATATCTTGCAGGCGGATTTCCTTGCCGTCGGCGTCCAGGCCGAGCACGTCCTTCTCGATATCGAAACGGATGGTGCCGGCAATCGCATAGGCCACCACCAACGGCGGCGACGCCAGGAACGCTTGCTTGGCGTACGGGTGAATCCGCCCGTCGAAGTTGCGGTTGCCCGACAAAACGGCGGTGGCGTACAGGTCGCGGTCGATGATTTCCTGCTGGATCACCGGGTCGAGCGCGCCGGACATGCCGTTGCAGGTGGTGCAGGCAAACGCCACCACGCCGAAACCGAGTTTTTCCAGCTCATGGCCCAGGCCGGCTTCCTCCAGGTACATGGCCACGGTTTTCGAGCCCGGCGCCAGGGACGACTTGACCCACGGTTTGCGGGTCAGCCCGAGCTTGTTGGCGTTGCGCGCCAACAGGCCGGCGGCAATCACGTTGCGCGGGTTGCTGGTGTTGGTGCAACTGGTGATGGCGGCGATGATCACCGCGCCGTCGGGCATTTGCCCGGGCACTTCGTCCCACTGACCAGAGATGCCTTTTGAGGCCAGATCGCGAGTCGCCACACGGGCGTGCGGATTGCTCGGGCCGGCCATGTTGCGCACGACGCTGGACAGGTCAAAGGTCAGGCCGCGCTCGTATTGCGCGCCCTTGAGGTCATCGGCCCACAGGCCGGTGTGGCGGGCGTACTGCTCCACCAGGGCGACTTGCTCGTCTTCACGGCCGGTCAGTTTCAGGTAGGCGATGGTCTGCTGGTCGATATAGAACATCGCCGCCGTGGCACCGTATTCAGGGGCCATGTTGGAGATGGTCGCACGGTCGCCCAGGGTCAGTGCCGAAGCGCCTTCGCCAAAGAACTCCAGCCAGGCGCCGACCACTTTCTGCTGGCGCAGGAACTCGGTGAGCGCCAGCACCATATCGGTGGCGGTGATGCCCGGTTGCAGGTTGCCGGTCAGTTCCACACCGACGCTTTCCGGCAGGCGCATCCACGAGGCACGGCCGAGCATCACGCTTTCGGCTTCCAGGCCGCCGA
The DNA here is from genome assembly GCF_016405635.1 of Pseudomonas sp. MF6755. NCBI lineage: Bacteria > Pseudomonadati > Pseudomonadota > Gammaproteobacteria > Pseudomonadales > Pseudomonadaceae > Pseudomonas > Pseudomonas sp. MF6755. The sequence goes on from NZ_JAEKDA010000002.1 coordinate 233,365, forward strand.
CGCCGATGGCGATCACGCCCAGGGCATCCACATGCGGGGTGTGACTGTCGGTACCGACGCAGGTATCCGGGAACGCCACACCGTCGCGCACCTGAATCACCGGGGACATTTTCTCCAGGTTGATCTGGTGCATGATGCCGTTGCCCGGTGGGATCACATCGACGTTCTTGAAGGCCTTTTTGGTCCACTCGATAAAGTGGAAACGGTCTTCGTTGCGACGGTCTTCGATAGCGCGGTTTTTCTCGAACGCCTGCGGGTCGAAACCACCGGCTTCGACGGCCAGCGAGTGGTCGACGATCAGTTGGGTCGGCACCACCGGATTGACCTGGGCCGGGTCGCCGCCTTGCAGGGCGATGGCATCGCGCAGGCCGGCAAGATCAACCAGGGCGGTCTGGCCGAGGATGTCATGGCACACCACGCGGGCCGGGAACCAGGGAAAATCGAGGTCGCGCTTGCGTTCGATCAATTGGCTCAGGGACGCGTTGAGCGTGGCCGGGTCGCAACGGCGCACCAGGTTCTCGGCGAGCACGCGTGAAGTGTAGGGCAAGGTGGCGTAGGCGCCGGGGGTGATTGCTTCGACTGCCGCACGGGCGTCGAAGAAATCCAGGCGGCTGCCGGGGAGCGGTTTGCGAAATTCAGTGTTCATCGTCAGGACTCGGTCACGGTAGTTACAAAAGGAAGAACCAGTGCTGATCCAAGGTGGAATGCGATCAAAATGTGGGAGCGGGCTTGCTCGCGAACGCGGTGGAACAGCCGCCAGATGTGTTGAATGACACACTGCTTTCGCGAGCAAGCCCGCTCCCTCATTTGATTCGGTTACACCTTCAAAATCGCCGGCCTTCCCACTCAGCGACGTTCGATTGGCACGAACTTGCGCTGCTCAACGCCGATGTATTCGGCGCTTGGACGGATGATGCGGTTGTTGGCGCGCTGCTCGAATACATGCGCGGCCCAGCCAGTCAGGCGTGAGCACACGAAGATCGGTGTGAACAACTTGGTCGGGATGCCCATGAAGTGGTACGCCGAGGCATGGTAGAAGTCGGCGTTGGGGAACAGTTTCTTCTGTTCCCACATCGTCTTGTCGATGGCTTCGGACACCGGGAACAACACCGTGTCGCCCACTTCGTCAGCGAGTTTTTTCGACCAGCCCTTGATCACTTCATTACGCGGGTCGCTGTCTTTATAGATCGCGTGGCCAAAGCCCATGATCTTGTCTTTGCGCGCCAACATGCCGAGGGTGCCTTCAACCGCTTCTTCAGCCGAGGAGAAACGCTCAATCATTTCCATCGCTGCTTCGTTGGCACCACCGTGCAGCGGGCCGCGCAGGGAGCCGATGGCGGCGGTGACGCAGGAATACAGGTCGGACAAGGTCGAGGCACACACCCGCGCGGTGAAGGTCGAGGCGTTGAATTCGTGCTCGGCGTAGAGGATCAACGACACGTTCATGACCTTGACGTGCAAGTCACTGGGCTTCTTGCCATGCAGCAGGTGCAGGAAGTGGCCGCCAATGGAAGGCTCGTCGGTCACGCAATCGATGCGCTTGCCGTCGTGGCTGAAGCGGTACCAGTAGCACATGATCGCCGGGAACGCGGCGAGCAGGCGGTCGGTGACATCGCGCTGCACGCTGAAGTCTTTTTCCGGCTCGATATTGCCCAGGAACGAGCAACCAGTACGCATCACGTCCATCGGGTGGGCGTCGGCGGGGATACGCTCAAGTACTTCTTTCAGTGCCTGGGGCAAATCACGCAGTTTGCTCAGCTTGGCACTGTAGGCAGCCAGTTCGGCCTTGGTCGGCAGCTCGCCGTAGAGCAGCAGGTAGGCGACCTCTTCAAACTGCGCATCGGCGGCAAGTTCGCGCACGTCGTAGCCGCGATAGGTCAGGCCAGCCCCGGCCTGGCCCACGGTGGACAGCGCCGTCTGCCCGGCTACCTGGCCACGCAGGCCGGCGCCACTCAATACTTTTGCTTCAGCCATGTTCGTTCTCCAATCTTGAATTTATTAGGGAGGCGCCTGTGGGAGCGGGCTTGCTCGCGAAGGCGTCGTGTCAGTCGCTGACTATCTGACTGAACCACCGCATTCGCGAGCAAGCCCGCTCCCACAGGGTCTATTTTTTCGCGGCAAACAGCGCGTCGAGCTTCTGCTCGAAGGTGTGGTAGTCGATGCGATCGTAAAGCTCCATGCGGGTTTGCATGGTGTCGATCACGTTCTGTTGGGTGCCGTCGCGACGGATTGCGGTGTAGACGTTCTCGGCGGCCTTGTTCATGGCGCGGAAGGCCGAGAGCGGGTACAGCACGATGGAAACATCGGCAGATTTCAACTGTTCGGTGGTATACAGCGGGGTCGCGCCAAACTCGGTAATGTTAGCCAGGATCGGCGCCTTTACCCGGGAGGCGAACAGCTTGTACATCTCAAGCTCGGTGATGGCTTCCGGGAACACCATGTCGGCACCGGCTTCGATACACGCGGCGGCACGCTCAAGGGCGGACTCCAGGCCCTCGACAGCCAGGGCGTCGGTACGCGCCATGATCACGAAGCTGTCATCGGTGCGCGCATCCACGGCGGCCTTGATGCGGTCGACCATTTCCTGCTGGGACACGATTTCTTTGTTGGGGCGATGCCCGCAGCGCTTGGCGCCGACCTGGTCTTCGATATGGATAGCGGCGGCGCCGAACTTGATCATCGACTTGACGGTGCGCGCCACGTTGAACGCCGAGGAGCCGAAACCGGTGTCCACGTCCACCAGCAACGGCAGGTCGCACACGTCGGTGATACGGCGCACGTCGGTGAGTACGTCATCCAGGCCGGTGATACCCAAATCCGGCACGCCGAGGGAACCCGCCGCTACGCCGCCACCTGACAGATAAATCGCCTTGAAACCGGCGCGCTTGGCCAGCAGGGCATGGTTGGCGTTGATCGCGCCCACCACTTGCAAGGGCTGTTCGCTGGCGACTGCGTCACGGAAACGCTGGCCGGGAGTGCTGTTGTTGGAACTCATGACTCACCTCGTGATGAAGGAGCACCGTCCGGGAAGTGACGGGCGATGTTGCGTTTGGATGCACCGATATGCCGGCGCATCAACAGTTCGGCCAGTTCACCGTCGCGATCGGCAATCGCATCAAGAATGCGGTGATGCTCGGCAAAGGCCTGGCGTGGACGATTGGGGGTGGCGGAAAACTGGATGCGATACATACGCACCAATTGGTACAGCTCGCCGCAAAGCATCTGGGTCAGGGTGCGGTTACCGGCGCCCTGGATAATCCGGTAATGAAAGTCGAAGTCGCCTTCCTGCTGGTAATAGCCGACACCGGCCTGGAACGCCGCATCCCGTTCATGGGTGTGCAATACCTGGCGCAGCTCTTCGATTTCCGCATCGGTCATGCGTTCGGCTGCCAGGCGGCAGGCCATGCCTTCCAGGGACTCGCGGATTTCATAGAGCTCAATCAGCTCTGCGTGGCTCAAGGACACCACCCGCGCGCCGACGTGGGGCACGCGCACCAGCAGGCGCTGGCCTTCCAGGCGGTGGATCGCTTCGCGCAGCGGGCCACGGCTGATGCCGTAGGTACGCGCCAGCTCCGGCTCGGAGATCTTGCTGCCGGGGGCGATCTCGCCTTTGACGATGGCGGCCTGGATACGCCGGAAGACGTTCTCGGACATCGTTTGGGATTCGTCTGACGCTGCTATCGGAACTTCCGACTGACCGAGCATATTGTCGACACCTTTAAAAGCAATGTCGCAAAAACTAGCCAATCACCCCGCATTAGTCAAAGAATAAATGAACATTGTCGACAATCGTCTAATACGCTTTGTTAATGACCACCAGGCATGGCCGCCTGCCAGCGCTGGCGCCAAAAAAGCATCATGTTAGAATGCCCGGCGTATTTGCCTGACATCTCTGGATGAAACGGCGCACGAGGGAGTTTGCGCAGCAATGCCAGTCGCCTTGAATTGAACATCGCACGGCACCGCCTCAGGATTTATGAGACTCAAGCCCTTCCCCCTGCTTTTCTGCCTACTGTTGATACCGAGCCTTGGCATCGCCGCCGAGAAAACGGTGTATGGCCTCAATGAATACGCCAAGCTTGCGGGTATCGACCTGGAAGTCGCGGCCAAACTCGACACCGGCGCCAAGACCGCTTCGCTGAGTGCCCGCGATATCAAGCGCTTCAAGCGCAACGGCGAATCCTGGGTGCGCTTCTACCTGGCCATCGACACCGCCCACTCCCACCCCATCGAACGCCCCCTGGCCCGCGTCAGCAAGATCAAGCGCCGCGCCGGTGACTACGATCCCGATGAGGACAAGAACTACACCGCCCGTCCGGTGATTGCCCTGGATATCTGCATGGGCACTGCTTTACGCAGCATCGAAGTGAACTTGACTGACCGCAGCGCCTTCCAATACCCGCTGCTGATCGGCTCCGAAGCGCTGAAACGCTTTGATGCGCTGGTCGACCCCAGTCTTAAATATGCAGCAGGCAAACCTGCCTGCGCCGCCGACGCTCATACCGCCGAGTAAACCGAATGCGCTCTCTGACCCTGCACCTGAAAATCCTGATCACCTTGCTGGTGGTGCTGGGCATTTCAGTCACCGCCTATCAGATTTTCGTGTTGGGGATCCCCGTTACCGAGGATGCCACCGACGACTTGTGGAACATCGACGCCAAGGTCGAGTTCGTCGCCAACCCGAAAGACCCGGTCAAGATCCAGATGTTCGTGCCGCCCCTGAGCCGCGACTTCGTCAGCCTTAATGAAAGCTTTATCTCGAACAACTACGGGGTGAGCGTCAACCGCATCGACGGCAACCGCAAAGTCACCTGGTCGGCGCGCCGGGCCAAGGGCAACCAGACCCTGTATTACCGCCTGGTATTGACCAAGCGCTACAGCGGCGAGAAGGTCAAGATCAAGGGCCCGACCTTCCGCGACAGCATCGCCGTGGAAGGCCCGGAGAAGATCGCCGCCGAAGCCTTGCTGGCGCCGATCCGCCAACACTCGGCCGACGTCGAGACCTTTATCAGCGAAGCCATCAAGCGCACCAACAACCTCAACGACGACAACGTGAAACTGTTGCTGGCCGGCGACCCGTCGACGCCGCACAAGGCCAAGATCGTCGAACTGCTGCTGTCCATCGCCCATGTGCCGGTAGAGAAAGTCCACACCATCCGCCTGGTGGCCGACCAGCCGCAAACCCCGGAACTGTGGCTGCGCAGCTTCAATGGCAATGACTGGCTGTACTTCAACCCGGAAACCGGCGAACAGGGCCTGCCGGCCGACCGCCTGCTGTGGTGGACCGGCGATGAAAACCTGATCACAGTCGATGGCGGCAAGAAAGCCATGGTGACCTTCAGCCTGAACAACAGCGAGATGAACGCCATCCGCCTGGCCAAGCTGACCGACGAAAACACCGACGCCAACTTCCTCGAATACTCGCTGTACGGCCTGCCGCTGCAAACCCAGCAGACCTTCATGATCATGGTGATGATCCCGATTGGCGTGCTGGTGATCCTGATCCTGCGCAACCTGATCGGCCTGCAGACCCTGGGTACCTTTACCCCGGTGCTGATCGCCCTGGCGTTCCGCGAGACGCAACTGGGCTTCGGGATTGTGCTGTTTACGATTATCACAGCGCTCGGGTTGTCCCTCAGGTCGTACCTGGAGCACTTGAAACTGCAGATGCTGCCGAGGCTGTCGGTGGTGTTGACCTTCGTGGTAGTGCTGATTGCCGCCATCAGCCTGTTCAGCCACAAGCTGGGGCTGGAGCGGGGCTTGTCGGTGGCGCTGTTCCCGATGGTGATCCTGACCATGACCATCGAACGCCTGTCGATCACCTGGGAGGAGCGTGGCGCCAACCATGCGCTGAAAGTGGCGATTGGCACGCTGTTCGCCGCGTCCCTGGCGCACCTCATCATGAGCGTGCCGGAGCTGATCTACTTCGTGTTCACGTTCCCGGCGATCCTGTTGATCCTGGTGGGCTTCATGCTGGCCATGGGTCGTTATCGCGGCTACCGCCTCACCGAGCTGGTGCGCTTCAAGGCGTTCTTGAAGGCTGACTCCTGATGTTCGGCTTCTGGAAGACCTGGAAGGCCCTCGAAGCGCGTGGGATCATGGGCATCAACCGGCGTAACGCCGACTACGTGCTCAAGTACAACAAGCGCAGCCTGTACCCGATCGTGGATGACAAGATCATCACCAAGGAACGGGCCCTGGCGGCCGGCATCCATGTACCGGAAATGTACGGGGTGATCTCCACCGAAAAGGAAATCGACAAGCTCGACGAGATTATCGGGGGGCGCAGCGACTTCGTGATCAAGCCAGCCCAGGGTGCCGGCGGTGACGGCATTTTGGTGGTGGCCGACCGGTTTGAAGGGCGCTATCGCACAGTGTCCGGCAAGATCATCAGCCATGAAGAGATCGAGCACCAGATTTCCAGCATCCTCACCGGCCTGTACTCCCTGGGCGGCCACCGCGACCGCGCGCTGATCGAATACCGCGTGGTGCCCGACCAGATCTTCAAGAGCATCAGCTACGAAGGCGTGCCGGATATCCGCATCATCGTGCTGATGGGCTACCCGGTAATGGCCATGCTGCGCTTGCCGACCCGCCAGTCCGGCGGCAAGGCCAACCTGCACCAGGGCGCGATTGGCGTGGGCGTCGACCTGGCCACCGGCCTGACCCTGCGCGGGACCTGGCTGAACAACATCATCACCAAGCACCCTGACACCACCAATGCCGTGGATGGTGTGCAACTGCCTAATTGGGACGGTTTCATGAAGCTCGCGGCCGGCTGCTATGAGCTGTGCGGGCTGGGTTATATCGGCGTGGACATGGTGCTGGACCAGGAAAAAGGCCCGCTGATCCTTGAACTGAATGCGCGGCCGGGGCTGAACATCCAGATTGCCAATGACTGCGGCTTGACCTTGCGCACCCATGCGGTGGAAGCGCGGCTGGAAGAACTCAAGGCTGCCGGCGTGACGGAAACCCCGGAAGAACGGGTGAAGTTCGTGCAGGAGATGTTCGGGCATATTCCGCCCGTGGAAGGCTGATCCGGTCTTCGAACCGTCTATCCCCGACATCCCCTCTAGGAGCAAATCCTACAGGGGACTACAATCCCCCTCCCCGCGCCATTAGCTGATCCAACCCCGCATGTTGACCTGCTCCGTACACCCATTGCCCTACCGGGCCAACCCCGCCGAGTATTTTGCGGCGATTCGCCATGCTCCCGGCGCGGTGCTGCTCGACAGCGGCCGACCGACGGCCGAGCGTGGGCGTTACGACCTGCTCAGCGCCTGGCCCGAAGCGACCTTGACGGTAGCGCCTGACGAAAGCGGCGCTGCTTTCCTGCAACGCTTGCGCGAAAACCTCTCGCGATTGGGTGAAGCCGCAATCCCCGCTGGTTTGCAGTTGCCGTTCGCCGGAGGCTTGATCGGCTACCTGAGCTACGACTTCGGTCGGCACCTGGAGCACATGCCGCACCTGGCGGTGGATGACCTGCACCTGCCGGATGCGCGCTTCGGACTGTACGCCTGGGCGCTGATCAGTGACCACCAGGCCCAGGGCAGCCAACTGGTGTTTCATCCCACGCTGGCGGATAGCGAACGGCAACGACTGATCGCGCTGTTCAGCCATGGCGCTGTTGACACCTCTGCGACGTTCAAACTCCAAGGCCCGATGGCGCCCGACCTCACCGCAGAGGCCTACCGCCAAGCCATCGTGCGTATCCAGGACTACATCCAGGCCGGCGACTGCTACCAGGTCAACTTCGCCCAGCGCTTTCGCGCGCCATGCATGGGTGATCCCTGGGCAGCCTATTGCGCCCTGCGCGAAGCCTGCCCGACGCCATTTTCCGGGTTCCAGAGCCTGCCTGATGACGGCGCAGTGCTGAGCCTGTCGCCGGAACGCTTTGTGCGCATCAGCGAACGTCAGGTCGAGACCCGCCCGATCAAGGGCACCCGCCCTCGCGGTTTAACGCCGCAAGAGGATGCCGCCAACGCCGCCGAACTACTGGCCAGCCCCAAGGATCGCGCAGAGAACCTGATGATCGTCGACCTGCTGCGCAACGACCTCGGCCGCAGTTGCCGCATCGGCTCGGTGAAAGTGCCGGAGTTGTTCAGCCTGGAAAGCTACCCCAACGTGCATCACTTGGTGAGCAGCGTCACCGGCGTATTGGCCGACGATAAAGACGCCTTGGACCTCATCGCCGGCAGCTTCCCCGGCGGCTCCATCACCGGCGCGCCGAAGATTCGCGCCATGCAGATCATCGACGAGCTGGAGCCCACCCGCCGCGGGCTGTACTGCGGCTCGCTGGTGTACCTGGACGTGCGCGGCGAGATGGATAGCTCCATCGCGATTCGCAGTTTGCTGGTCAAGGATGGGCAAGTGTGTTGCTGGGGCGGCGGCGGGATTGTGGCAGATTCAGAGTGGCAGGCGGAGTATCAGGAGTCGCTGACGAAGGTGCGGGTGTTGTTGCAAACGTTGGAAAGTTTGTAGAGCACTCCCTTCCAGTGCTGTAGAGGCTGACTGCGCCGGCCTCATCCTCCCACATTGGACTGCGTTTATCCTGGAGGAACGCAGTCCAATGTGGGAGCGGGCTTGCCCGCGATGGGGCCACCCGCCTCGCTATATAACTTACAGAGTCAACTGCCGATTCGACGCCTTGATGAACTCCCGCTTCAACTCCTCAAACGTGTGCACCGCCGGGAACTGGGGGAACTCACGAATCACATTCTGCGGCGCATGGAACAGAATCCCACGATCAGCTTCACCCAGCATCGTGGTGTCGTTGTAGGAATCACCAGCCGCGATCACACGGTAGTAGAGGCTCTTGAACGCCAATACCGATTGGCGCTTGGGGTCTTTCTGGCGCAGTTGGTAGCTCACCACCCGATCATTCTCATCGGTAATCAGGCGGTGGCAGAGCAAGGTCGGGAAGCCCAACTGGCGCATCAGCGGCTGGGAAAATTCGTAGAAGGTGTCAGACAGGATCACCACCTGGAAGCGCTCACGCAGCCAGTTGACGAACTCGATGGCACCGTCCAGCGGCTTGAGGGTGGCGATCACTTCCTGGATATCGGCCAGCTTGAGCCCGTGCTCGTCGAGGATGCGCAGGCGCTGCTGCATCAGCACGTCGTAGTCGGGAATGTCGCGGGTGGTGGCGCGCAGGGATTCAATACCGGTTTTTTCGGCAAAGGCGATCCAGATTTCCGGAACCAGCACCCCTTCCAGGTCAAGACAGGCAATTTCCACAAGACACTCCCATATAGATGTTGTTAGTTGAGCGAGCAAAAGGACTGCCGAACTCTAGCGACTCAAGCACGCCGCCGCAACGCGGGACGGATTTTGATACCATCGCCCCCCTATAGAGCGCTCAGCGCCATTGACCTGTAGGAACCGTCCTGATGAACCAAGCCTTCGACGTCGCTGAACTCGCCGCGACTTATGCCAACAAGTCTGCCCAGGACATTCTCAAGCTGGCGTTCAGCCAGTTCGGTGATGACCTGTGGATTTCCTTCAGCGGTGCCGAGGATGTGGTGCTGGTGGACATGGCCTGGAAGCTGAACAAGAACGTCAAGGTGTTCAGCCTCGACACCGGCCGCCTGCACCCGGAGACCTACCGGTTTATCGAGCAGGTGCGTGAGTTCTACAAAATCGACATCGAACTGATCTCACCCGACCAGAGCAAGCTGGAACCCTTCGTCAAGGAAAAGGGCTTGTTCAGCTTCTATAAGGACGGCCATGGCGAATGCTGCGGCATCCGCAAGATCGAACCCTTGCGCCGCAAACTCGCGGGCGTAAGTGCCTGGGCCACCGGCCAGCGCCGCGACCAGAGCCCTGGCACCCGCAGCCAGGTGGCGGCGCTGGAAATCGATACCGCCTTCTCCACCCCGGAACGCACCCTGTACAAGTTCAACCCGCTGGCACAGATGACCAGCGAAGAGGTCTGGGGTTATATCCGCATGCTGGAACTGCCCTACAACAGCCTGCATGAGCGCGGGTTTATCAGCATTGGCTGCGAGCCCTGCACCCGCCCGGTATTGCCTAACCAGCATGAGCGTGAAGGCCGCTGGTGGTGGGAAGAAGCCACGCAGAAAGAATGCGGGCTGCATGCGGGGAATATCATCAGCAAGGCATGAAGCCCGAAAGTTGATGCGCTAAAAAGTGTGGGAGGGAGCTTGCTTCCGATAGCGGTGGGTCAGCCACAGATTTGCTGACTGATACACCGTCATCGGGGGCAAGCCCCCTCCCACACTTGTTTTGTGCATAGCTTTAAAATGTACACAACTATGTAACCATCGGTGCCATTTTTGTGTGCAACTTATAATCCAGCGCACCAAAACGTAACATCCCTCTTTGCTAGTTCCCTCCTATCTGAATCGCGCCATTCCCAATCAAAAAATAAATACCTGTTCAATCGGTCAATTTATATTTGTTTTAATTCAGTAGTTTATTTAAATATCGTGTTAAAAAGAAATTAACCTCGTTTTTTATATATCGAAAACTGGCACGCATGTGGCTTAGTGAAAAGTACGCTTTGTATACAATCAATACAAAACCTACATACACTTTTCCATCCGCCGCTTTGCTGCAGATGTGCTGGAGCCTGCCGGAATGCGTACAAGTCTCTCGAGCAATATCGCACTGGACCTGCCCTCCTCCGCCCTGACCCCCGCGGGCACAGGCCCCGGCCCACTGGTACTCAGCCCGCGCCTGCATAACAAGGACCTGGCCCCCACCAAAGTCGAAGGCAGGCGCTGGGGGCGCTACAGCATCTTTGCGTTGTGGACCAATGACGTTCACAACATCGCCAACTACTCATTCGCGATCGGCTTATATGCGTTGGGGCTGGGCGGTTGGCAGATCTTGCTGTCCCTGGGGATCGGCGCGGCGCTGGTGTACTTCTTCATGAACTTGTCGGGGTACATGGGGCAGAAGACGGGTGTGCCGTTTCCAGTGATCAGCCGAATCAGTTTCGGTATTCACGGCGCGCAGATTCCGGCGTTGATTCGCGCGGTGATTGCGATTGCCTGGTTTGGTATCCAGACCTACCTTGCATCGGTCGTTTTCCGCGTATTGCTGACCGCAATTCATCCGAGTTTTGCCGACTATGACCACAACTCGATCCTCGGTTTGTCGACCTTGGGCTGGGCGTGTTTTGTGACAATCTGGCTGGTGCAGTTAGTAATCCTCGCCTACGGCATGGAAATGGTACGTCGCTACGAAGGCTTCGCCGGGCCGGTGATTTTGCTCACTGTGGCCGCGTTGGCCGGCTGGATGTATTACCAGGCGGGCGGCGTTATCGCCTGGTCGATCCGCGAACCGCTGAGCGGCGGCGAGATGTGGCGCAATATATTTGCCGGTGGCGCACTGTGGCTGGCGATCTACGGCACCTTGATCCTCAACTTCTGTGATTTCGCCCGCTCGTCACCGTGCCGCACGACCATCAAGGTCGGCAACTTCTGGGGCCTGCCGGTGAATATCCTGGTGTTTGCCGCTATCACCGTGCTGCTGTGCGGCGGGCAGTTCCAACTCAATGGCCGGGTGATCGAAAGCCCGACCGAAATCATCGCGGCGATCCCCAACACCTTCTTCCTCGTGCTCGGCTGCCTGGCCTTCCTGATCGTCACCGTGGCGGTGAACATCATGGCCAACTTCGTCGCCCCGGCCTTTGTGCTGAGCAACCTGGCACCCAAGTACCTGAACTTCCGGCGCGCCGGGTTGATCAGCGCCTTCGTGGCGGTGCTGATTCTGCCGTGGAACCTCTACAACAGCCCGTTGGTGATCGTGTATTTCCTCTCCGGCCTGGGCGCGCTGCTGGGGCCATTGTATGGAGTGATCATGGTCGATTACTGGCTGATCCGTAAAAGCCAGGTGGATGTGCCGCAGCTGTATAGCGAAGACCCCCATGGCGTTTATTACTACAGCCGTGGGGTGAATATGCGCGCAGTGGCGGCGTTTATTCCTGCGGCGGTGATCGCCATTCTGCTGGCGCTGTTGCCGGGATTTGCCAGTGTCTCGCCGTTTTCCTGGTTGTTTGGCGCCGGTATTGCGGGGCTGCTGTACCTGCTGATCGCCAAGCGCCAACCGCACTACGCCGATGTCAGCGGCGAAAGCATTGCCGTCGATAACGTCAGTCATTAAACAAGGACATTCCATGCGCATCCTCGTGGTCAACGTCAACACCACCGAATCCATCACTGAAACCATCGCCCAGCAAGCGCGAGCCATCGCGTCACCGGGCACCGAGATAGTCGGGCTCACCCCCTACTTCGGCGCAGAATCGGTGGAGGGTAATTTTGAAAGCTACCTGGCGGCCATCGCCGTGATGGACCGGGTCATGGCCTACGATCAGCCGTTTGATGCGGTGATCCAGGCCGGCTACGGCGAACATGGCCGTGAAGGCTTGCAGGAATTGCTCAATGTGCCGGTGGTGGATATCACCGAAGCGGCAGCCAGCACCGCGATGTTCCTGGGGCATGCCTACTCGGTGGTCACCACCCTGGACCGCACGGTACCGCTGATTGAAGACCGGCTGAAACTCGCTGGCCTGTACCCGCGTTGTGCATCGGTGCGCGCCAGTGGCATGGCGGTGCTGGAGTTGGAAGAAGACCCGCCGGCTGCCATGGAGGCCATCGTGCGCCAGGCGGAACTGGCCATCCGCGACGACAAGGCTGAGGTGATTTGCCTGGGTTGCGGGGGCATGGCCGGGCTGGATGAGCAGATTCGCCAGCGCACCGGGGTGCCGGTGGTGGACGGGGTGACGGCGGCGGTGATGATCGCCGAATCGTTGGTGCGGTTGGGATTGTCGACATCCAAAGTCAGGACTTATGCGACGCCAAGGCCGAAGAAAGTCATGGGTTGGCCCGGCAAGTTCGGCCAATGAAGCCGTTAGACTGCACTGAATCTTTGTGCCAACCGCTGCTCGGCAAACTGCTCGATGATGAAATCTACAAACGCCCGGGTTTTGCCGGGTAGCAGTTTGTGTTCGGCGTAATAAATGGAAATATTACCGTCGTCGACGTACCAATCCGGCAGCACTCGCACCACCGCGCCACTGTCGAGGAACGGCACGGCCATGGGCATGCTTACCAGCGCAATACCCAAGCCTTGGGCGCTGGCGAAGCAGGCGGCTTCGGAGTCGCTCATCGTCATCTTTGGCTTGAGCATCAGCGGGCGCTGTTCGCGGTCAGCGCGGGTCAGTTGCCAGGAACGCACGCGGCCGGTTTGCGGTGAGCGGATCAGGATGCCAAGGCAGCGCGATAAATCTTCGGGCACCCGCACGGGCGCACGCTGCGCCAAGTAGTCCGGTGAGGCCACCAGTATCCGGTGCGCAGGCGTCAACTTGCGCGCCACCACGCCCTGGGGCAATTCGAAACCACCGCCAATGGCGGCATCAAACCCTTGGCCGATCAGGTCGACCTGGCGGTTATCGAAATGCCAGTCGGGGCTGATATCCGGAAAACGCCGCATGAACGCCCCCAGCAGCGGCACTACATAACGATTGCCGAATACTGTGCCCATGCTGACCTTGAGCGTGCCCACCGGCCGGCCTTCGGCGCTGGCCAGGTTGGCCACGGCGTTCTGGATGGTGGTGAGGCTGCCGCTGACCTCGTCAAGAAACAGCTTGCCGGCTTCGGTCAGGGTGAGGCGCCGGGTGCTGCGCTGGAAAAGCCGCACACCCAGGCGCCCCTCCAGCTTGGCGACGCTTTTGCCCACGGCTGCCGGGGTCAGGCTCAGGTGCCGGGCAGCCTCGGCAAAACTGCCACCCTCGGCGCTGCGCACAAAGCATTCGATACTGCCAAAGCTCTCCATACCGTCCCACTCTAAACTTTTGGTTTACACAGACTATAGCAACCACGGTCTACCGGCTCGAACGGGTGAGGTCGATACTCGGCCCATCAACTACTCGGAGATCGACATGACTACATCCAACCTCACCGGCAAAGTCGCCTTGGTCCAAGGCGGTTCCCGCGGAATCGGCGCCGCCATCGTCAAGCGCCTCGCCGCCCAAGGTGCTGCCGTCGCCTTTACTTATGTCAGTTCGGCTGCCAAGGCCGAAGCATTGCAGAACAGCGTGATCAGCGAAGGCGGCAAAGCCCTGGCGATTCATGCCGACAGCGCCGATGCCACGGCGATTCGCAATGCGGTCAACGCCACGGTGGAAGCGTTTGGGCGCCTGGATATCCTGGTCAATAACGCCGGCGTGCTGGCCGTCGCCCCGCTGGAAGACTTCACGCTGGAAGACTTCGACCAGACCCTGGCGATCAACGTGCGCAGCGTATTTATCGCCACCCAGGAAGCCGCCAAGCACATGGGCGAAGGTGGCCGCGTGATCAATATCGGCAGCACCAATGCCGAGCGCATGCCATTTGGTGGTGGCGGCCCTTACGCGATGAGCAAGGCCGCGCTGGTGGGTTTGACCAAGGGTTTGGCGCGGGATCTGGGGCCACGGGGTATCACCATCAATAACGTGCAGCCTGGGCCGGTGGATACCGATATGAACCCGGCGAACAGTGAGTTTGCCGAGAGCTTGATTGGGTTGATGGCGGTAGGCAGGTATGGGCATGTGGAGGAGATTGCCAGCTTTGTGGCGTATCTCGCTGGGCCGGAAGCCGGGTATATCACGGGTGCCAGCCTGACCATCGACGGTGGTTTCAGCGCCTGATTTTTGGGAGAACCGCAAACCAAATGTGGGAGGGGGCTTGCTCCCGATGGCGGCGGGTCAGCTATAGATAACTGAGTGATACACCGCTATCGGGAGCAAGTCGAATCGTCGCACCGCCCCTCCCACATTTTGACCTTATTGGGTCAGGACATGGGTGGCAAGCCGTAGGCCGCCAGGTCAAAGTCGGCGAGCTTGCGGATGATCTGGTCAGCATGCTGGTACTTGCTGTCAGCCATGGCTTCATCGGGCACGGCAATAGCGGTCATGTGAGCAGCCTTCGCTGCAGTCACGCCGAACGGCGAGTCTTCGAACACCAGGCAATCCTCGGGCGCGACACCCAAACGGCGCGCGGCGGTGAGGAAGATGTCCGGCGCTGGCTTGGCGGCGCCGACTTCGGGGTCGTCCGCAGTGACGATAGTGTCGAACAGACCAAACCATTCGCGGTGCAGGGTGGTCTTGTGGCCGAACGAGTTACGCGATGAACTGGTGCCCACCGCAATCGGAATATTGTGCGCCTTCAAATGCCGCACCAACGCCTCGGCGCCCGGCATGCCCAGTGCCTTGGGAAAACGCTCGCTCATCAGCGGTTCGCGAATCTCCAGAAACTCGGCAGGCGTGATCGGCAAGTCCAGCGCCTTGACCACGTAATCGGCCAGATCCTGGGCACCCCGCCCAATAATGTGCTGCTTGATCCCCCAGTCATAGGTACGGCCATAGCGCTCGGCGATGATCTGCGTGACTTCGGTGTAGATGCCTTCGGTATCCAGCAACAACCCGTCCATATCGAAAATCACGGCCTTGATCGGGACAGCGGTACGCGGTGCATTCATCACGACACAACCTTAGGGCAAGGACTAAAAGGATTCAGCACAATAACGGCCACGCTTGCCGGCAAGCAACCCTTTAGACTGTCAGCCCCCTTTTTTCGAAGTACTCATAATGCTCTACCGTTTAGCCGCCGACGGCCTCGTGCTGTTTCACCTGACGTTTATCCTGTTCGTGCTGTTCGGCGGCCTGCTCACCCTGAAGTGGCCCCGGGCGATGTGGCTGCACTTGCCCGCCGTTGCCTGGGGTATTGCGGTAGAGTTGCTGCACCTGCCCTGCCCGCTCACCCGCTGGGAAAATCTGTTTCGCCACCTGGCCGGGCAGGACGGTTATGGCGGCGGTTTTATCGAGCACTACATCCTGACGCTGATCTACCCCGCCGGGCTCACTCCGAATATTCAACTGGTGCTGGGGGCGGTGGTGGTGGTGATCAACGTCACAGTGTATGGGCTGGTTATCCGGCGCCTTCTCCGTAGACCTACTAGCCTGAACCTTTAAGGATCCCCAATGGAACACTCCACCGAATTTCCCGTGCTGCTGTTTTCCTACGGCACCCTGCAAGACAAAGCCGTACAACTCGCCAACTTCGGCCGCGAACTCCTCGGCCAGCACGACGCGATGCTGGGCTACTCCCAAAGCTGGGTAGAGATCACCGACCCCGCCGTATTGGCCACCAGCGGCAAGACCCACCACCCCATCGTCGCGCCCACCACGGAAAAGGGCTGCAGCGTTGAAGGCATGGTCTTTCAGATTACCGAACAGGAACTCGCGGCAGCCGATGCCTATGAAGTGTCGGACTACAAGCGCGTTTCGGTGGCATTGGCGTCGGGCCTGACAGCCTGGGTGTACGTGCAAGCCTGAACATGAAACCCTGGCCGATTGATTTCAATCTGCCAGCGAAGCGCTTAGAGTGTCGCCCCCCGAGAATTGAATCTCGAGATCTAGTCCATGGAGTTACACGTGAAGTACGTCAGTAAAGTAGTTGCAGCAGCCGTTCTTGGTTTCACCCTGGCAGGTTGCACCGGCACCGCCATGAAAACCCCGCAATACGACGCCAGCCAATACACCGTCATCGGCCACAGCGAAGCCAGCGCCACCGGCATCATGCTGCTGGGCATCATCCCAATCGGCCAGAACAACCGTTTCGTACGCGCCCAGAATGCAGCCATCAAGGCCAAAGGCGGCGACGCGCTGATCAATACCCAAGTGCAGGAAAAGTGGTTCTGGGCCTGGGTACTGAACGGCTACACCACCAAGATTTCCGGTGATGTGATCAAGCTGAAAAACGCGCAATAAAGTAAGCAATTGCCAGGGCACTGACCTCGGCAAGCGACGTATCATGGGCCAGCCTTCTCGAGGCTGGCCCATGAACCTCAGTATCGTTTACGCCCTCGCGGCCGCCGCCCTGTTCGGCGCCAGCACCCCGCTCGCCAAAAGCCTCGGCCTGGGCCTCTCGCCCATACTGCTCGCCGGCCTGCTCTACCTGGGCAGCGGCATTGGCCTTGCCAGCGTACGCCTGATCCGCGATCGCGGCTGGGTACCCACCGGGCTGACCCCATCGGAATGGCCCTGGCTACTCGGCGCCATCGCCTTCGGCGGCATCCTCGGTCCCGTCGCCCTCATGTTCGGCCTGACCCGCACCGCCAGCGCCACTGCCTCCCTGATGCTCAACCTTGAATCGGTACTGACCGCCGTGATCGCCTGGGTCATATTCCGAGAAAACGCAGACCGCCGCATCGTCCTCGGCATGCTTGCCATTGTGCTCGGCGGCGTAGTGTTGTCATGGACCGGCGCTGGCGGTAGCAACCAGGATTGGACCGGGCCGCTTGCCGTTGCGCTGGCTTGCTTGTGCTGAGGAATCGATAACAACCTGACGCGCAAGGTCTCTGCATCTGACGCGGTGTTTATCGCCGCAGCCAAGGGCTTGATTGCAGGGCTGGTAAATTGCAGCCTGGCGCTTTACCTCGGGGCGCAGATTCCCGGCGTGGCGCAACTGGCGCCTATCTTGCTGGTTGGGTTCCTCGGCTATGGCATCAGCCTGGTCATGTTTGTGCTGGCCTTACGCGGGCTGGGTAGCGCGCGTACCGGGGCCTACTTCTCGACCGCGCCCTTCCTCGGTGCCGCAGTAGCCTTGCTAGGCTTCGGAGAGTCCGTGACCGTGGCGTTCTGGATTGCCTCAGCGCTGATGGCTGTGGGCGTGTGGCTGCACCTGACTGAGCGGCACGCCCATGAGCATCTGCATGAGGCCACGGAACACGGGCATCGGCATGTGCATGATGAACATCATCAGCATGAGCATGGTTTTGAGTGGGATCCGAAGGTGCCCCATAGTCATGTGCATGTTCATGGTGTGATGAGGCATAGCCATGCGCATTTTCCGGATGTGCATCATCGGCATAGGCATTAATGACGAGTTTGTGCGCAAGGTGTTGGCAACACCTTACACACCACTCAGAAGTGACATGCTTGCGCCTCGAAATCGCAACTCCAATAGCTGCCAAGTCGCTCCAGGGCGGCCGAGTTACCGATGATCCGAGAGGCTACGTGCTGTTGATTAAAATGATATGCGGGGGAGCCGCGACGCTTTATGTTTCGAGGACTTCCAGCGACTGATGCTCCACTCGGTTGCGCCCCAGTTTTTTTGCGCGATACAGAAAACTATCTGATTTTTCCAGCAAATCAGTTGCTTCAATTACGCCATCCTGGTGGTTGGAAGCGACACCTGCGCTGATGGTGACAATGCCTGTCGCACTGCCCCTGTGTTCAATTTTTGCAGCCTCTATTGCTGACCGCACTTCCTCTGCGATCCCTACTGCACCTGCCAGTTCCGTCTCTGGAAGCAGGATTACAAACTCTTCCCCACCATACCGAGCAGCCAGGTCGGCCGGACGATTTATATTCTTGCCGACTAACTGTGCAATTCGCCTTAAACATTCGTCGCCGAGAACATGGCCATAATAATCGTTGTACTGCTTGAACCAATCTATATCGATAAGTATGAGCGCTACGCTATTCCCCGTGCGGCATGCTCTGGACCACTCTTGCGCCAGTGTAATGTCGAAACACCTACGGTTGGGCAACCCAGTAAGGCTATCAGTTTTAGCAATAAGTTCTAAATCACGATGCGCAAGACGCAGATCTTCTTCTGCCACCAACAAACGTTGAATTTGTCGGTAAAAGAGAAAGCCCAGACCGGTCAGCACAAAAATGATTAGCGCCACCATAATGGATGCCTGATAGACGTACGTCCACCATGTTGCAAATACTGAGTCTAACGACAATCCCGCTGCGGCGACGATCGGAAGGCCC
Organism: Pseudomonas sp. MF6755; assembly: GCF_016405635.1. Taxonomy (NCBI): domain Bacteria; kingdom Pseudomonadati; phylum Pseudomonadota; class Gammaproteobacteria; order Pseudomonadales; family Pseudomonadaceae; genus Pseudomonas; species Pseudomonas sp. MF6755. The sequence goes on from NZ_JAEKDA010000002.1 coordinate 252,152, forward strand.
CGTATGCGGCTGTAGGCATAGACTCGTTCTATCCCGTCCACAACGGAAGTCAGGCTTGCTGTTCCGTCGTTGCTGTTTATCAAATATCGACTAAACAGCTCCCCCTTGGCGATATTCGTCGTCATTAGCGCGTCAATCATTGGTCGGCGGGCCAACAAATCGCCGTTATTCAGCGCAAGCAGTATCACCCCTTGTTTGTCTACGTCTAAACGCTCAAAGAAACGTTGAAAATATGCGACAGGCAACGTCGCCAATACCACACCGCTGAAGCTGCCATCCGGGTATTGAGTGCGGCGGCTGACAGGGATGATCATGTCGCCAGTGGTGCGGCTCAAAATGACCTGGCCTACATGGATAGCCGAGCCAGGATGATTTTTGTGGTAAATAAAATAAGATCGATCGCTATTGTTCTTCGCGACCGCCTCTGCGGAGAACGAATTGACTACCCAGTCGCCATTCTGGTCGTAAATGAACAATCCTTGAATGCCGTCGGTTGCCTCAACGTTGTTGGCCATTACTTTGGATAAGCGAACTCTCTGTTCGGCGTCAAGTTTTTCATGTTCAACGCGTTCTGCAAGATTGCTGAGAATGCTTTCAGCCTGACGCAAGGTATCTTGAGCCTGCTGCTCGGAAGCCCGAACAATGTTATGAACAGCAATTTTGGCATTCGCCAATCGTTCATCCGCCGATTGCTTTAACTGCCAGGCAATTGCGGAAACCAACATGACACACACCAGAAAGATGAACGCTACCAGGCCCACAGAAAGAGCTTTAGGTGTTAATCGACCAGACACGAGCGTGATGGTTTTCATGGACCTCTTCATAGTGTTGGCGTGCTGAACCTTACTGTGAATTTTCTAGGTTCATCAGTATCCAGGTTGAGCGTACCCACAGCGATCAAAATACCAAGTCAATATGGGCTTAATACGCCCAACATGCACGCTATGAATCTACGCAAGATCAACGTTAAGAACCCGCCAGTTCCATGGGCCATTTTTCAGACACCAAGAACCACAAACCCCCGGTTTTCTTTAGGAAAACCAGGGGTTTGTGTTTACTTAATGTGGCGGTGAAGGAGAGATTCGAAACTACCCGCAAAGTCACTTTCATTATGCAAGTGCCCGGTTTACGAGGGCTGCAGCGATGCTCGCTCTCCAAAAAATCGGCATTCTCAGTCCCATGGTAGTCCCATGGGTTTTGCACCAAGTTAGTGCGCGAGGGTTGAGAGAGGGTAAAAAACGGCGTGCCGCCCGGTTTATGTTGAGGCATGGGAAAAAGGTAATATTGGTAATACGCTTGATAAAACAGAATAAAACCCTTTAATTTCAATAGCTTGATAGATATTTAGAAAGGTAATAATTTGGTAATTTATAGGTTAGGTCATTACCTTTTCATCGGGTAATTCCTGACAAGCTCAATCCCCAGCAAAACCGGGCACTTGGGCGAATATTACCTTTGCAATTACCCAATATTACTTCTCAGGGTAATGCGTCAAACCCAAGAAATACGCGGGCTGCGGGAGATTTAATGCCTTTCCTAACCAAAATTACCTCTTTCCCAGCCCTGGTTCCAAAATAGCCATCTATTTGGCGGGTCCTTCAGCTTGGGGCTAGTCTGAGAGACTCAGACACGATAGGAACCTTCGTATGGCGCATGAATATTCGCTCTCAGATGTGCTTGAAAGGATGTATGAAAACCAGTTGGCACTTGAAGCCGCTGTGATGGAACTCACGCTACGCCTGGAACAACAAGGCTCAGTAGAAGTAGGTGAAAACGTGCGTGGTGCCTTGGATGCAATCGGTGAGAACGCGGGGCATATCAAGCAAGGTTTGGCCCGATTGAGAAGGTCAGGCGACAGTTAAGGAATCGCGACAAATTGTGAAATGCTCCAATCTCGGCGAAACCCACACGATTCGTGGCTTATGACAGCATTCGACCTCATCGAAGGCAGCCACGGACGGCGAGAAAAAAGATCTATCTCGTTTTTGAAAACACCCGTATTCCTATATTTTTCTGTATACGGATCAATGAACCCGGGGCCTCCAGCCCTGCCCCGTCCGTGATCGTCAGCTGCACCTCTGTGCAGTCGCCCTGCACTTCTCTTCAAAACTTTGCAATCTATGAAACTGCCGGTTGCCCCTAAAGCCCCCCGGCCCGTCTGGGCTGCCGGTTCGTTTGCACTACATCTGGGTTTGCACAAAAAAAGGACGCAAACCCCGTCGGCGGGAGGGGGATAAGTGCTATTTCGCTCCCTTTTTTCTCAAGCTGCGCACTTATCCCCATCGAATCAAACCCATTGCGCGAAGCCAAGAAAATGTAGTCAGACACTCACGATAACCTGTATATATATACAGCGAAATCAAGGAGTGGAAATCATGCTAGGTGAGCAGGCCAGGATGGCCAAGCAGGAAGAGATACACAGCCCCATTTTGGGCACAGGAACCAGTGGTATAAATTGGAAGCTTCGACTACTTTCGCTGTCAATTACCTCTATCGAGGGCGTCTACAGGCGCCTAGAAGAAGGCATTCTCGCGATGAAGTCTCACGCTCAGAGGCTAAAAAAGTCCCTTTCTGACCAGCGAGAAGCTGGTGTAAATATTGACGCCCGAAGGTCGTCCACCTATCGTGCTTGCTCTCTCTGCAGGGGCAGATTTCGCAGCGCAAGGTATGGATCTCAGATCTCAATGAAGAAAAGAACGGAAGCTGACTTTGTCAAGCAAGAAATTTCCACCCGCAGGAGTACGCAAAATGCTCGAGCCAAACGGAAATACAACTCCTTAAAGTCGGAAAATAGATTCAGAAAAGTATTTTCAAGAACGGTGATTACAGCACCATCAAGCATCTCTTTTTTTGAAAAAAGATATGATGAATTCGATAAGTTCATAAAAGAGCTTAATAAACTATGCCGCTCGGGCCGAGTTCTTATCGACCTGAAAAACGTTACAACAATCAAAAGCGCAGCCTTGCTAGTTCTATATGCCAGCATCGAGCAGCTACAAAAGACTTATAACGACAAAAACATAATTAAAACCACATGCACAACATCTAAAGAAATTTCCGTAATCCTTCGAACTTATGGATTCTGGAATCTAACTGGCGAATCTAGATCTAGATCTTTGCAGGCGTATCCAGACTCCTTAGAAATCTGCACAATGACATATGAGGCTCACTTACAAAAAGACAAAAGTGAGCTCAGAAAGCTTTTAAAGTACGCACAAGCTTCAGTACTAAAAGCTGGAATGCACGAAGGCAAGGTACTCGCTTACAATGCTATTACGGAGTCAATTTCAAATGTGTGGCAACATGCATACGATGATGAGTTCCATACTAGCCCCGTGCCATTAATATTGCGAAATTGGTGGTTCATTGCACAGCGCATAGATGATCAATTTTTTATTGCTGTGTATGATATGGGGGCAGGCATACCTGCTACAATTAGCACTAAGCCTTGGGCAGCAGCACTCATTGAAACTATTTCAAAATGGGTTGATCTAAAAGGTTATAAAGTTTTGGTTTCGCCAGACGCAAAAAGTATCAAGGCAGCGGTAGACTATGGAAGATCCAGATTTAAGTTAGATAACAGAGGTAAAGGGTTGACAGAGGCAAAAGATTTTGTTCAACGCAACCCTCATGGTTCTATGCTGATTTTTAGCGGATCGGGTCACTACGAGTACAAGACTAAAGATGATCAAGAGACTCTTGAAACTTTAGGTTCACAGTTCCGTGGGACACTGATCCAGTGGAATTTAATGTTGGAGACCAACGATGAAACCTGAAACCACCATCGACGTCGGGAATGAGTTTTCCGACATGCCCTTCGGAAGGGATGATAAGGATGGGGAAGATAATGGCCTTCGTTTTAGGAAAGACATTCTACTCAAACGCTTGGAAGAGTATGAGCATGTAATCATTGACTTAAGCAATGTACTTGGCTGCCCCTCATCTTTTTCAGATGAGGCATTTGCAGGATTGGTAATCTATGAAGGCTTCAAAAAAGAAGATGTATTGAGAAGACTAAGCTTCATTACTGAGTTCGACAGCATTAAGAACAATATTTTAAAATACATTTCAGAGGCCAAGCCTAAGGCTAAATCAAATTGACAGCTATCAAGTATCTCGCTGAAACTGGAATCTTGGCGATAGCCCTGATGTTCATCGGGTGGATTTTTGTTTTTAAAAACTCACGAGCTCTCGCACGTCAATCTGAAATAAACTCACTTGCAGCGTCTATTGAAAAGACGCTGCAAGAAATTGCAGACGAGAACTACAAGTTTTGGAAAGATGCAGAAAACGATGACGAAACACATCTAGCAAAAAGCAAACTATTTAGCTCTTATATAGAATACCGATGCAACATTGTTGAGAAAAAAATAAACTTACTCTTTAACAAATCTATAGCATGTCTTAACCCGGCAGTCCCGAAATCAACTTTTCTTCCAGATGCGATTGATTTAATTGCTAAGATACGTGACAGATCCACAATAAACTCTGAAAACCTCGCCCTTGTAAAAAGCAAGTACGCTCGCATCAATGCAATCAACCATTTAACAATGAAACTTTTTTCTGAGGTATCGGAATTTATTCATCTTCGTTTTCAGCCAATGACTGAGTGGAAGTGGCCCGACAACTACTAGTTTCATCTCAGATCAGTTACCTCTGCAGTCTTGTACAATAGGCTGTTAGCTACCGACGCAGTAACGAGAAACTCCTTTACGTCTTCAGGGAGCGGTGACGCCCCTGGCGTATGAGAATGTTTAGCAACTTGTAAACTCAACCTCTCCAATAAGTCGAGAATTTCACATACAACTTGAAAAAGATTTACACTTTCGGAACCTATCCAGTTTTTTGGGGCTTGGTGAATCTGACTCAAACGGGCAACACTCTGGCGTACACCTTCAACTCGTTCGCGCATATCACCTCCCACCGTAGCGTTGTACCTTTGCCCCACCACCAGATTCAAGTCTCGCCCGGTCGCCTGGTGCAGATCATCGACTGCCGCCAGGCTCGCAGATCCGCCCGACAACAGCTTGAGCGCGCCCAAGGCCTCCAGCGTCTTGATGCCCCCCACCAACTCCTTTGAATGGTCATCCACCGTCCTGGTGTGATTCTGGAAACGCTCAGTGTTCCCCATCGCCTCTACTTCCCGCTCGATCGCCTTATCGCGGATCTTGCCGTCAGTCTGGCGCAGCCAGTTGCCATCGGCGTCCACACGCTGCTGACAAGCCTCGCTGTGCTGCCACACCTGGTCCCCTTTCGGCACGCTGGGCATACTCAGACCGTGGGGCAGAATGGTTTGGATATAGGGCTTGTGCGGCAGGCCATAGGCAAAGCACACCACCACCTGGGTGCCTTCCTCGGGAAACGCATAGATGCCCATTTCCTCGCCACCGGTGGGCAGTGGCAACGGCACGCCCGCCAGGATCGGCAGCTTGGTGTCTGGCTCACCGTCCGGGCCCAGCACCTCGATGTCGACCGCATAGCGCGGCCGGAAGTCGTCACAGATCCCGGCGCCCGCCGGGGCATCGGCCACAGCGACAACCCGGGCAAAGCGTGGCAGGTGGTAACCACCGGTGAGTTCAGGAAATTGTCGTTCTACGCTGCGGCGGATTGCGTCGTCCATCGGATGGCCATTTGGTTGTCGATGAGCGTCACACTGGTGATGCGCTCGCCGTGGTTGATTGTTGCACCTGGTCGCAACCCGGGAAGGGCTGCAATCATCGCGCTTTGATTGCCCTGGTAGTCGTCGAACAGTTCCACCGGCAGCTGCAGCGGCGGGCGAACGCCAAAAAAGCTGTCGGCCCAACTGCCCACGAATACCTCTCCGTCACCCTGTTGCTGCCAGATAAAGTCGGGGATGTTGAAAACCCGGGCCAGACTGTCCATGGCCTGGTAACCAGCGGCCAGGCTGTAGAAGAACGGCGCCTTAACGCCGGCGTAATGCCGGTCCGGGACGCGAAAGCGCAATCCGGTGTGCTGGCTGATCTCGACCAGGACAGCGCGCAGGTCGACGTGGCGCAGATTCAGCGGCAGCGGGTTGGCCAGGATCGCGGCCAGCTCGCGGCAGAACAGCACCTGTTGGGTGCTGCTGGCCGTGGTGGAGCGTTCGACGTAGCCAATGAAGTGTCGCTGCAGCATGTTGCCGTTGTAGCCGATATCGAGCGTCACCAGGCCGTTGACCGGCGCCGAGGCTTGAATGGTGAACGTCGCCCGGCCGGGGCTTTTCGCGTCCAGCCGGACTTCGTTTTTGACCAGGACGTAGGGCACGCCGTTGATGGCCAACTCCTTGTGCAGCTTCATGTGTTAGCCCCGCCCAGCCATCCGTCCACCTTCTTCAGCGTGGCTTCAAAGCCGGTCAGTTCCTCCGGTCCGCTGCTGGAGTCGCCACCGGTGCCCCCGCTGCCACCCACTGCCCCGCCTGGGCCTGACTGCGCGGTAACCGCGTTACCCGATCGCCGGCCCTCTACTTTCTCAGGGTTCGACAGCTTTTCAGTCAGGGTGAACTGGATCAGCCAGCCGCGAAGGTTGTCGTCCTCCCGGGCGCTCACGCCTTCGGTGAACGTCACCTGGCGCATACCAAACGCGGCGGCGGTGTCGTTGACGATGCGGTAGGTCTTGAGCTGACCACCGCCTTCGGTTGCTTCCACCAGCCGCATGAGGTCGCGCAGCTGCACCTGGTCAACGAAAGGAATCATAAGGCTGACGGTCAGGGTCTTGGGCTTGAAGCCCTTGTGCCCCTTGTCGGTGTTGCTGGTCTGGCCTGACAAATCGTCGCTCTCGATGCGCAGATTGCCGGTGACCTTGAGATTTTTCCCGCGCACCTCTTGCCCATCCAGTAGCAGCGTCATAGGCCCACCAACTCACGAACAAAGCTCAGCCCCTTTTCAGATCCCACCAGGAGCGCGCCGGCACACAGCACCCATTCATGCCCCGGGGCGTCACCGGCCAACAGCGCCTGACGCAGTTCGGTGGAGTTGCCTGGGCCAATCAGGCGAGCGCGCATACTGCTGTCAGGGTTGCCGCCGGCAAGTGAGGCTTTAAGGTCGGCCAGCTGCTGATCCCGGCCATGCTGTTGAGCCGCCTTGCGGTTTGCCAGCGCGGCGAGGTCGGCCATGGGCGAGCTGTCGGCCGCGTAGCTCTCCAGGACAGCGAGCTGGCCAGACATGGATTGCTGCGCGGCCTTGACCACGGTGCAGCGCTCCAAGGGCAACGCCTGCCAACGCGGCAAAGTGCCGGCGGCGGGGATCTCCCACTTTTCCGTCTCCAGCTTCGACAGGTGCCGTGCGCGGCGCTCGGCTCGCACCAGGCCAGGTATGGGCAACAGCGCATTGAAGCGCGCCAGGCTCTCGGCTAACTGATCAAAGCGCGTGGCCAGGAACATCATGCACAGGGCGAACTGGGGGCCGTCCGGCCGGCCGGTGTCGCTCACGTCCACCAGTTTGCCGGCCAGCTGCTGCAGCAGGTTCGGTGCCGACAGGAAACGCTGGTAGCCCCGGCCCTGGCCGATACCACTCTGAAACGGCGTCACCACCAGGCACGCCGGGGCCTCGCCCATCTGATCAGCCAGTGCCCCACGGCCGGCAACGATCGCGCCCAGGGCGGCGTCACCCACCGGCCCCGGGTTGGTGCTGGTCTTGCCGTCCAGATCCGCCAAGCGCTTGGAGGTACTGGCCTGTTCAGTGCTGGCCAGATCCTTGGCCTCTGTTAGTTGGCCCATCCATTGGGTGGCCTGGGCTGGCCAGCGCATCGTCACCGCTGCCCAGGTCATGACTGCAGGCTCTCCCAGGTCACCACCTCAAGCGCGTTTAAGTCGCCGTCTGCCAGCGCCTGGTCGAGCAGCTGCTTCAACTGGTTGGCGCGCTGCAGCAGCTCCATCTTGTAGGTGGTGAAGTCTTCACTGACCTGGCGCAATTGCTTGGCGGTGTGCGGTCGTAGCTCTTTCAAACCGTCCGCGTCTCTGCAGCCGTATGGGCTGTCAAAGCCCTGCAGGATCACGCCGGTGAGGTTCAACTGATCGTCCAGCTTGCTGGGGTACTGGTGCGGCGAACCGAGCGCGTCCGACCAGAAGCCACCAATGATCGCGGCCTCACACGCTGCATTGATCTCGCCGCTCTTCTGCTGATAGAGGGCCTTCAATTGCTCGGGCTTACTGGTGCCGGGGGCCAGACGCGCCACGGGCTGTTTGGCCTCTGCGTCGAATACGATCTGATAACCCTGGGACTGCTTGGCCAGCAGATAGGAATAGTCCTGATAGCTGACCACCACACAATCACCTGGTCGTTTCGGGTGTATGCCCTCGACCAAGAAGGTGTGCAGCGACGGGCTGTAAAAGTATTTGCTCATGAAAATTTCCTTAATGCCCGATCGCAATGTAGGGATAGGTCGACGCGGCAGTGGCGTTGCCGATAAATCCGCTTTGAGTGAGGGAGCCCGGCTTGATGTTCATCACTTCTGCCTGGCCGGTGGTGTCCTCCCCTGTGCCCAGGTTCAGCACGAAGCACGTATTGGGAAACCCGATTGGGAAAAGGAACTGGGTGCCATTGGTAGCGATGTAGGCATTGCCCCACTGGATGATCAGCCCGCCCATCCAGCGCGGGAACGCAAGGTAGCCATTGACAGCCAGATTGATGGAGAACCCCCAGCGCAAGGTGCGAGGCGTCACGATGCTGGTTTCATCGGCGCCCGCTGCCACTTGTTCTAAGGTGGCAATCGGAGCAATACCCGCCGTACCAGGTCCGGCCTTCTTACTGGAATCGATCACCTCGGACGAGCCCGTGAAAACAATAGGATTCGCCCCAGGAGCAACCCGCTGAACCCGCAACCCACCGGCCCCGGCAATCAGCGCTACAGCGGGTTTGCTCGTGTCGTGGCGAACCCAGCTCCTACCGTTCCAGTAGCAGTTCTGCGTTAGGTGCGATTCCCTCTCAGCCGTGACAAACGCATAAGATCCACCGTGCAGATCAAGGCTCGCCTCGGGCAGTGGGTTGATGTTCTCGATAGCATCGTTGATCCCATACTCAGCGAGCGTTGTACCTTTGTTCGCTTTTTTGCTGAGGTCAGAATTGATCTGTGAAATAGACTTATCGTGCTGCGCCAGTGACTGATTCACACCAAAGAAAAAGCGGTCGATGGCCTTCGTATCATAGGTATTGCCGCTGTCCATCAGTTGAGCGCTATAGGACCACTGAATCGGATTCGGCCCAGGTAGTGCCTTGCGCACATAAGCGCCGCCGGAATTGGTAAACACCGTGGCAGACGGCATTGTCTCGTCATGGCGCACCCACTCCGCCCCGTTGAAATAACAGTTTTGACTGAGGTTCGATTCACTGATTGAAGTGAGAAATGCGTAGGAACCACCGTGAATATCGAAGCTGCTATTGGGCAGTGGGTTTAGGTTGGGAATGGCGTCATGGATGCCGTATTCAGCCAGCGTCTTTCCTTTATCTGCCTTCTTGCTAATGGCCGTATTGATCGTTTTGATCAGTTGATCAACGTCCGTCGAGCTGTAGGTATCGCCGCTATCCCTCACATAGTCGCCGCGATCCCAAACGATTGGATTGGCACCTGCGCGTACGCGCTGGATACGCACACTACCGGCCCCAGCAATCAGCGCCACAGCGGGTTTAGTGACGTCATGACGCAACCAACTGGAGCCGTTCCAATAGCAGTTCTGGCACAAGTGGGTCTCATCTGCTGCGGACAGAAAACCGTATTGGCCCGCGTGCACATCCAGGTTGTAACCCGGCAATATGTTCAGGTTCGGGATGGCGTCGGTGATGCCGTAGCTACCAAGGGTGGTCCCCTTGTCGGCCTTCTTCTTCAATTCATCTTCGACCCACTCCTTACTTGCGAAATGCTTGACCAGGGAATCACTGATCGGCTCAGCCTGACGCAGATCGATCACAGTGTTGGAGTCGGGAAGATCCGCCAGCGGCACGCAGAAATGGCGCACGCCGGCACTGTCGGTGAAGTCAGCCAGGGCGGCGCCAAAACGCACCTCCCAGCGGGCCACCACATCACTTAACTGACGCTCCAGGCTCACATCCAGCCAGGCTCTCGCGGGAAACGCCGGCGGTGAGGCGGCAACTGCTGCAGTCGAAAGCACCCGCACACCTTCGATATAGGCGGTGCCCGCCTGCAGTTGGTAACCGTTGCCGACCTTGGACAGTTTCAGGCCATCACTGAAAAAGCAGGCCCGGCCAAAGGTGTCGCGATTGCTCAAGCGCTCGCGCTCGTCGATGCCGTGCAGGCGCACGGTAAAGTCATGCTGCCAGGTCTTGGCATCGATGGTGATCCCGGTCAGCGCCTGGGCGCCGTCGAACACCACCAGGAAGTTGCGCGTAACGTTGTTGCCCATCTGTTGCGGGGGAATGTTCTTGCGCTTCTGCTGCAGCGGCACGTAGGCCACGGCCAACAGCACGTTTTCGGCGCTCTCCAGGCCGATCCAGTTCCAGTCAAAGTCCCCGATATCGCTGCCCATCATCAGGCTGTAAACAATCTGGTTGGGGTTCACGAACCCTTTTTGGGTGACGTCATAGGTCGCCACCAGATGCGCGGCCGGCTTCGGCGCCGCCCGGTCGATCGGGCCGTTAGGATCCAGCCCGGGCACGTTGGCCAGGACGAATCGGGAAACAATCAGGGGTTGTTGTGCGCCTTGTTTTTGCGCGATCAGGCTTTCACCTGCAAGGGTAATACTGGCTCCCACGGGAGGCTCCTACAGGCTGGCAACCAGCGTTTGCTGGTCGTCGTTGAAGTCCACCGCGACAATGCGCAGTGATACGGGGGTGATGGTCACGAAGTCATAACGCCGGCACGTGCGGCCGTACTGCTGGATCAGAACCCGCATCAGCTCAGGGTTTTGCGAGAGCTGCGAGTCGGACAGACGCAGCAGAACCACGTCCCAGTCCCGGTCGGGCATACGTTCGTCAATCTCGACGTAGCCCACGCCCAGACGCTGCAGAATGCGTTTAAGCCCGGCGGTGCTGCCGGCGTCGACGGCATTGATAAAGGCGAACTTGACGCGCAAACGGTACAAGCTTTCGGGTTCATCCTTGAAGCGGCTGATATCGCGCTGCCAGGCCAGCAGATCGAGGACGGTCAGGTGGCAGGTGTCTGCATCCATCTGCAACAAGGGCCACTGCAACCAACCCTCGACCTTTTCCCACCAGGATTGGCTGGCGGCTTTGAGCTTGGTCAGTTGTGGGCCATCCAGCCAGAACGGCAAATTCAGCTTGATCATGCGAACACCACCTGCAGCGATTGAATCCGGGGGATGCTCAGCTCCGACACGATGTCAGCGTTATCAAAGTGCAATGACTCAATGCCGGCGAACTGCTGGTGAAGCTCTTCGCCCAGGCGGCTGAATGAGAACCGTGACTGCGGATAGGTCAGCGTCGGCTGATAGTCACCGGTGCCGCTCTCACGGAAGGCGGCGCGAATGAACTGATCGACGTCGGCCTGCAGCTTGGCGCGCTGTTCGGCGCCCAACAGTGCGCGTGGCCACAGGGTCAGGTGCAGCGCGTGCTGGGTTTCGGGCATGACCATCACCAGCAGATCGTCGCCGTGGCCATGGTTGCCCTGGTCGCGGATATGCGCGTTGATTTGCTCCAGGTAGGTCGCCGCCGGCACGTCCGCTTCAAACAGCACGTAGGCATTGGCACTGCCTGGGCCCCGGGGTGCGCCGTGCAGGAAGTACACGCCATCTGGCCGCACGCCGGGGAAGGCTGAAATCATCGCCCGGTAGACCGCGTCGGTGTGCCACTGGTTGACCGCCGAGAACTGGTTACGCACGCGCAAACGCAGCTGATCATCCGGCTCAGGATCTGCACCTGGTGCAATCAGCCAACCTTCCGCGTTCACCACCTGGACAATGCCAGCAATCGGTACCGGCAGGATCGCGTAATAACCGGGGGCCAGGTTGTAGCCGCTGCCCACGTCCTGCGCTTCCACGGGGACTTCAAGCTGCACCAACCCGTCAGCGAAGGTCACGGCCTGGGTGGTCACCAGTTGGTAAATATGGCCGTTGATAGCCGCCGATTGCACCAGAATGCCGGCGGGCAGCTCCAACGCACCGCCGGCGACGTCGCGGATAAACAGCAATACGCCCTTGGCCTTGGTCGCGCCCTTGCGCTCGACGTTGACCGCCCAAGCCAGCATGTCCAGCCACTTGGCGCGGGCGGTTTTGACAAAGAAGTTGGGCAACACGGTGTCGCTGATAAAGCTGATCAGCCACATAACCGGCTTGGTCACCAGCGCCGTGATTACCCGCCAGAAAGGCGAATAGGCGCTGGTGTTGCTCATCTTGCTACCCTGGGCGGCGACTTCCTTTTCCCAGGCTTGGCGTAGCCCTTCCTCGGTGATTGGAATGCCGGCGTCTGCGAGCGCCTGTTTAAAATCGACGTCGCTCACAGGGTCACCTCGATGTCGCCGAATTTCAGCGTTTTGGCCGTAACTAGGTACTGCCCGGGTTGCACCTGGTTAATCAACGCAGTGCCCGGAACCAGGCGTGCGTCGGCCTCCACCAGCAGCTCCAGTTGCTGGATGCAGTCGCGCTGACGCAACTTGCTGCGCTCGGCCACGAGCGTTACCAGCAAGCCGCTCTCGCGGATCATGTGAGCAATGTCCTGGGCGATGCTGGCCCGGTCCTCGATCAGCAGCGGCTGGCGGGAAGGGTCCAGCGCCAGATCGTTGTCGACGATCAAGAGGTCTATGTACTCGCTCATCCGCCCACCGCCATGGCCAACATGCCTTCCAGCTCCAGCGGATTCATTTGCTTACCGGTATGAATGTTCACGTTCTCCACGTGGGTGCCTTTGTTTTGGGTCTGGTTGTTGTTCTGGATGCTCGCCAGCAAGCCGCCCCGGGGCACGGCGTCGGGCCGCTTCGGTGACAGGCTGGCCACGGCGCCGTTGATGCGCTGTTGGCTCTGGTTGGCCTTCTCTGTAGGAGCCGAGGCCAGCACTAGGGCAGGCGGTTGACGTGGTGGCTCCAGGGCAGCGAGTGGCTGCGCGATCGGCGCCGGGGTTTTCGGTACCGGGGCCAGGACCAGGGCCGGCGCTTCGGCCCGGGGCTGCAGGCCGTTCAAGGTCGGCATGGCTGACGCAGGCATTTTCGGTGTGTTGGCCATTACCAGAGGTGCCTGGATCGGCTGCTGGGGTGCGCTCACCAGTTGCGGCAGCAACGGCGCCTCGACGGTGGGGGCGCTGATACCTGGCAGCTCAGGCGCTGCTGGCATGTCACCGAACGCCGCTTCAATGTTTACGCCGGGGATCTTGTTCAACATCTCGATCAAGCCATTGATGGCCTGTTTAAAGATGCTGACGATGCCGTCCCAGGCGGCGCTGGCCATGCTCGACCAGCCGCCCATCGAATCGAACCAGTCAGACAAGGCGGTCAGTTGGCCGCTGACCCATTTGAACGCCTCGCTGTTGAGTAGCGCGCTGGTCCACTGGTCCCAGTAAATGATCGCCGCCGCCACGGCCGCGACCAGGGCAACAATGCCGATCACAACCCAGGTCACCGGGTTGGCCAGCAACGCGGTGTTGACCAACCAGATAGCGCCTTGCCACAGCAGCATGGCGCCCTTAACCAGGCCCATCCAGGCGACCATCAGCACCAGGCCGGCCACGAAGCCGATCACCATAACGGTGTGGTACAGGAACATAGCGATACTGCGCAGGCCGGCCATAGTCAGCACTTTCCACACCGTGACCAGGCCCAACCAGACCATCTTCGACATGCCCACGGTTAAAGTAAGCAAGGACATGGCGGCGATGATGCCGAACACCACCAACGTGGCGATGCCAATCACGCGGGTAATGTTGGGGAACAGCTGGGTCCAGCGAGTCAGCGTGCTGGCGATCCCCACCAGGCGATCCATCAGCGGCGCCAGGATTGGGATCAATGATTGGCCGAATGCGATACGCAGGGCCTGCACAGCGGCGCCGAACTGTTGCCACGGGTCCACCATGGCCTTGGCCATGCGCTCGGCGTTCTCCAGGCCGCGCACTTTACCGAGCTGTTCCATGCCGTTTTTCAAGCGGCCGGTGTCGCCCATCAGGGTGGTGATCAGGCGGGCCGCTTCACCACCAAAGGCGTCGCGTAGCTGCTTGCCGTTGGCCTCGATCGACAGATCCCCGAACTTGCCCTTGAGCTTATCCAGGATGTCCATCATTGGCAGCAACTTGCCCTGCTGGTCGACAAAGGACATGCCGAGCTTTTCCGATGCGCCGCTGACGTTCTCAAAAAACGATTTGTAGAGACCACCGGCCTCCCCGCCGTCCATGGTGCCGCCCAACGTGCCCAACACGGCCATTTGTTCGGCCAGGCTTACACCGGCGGTGCTGGCCAAGCCACCGGCGCTTTTGAATGCCTCGCCGATCTGCTCGCCACTGGTGCGGAACAGTTGAACGGCGGTGGCAGTTTGGCCGGCCAGCGTTTCAACCCACTGGCCCTTGCCCATGGCGTCGGCCTGGCCCTTGAACAGGTTGTACATGGTGCCGACGTAGGTGCCCATGGTGTCCGCGTCGGCCTTGGTGGCCTTGGCCAGCACGTCGCTGGCGTTGGTGAACGTCGCCAGTTGATTACCCACCAACCCTTTAATAGCGCCTTCAATGTGATAAGCCGAGGCGACAAAATCCCGGGCGTTCTCCCCATAGGCGACGGAGAATTCCAGGGACTTGCGATTGAGTGCATTCAACGCATCTTCGGCCACGCCCAGCGATCGGACTTCGCCCAGGGCGCGGTTCATCTCCAGAGCCGGTTCCAGGGACTGGGTGATGGCCACACCGGCGCCCACCATCCCAGCCAGGCCAAGGCCCATCTGGGTGATGTTCTTCTGGCCCTGTTGGGCCAAGTCAGAAAAACTCGTCTTCACCTTGCCCATTGGGGCTGTGACCTTATCGGTCAGGCTCAAAATGAAGGCCAGGCGGGCGCTACGGTCTGTCATCGATGTTTATCCGTTGAGTGCGTGGGCGATACCGTTGGCGATGGCAATTTCCATCCGCCGCCAGTGCTCGTCCTCCAGCCATTTGGCCGTGCCCATCACCTCGGCGGTGGGCTCGGCCCCAGGTAGCCAGCGGCTGGCCAGGGCTACCAGTTGGCCAAGGCCGTTTTCGGTTAGTCGTTCGGCGTGGTCGAGGGCTTTTTTACGGTGACTTCAACATCAGGGCCGTACTCCTCGAGGAGCGTGCCGGCGAGTTGCATAACCAACACCGGATTGCCCAGCATCCCCTTGAGGCGGGCGCGTTCTTCTTGCTTGACGGTGGTGACCAGCAGGTTGTTGGCGGGCGAAACCTTGTTGTTCTGGTTCACCGCGTTGAAGTATTTGGTGACGTCCTGCGGGGTCAGCTCAAAGGTGAATTCCTGGTCGCCAATCTCCAGGGTGATTTCGCGTCTATCGGTCATGGGTGTTGCTCCGTTTAGGGGTAAAAGTAAGGTTCAGCGCAGGCAAACCCGGCGCACGTGGTCCTGCAGGCCCAGGATCATTTGCCGACTGAGGGCAAGCTGATCTCTGAGGGTGAAATAATCCTGTCGAGCGTCTGCTGTGAGTTCGGCGGCGACTGCATCAGCCACGCCGCTGGCACTGGCACTGGCACTGGTGGGCATCGAGGTGCTGCAGGTGGCGGTGACGCGCAACCGCTTACGGCCAGCAGCAACGTCAAGGCGCAGAGCATCGTTTTCAGCACGTTCATGGGTCAGTTCCAGGCTTCGTTGAAGATCGATCGCGTCACGCTCGGCCAGCATCTCGCCGCTGATGCGCGCCGCTTCACGCAGGCCGCTGGCTTCGAACAGCGCGGCGTCACGCTCGCTACGGGCGGTGTCGCGCTGGCCTTCCAGCAGGTCGAAGCCGAACCAGGCCACCAGGCACAGCACCAGGATGAAAGTGCCTTCGCGCATCACAGGCCCGCCTCACACAGAGCCGCTTCCGCCAAACGGCGCGCGTGCAGCCCCGGAATAAACACCTTCTTGCCCTGGGCGGTGGTGACGAAGGCCCACACCGGGGTTTTGCCATCAGGCGCCCAGGCCAGGGCCTGACAGCCCTCTTTGATGCGGCCGGCATTGATCAAGCCCACTGCGCGACTGGCGCAGGTGCTGGGGTTGCCGAAGTTGTGGCCATGGCTGCTCAGGGCGTCGAATGTGTTCTGGCCCACGTCCTGATTGGTGATGCAGTCGGCCAGCTGCAGTTGGCCTTTGCTGATCACCAGCTGCTCTACCTCGTTGCACCGGGCGTCCGACCAGTAGTCACCCACAACCACTGGGTACGGGCTCGTATGGCGGGTGATGCCTTTGCACACGGTGGGCAGGCCACGGGCCAACTTGTCGGCGTAGACCGTGTTTTGGCCGTTGCCCTCCCAGGTGCCCAGGAACACCACCAGCGTGGAGCTGCAAAGCGCAATGGCGCCGGCGGCGATCTTGCCGCGCAGGCTCATGGTTTCACCTTCCAGTCGCGCAGCATTTGGCGATACTTGGGAACCAGCAGCAGGATCTGCAGCACCATGTAAAGGGCAGTCAGCATGTAAGCGACAGCCGACCAATCGACGGTCCCTGTCGCGCCAGTGGCCGCTACACCGATCGCAGGCGACGCCTTTGCCAATGCGATGGCGGTGTCCTGGGCCACCTGATTCGCGCTCATCGCTGCATTCCTCTTTCGAAAAAAGACTGGCACGGTACGCAACGGGTCTTGCCGCCAAGCGCCTGGCGCGCTGCAAGAATTTCGTTGTCACAGTCCTGGCAGTGAGTAAGGCTTGGGCCCGCTGACTCACGCCGGGCCTGGGCCAACTGGGCGTTGATAGCCTGGTCCCGCTGACGTTGTTCCAGGGCTTGGGCGCGATCGAACGGGCAGACCATCAGCTAATGCCCTCAATCTCAGTGGCATCCAGGTACGGCACGCCGTTGATACGGATAAAGTCCGGGCTGGTGACCTCAAACGGCACCTTGTGCTTGGTCTTTTCGCCGCCCTTGGGGTCGATGTTCAACAGGCTCGACACCTTCAACTTGCAGCCGAACGCTTCAATGCGCAGCTCGTCGTCGCCGGCCTTGGCGAAGAACACGACGTCGAAGGCTTCAAGCTTGCGAAAGCTGCCTGCAGTACGTGCCGCCTCTACGACCAGGGCAAAGTTGGTGGAGTCCAATTCCATCTCGCCCGCTGCCGCCACATCGCCGTCAACGTAGCCGTCAGGCACGCCCCGGGTTTGCGCGGTCTTGCTGTTGTCGGTGATATCCAGGGTGCAGCTCTCAACGTGGACCTGCAGATCGCCCAGGTTCACGTCGAAGTTCTTGCCGCCAATACGTGACATGGGGGTTACTCCGAATCGTCGGTGGAAAGGTCCAGGGCGATGTTCGCCGTGAGGTCTTTCGGGCAGTTGTGGGGTTTGAGCTTGATGTACACCTCGACGGCGGTTTTGCTCGTCCAGGTCAGTACGATGTCGCCGTCTTTGGGCGTTTGAATCTCGCCCGGGAACACCTGGCCTGCGAACTTGGTCGACTTGGCCATCTTGCGCAGTGGTGCCATCAGCGCGTTGACGTTCACGGCCATGCTGTTGGCGGTGCTGTTCAAGCGGCGATCGGCCACGCGGCGGATCAACAGGGGACGGATCTGGCGAGCGGCCTTGTCAGCCAGGCGCAGGTATTCGATCACGAGGTAATCGCTGCCTGGCGTGTCCAGCATGTTGCCGTCACCCCAGTACACGCCCGGGTAGTCGGGATAGGTCTGGGCGACCGAGAACCGGGCTTTATCCAACTCGGCACGAATCGCGGACGGTAGCGGGATGCCTTCGCCGTCGACCGGCACCGCACCCAAGCCCAACACCGCACCGGTGGCCACGCGCATTGGACTGTCAGCGATGCTGACGGCGGCATTGGCCAGGCGACCGGCCAAAACGCCCAAGTCATTGCCGTGGAGCTGCGGAACCACCAACACACGCGGCGCGGCCACGTCGGCGGTGATTGCCTTCTGCTCTACCAGGTACTGCGCCCAGGTCAGCGGTGCGACGATGCCGGCAGACGCGGCCATGACGAATACGCGCCGGCCGTAGGTGTTGTTTAGGGAAACAGCCGCGTCATGCATGGCCGACAGTTCGTCGCCCTTGGATACCGGCTTGGTGATCGCCACGGCTTCGACGGAAAAGCCCTGTTGCTGCGCGGTTTCCAGGGCGATTTTCCAGTCACCGTCAGCGCTGATCGGCGCCGCCAGGCAGGCCCAGCGATCACCGCCGTTCAAGCGGGCAGCAGTGACCTGGGTTTTCAAGTCGCTGGCCGGCACGCCCAGCTGCGAATCCAGGTCACTGTCGGTGTTGAGGGCGATCAATTTGCCGGTGTTTTTCGGGCCGGGACCGATGAACAGAAAATAGCGCTCGATCTCAGTCACGGCGCCTTGGCCCAGATTGAGATTGTTAACGCTGACTTTGCCAAGTGCCATGCTGTGCCTCGTTAGCGGGGTGAATTAAGGATTTGTTGGAGCACCTGGTTAACCAGGTCGCGGGTTTCGCTTCCGCTCTCCACGCCGAGGAACTGGCGTTTTGGCAGGGTGATATCCCAGCTTTGCGCGCCGGTGGACTCGGTGCGTTCGTCGTTCAAAATGCGGATCAGCAAGCCGGCCTTGGCGTAGTTCACGTGTTCTTGAATCCAAGCCACTGACGGCCTGGCCAGCGCCTTTTTGCCCTTCTGGCGGACACGGAAGCCCAGCCGGCGCAGGCGCTTGGCCTGTTTGTCGGTGCAAGCGATGCCCGGGGGGACTTTGTTCCAGCGCCGCATCTGCGCGGCGGTGCGTCGCTCGCTGACGCCGTTGTGCTGCTGCGCGGCGACCCAACGGGTCAGGGCGTTTTTCCAGCCCAGTTCGGCTTCATCCGAACTGACACGGGTGACCTGCAGCAGCTTGGCCAGGCCGGCTTCCATCTTCTTTTTGCCCTTGGCCGAGCCCTTGCGCTCAGCGAACGGCGTGCCGTCCAGGTTCTTTTGTTCGCGCACTCGCTTACGGCTTATCGTCCGCACGCGCTTAGTGACGTTGTTCAGTAGTCGTCGGCGCAGCTGGGGCGGCAGCTCAAGCAACGCCAACTGGGCGTCGACATTGACCATGCCCCTGACATCGAGGGCGAGCGGACTAGCGGCCATCGCTGCCCACCTCGCCTTGCTCAGCTACCCACAAATCGAAGGGGACGAACGCCCAGGTTTTGCCGAACGCCTCGATCTCGCCGGTAGGATCTTCGGCCAGGTATTGCGGCTCAATGAATTCAAGCGACAGCTCCACGTCGAAGCTGTCCTGGTCAAGTGGTTCAACGGTAAACATCGGGGCCGGCAGCTCGTGGCGGTCGCGGTTGCTGTCGTGGGTTTCCAGCCAACTACCGACCAGGGCCATCAGCCTGGAAGGATTGCCAGTGAAGCTCTCCAGCGAGAACACAGCGCGGTAGCGCATGTCAGCCATGTGCAAGCCGTCGCGGTCGGGCTTCCAGATCAGCTCAAGGCTGACCTGCTCCGTCCAGCTGTCGAATAGCTCAGGCGCCACCAGGTTACGGGCCATCAGGTAGGCGGTTAGCGCCTGCAGCTGGATCATTGCAAAGACGCCGTAATGCGGCCGCGGCCTTGCAGGGCACGCACGGCCTGCTGGCTGAAAGCCAGGAAGGTTTCAGCACGCTCCGGCGCTTCCTTGCCGGTGTTTTCGGCGCTTTCGCGGCGGGTGACAGTGGCGAACTGGGGCAGTGAGTTGCCCTTGGCACGGCTGTAGACGGCGCGTTTATAGAGCGTGACCTTATAGGCGTAAGCCCATTCTGCCGGGGTGGCCACACCGGTCGCTGCTTGCAGGTTCGATACCCCTGCCGTCTGCAGCTTCGCTTTCACGCGGGCCAGGTCGGTATTCACTTCGAACATGGCGCTTTTCAGTGTGTCGACCAGCAGCTCCACCAGGTACTCCGCCGGCACGCGTTGTTCTTTCTGAAACTCGGTCACAGAAAGGTCAGGCCAGAAGCCGTCATTCTCGATCGTCAGTTCCACAAAGGTGGTGGGTTTCCCGGAAAAGCTCATTGCTGGCCGCTCAAATAGGGCGGGGAGCCTGTTTTCAGTGGGACGGTCCATAAATGGGCGGCTCACTTCCACAGGTCCCCGCTGGGGGGGGTAGTCGGTTATTCGGTGACCGGGTTAGTGGCCGCTTGTTTTGCCAGGGCCTTGCGGACCTTATCGATGCGCGTGTTGTTTCCAGCCTGGGCGTATAGCTCGGTGGATCGTTCCAAATGCTTGAGCGCGGTTTCCCACTGCTCGGCCTCCATGGCGCGCATGCCGATCAACTTGTGGTACTTGCTTGGGATCTGCTCCGTCAGTTGCCATTCGCCGTCAACGCGGGGCAGAAGGTCGGACAGATAGGGCTCCGGGCTGCGGCTAGCGTTGTATTCGGCGTAAGCCCACTCACACACTGCGTCGGCCACAAAGGTCTGGATGTCGCGGCGCTTGAAGCGCTCCGGCATCTGCTGGCCCTGCTCCATCAGGAAGTCGGCAAGTTCCAGAGCGTCATCGAACTGGGTCGTATCGAACAGCCAGACCATGACCTGCACCGCAACGCGGTTAGGGAAGTTCAGGCCCGACTCGCAGTAGCGCTGTACGTATTCCTGGTACTTGGGCAGCAGTTCTTCGCGCTTGAGTGCCTGACGTCCGGCCAGCCCGTTAATGGCGCTGATTCGCTCCAGGTCCTGGTCCAACGCCGCTTCCTGCAGTAGCAGGTGCTTGCGAGCATTGGCGGGACTGCTGAGCGCATCGGCCGGCGAATAGGCCAAGCTTGCAGCAGCGGACATCGCCGCTACTGCAGTGCTGCCCATGGCCAGGGTGCGGCGCTTGTGCGCCAGGGCCAAACTCACGCCGCCACCAATTCAACGTTTTCAGTGAGCGCGATCTTTTCCAGCTGCTCGATCACATAGCCTTCGTTGCGGCTGTTGTAGTCCTCGACGCGGGAGCGTTTCGGGTTCTCGATCGTCTGCTTACGCCAACTGGTGTCCTGGTAGTAGATCGACAGGTTGTCCCAGCTGGTGACCAGCACGGCGTTGACCGGGAAGTTCGGCACGCTGAAAGCCGGCAGACCTCCATAGGTCGCAATAACCTGGGCGTTTTCGATGCGCTCTTTTTCGGTCGGCGTGTCGCCTTGCTTGGTGTACAGCTTTGCCTTGTCGGAGGCGAGCAAGTCGGTGCCGATGATTGCGACCAGGTCGCCGTCTTCGCGCAGGATCTCGTCCACCATCTGCTTGGTGTCATGCACCAGGGCATCAAGGTTGGCGTAGTCACCACCAGCGCCCAACATCACCTTACCGGCGGTGGCGCCCTCTTTAAGAACCTGCTGCGGGGCTTGCTCGCGCAGTTGCTGCAGCCAGCCCTTGTTCACGTCCTGCAGCTTTGGATTGGCCGCCAGATCAGTCTGAGGGGAGGCACGGGTGCCGTGAAAGCCGATAACGATTCGGTCTTGGGCAATACGCTTTTGCACTGCAGCGGAATAGCGCTCTTTGAAGTCGGGAAACTTCGCCCAGGCGTCGATCTTGGCATATGGCAGGCCAACGTCTGACTGTGTATCAGCCAGTTCATAGGTGGTGTTGTCCAGCGCCGAAGCGTCCTTGGCTTCGCGGTCGGTGGTCTTGGTGTTGGTGCGGCCAGTGACCGGACCGTTCACGCCAATGAACACCTTTTCACCCTTGATCTCGCTGACCGGGGTGACGTTGATACGCTCCAGGAAGTCGGCTTTCGCGGTGATTGCGTCGTTCAGTTCCTGGGCAATCGTCGGGTCGACGCTGAACATGCGGGCCGAACTTTGGACGCCATACGCTTCGGCGATGGCTTCCTGCAGCTCGGCATATTGCTTGGCGCCACGGGCGCTTAAAGGCTGGGCCATGTCAGAGCACCTTACGTCGTGGGGCGGCTACTGGACCGGGGTTGCGTGGCAACTGGCGACCTGCGGAAGTGTTCTGCAGCGCGGTGAAGCGCTTTTCCAAAGCCGCCATGCTCGCCAACAGTGCCTTATTCGTGGCCGCGCCCTTACGGCTGAACTCACGCTCGTCTTCTGCTGTAGTGACGATCTCGTCTACGGCCGCGCTCACGTCGTCGATTGGTGCCTGTTCGGGTTCTGGTGCATCTGCGGCGGCGGGCTCAATCACAGCCTGAATGCCGGCAGCGACGACAAGCAGCTGCTCCAGCAGGGCTTTAAGCGCCGTTGCGGTAGCTTCATCCATTGGGGGTTTGCTCTCAGTTGGGGGGGTGGGTTCGGCGGGCTCGGCATCCGTGGAAAAGCGCTTGAACAAACCGGAGAGCAAGCCGATCAGCTTGCCGACCTCGCTTTGCGGCTCAGCTTCAAAAGAGCCCAGTTCAACGGACGCGGCGTAGTACGTCGCTTTGTTGGTTTGGCGGGAGAAGTACAGTTCTTGAGTGCCAAGGCTCGACGGTGTGTCGGTGACCGCAAGGCCGGTCAGGTAGGATTTGCCGCTACCGGCGAAATTCGGCCAAATCTCAACACTGGTAAACAGCTTCTGCCCCTGATCATTCAGGTACAGCAGTCGATCGTTGGGCTTGAGCTGGGCCTCCAGGGCGACTTGCCCTTCCTCCAGATCATCGCCCTCCTCGACCAGACGGACCGCGTATACGGTGCCGAAAGAACCTTCCGCACGCTGGTGTTCACACCAGATCACAGCTGTGTATTTCGACGGCTTGTAGGTTTCAGCGATATCGCGCAGTTCCTGGGGAAGGATCTCGCGACCATCGGCGGTAATGCCGCTGGTGGCGACACGTTTCCAGAATGAAACAAGGGAACGGGGCATGGGCGATAACTGCGCTCAATCGGTTGAATGAGCCGCCACGATAGGGAGCCGCCAAGCCCCAAACAAACGGTTCAAATGCGCGTTTCTCCTATATCTGCGATATAGGCGGATCGCGGAATTTAACCCCGCGTTTCAAGCGTTTTCGCCGCATAGACTGCGGCCCATGTACTACTCGACCGAAGTTAAAGAAGCTGCCAAACGCCTGTTTCTACGCCGCTGTAAGGCCAAGGAAATTCAAGCGCAGCTCAACCTGCCCAACATCCGCATCGTCTACTACTGGATACGCCAGGGCGGTTGGGAGGACATGCTGTCGGACGAAGAACCGCTGACCGCAGTCGGCCGGCGTATCACCCTGCTCCTGGACAAAGCCAGCAGCCTGACCAAAGACGAACTCAACGAGCTGGACCGACTGACAACGGTGCGCGAGCGCTTGTTAAAGCAAGCGGTCAAGCCATCGCCGGCCCCGGCCGGGGAATCAGGCAGCGAACCTCAGGAACGCCGCCAGGGCGCGCGTGGCGAACGTTCGGGCCGTGGCGATAGCGGAGGGAAGAAACGCGAGAAGAAAGCCAAGAACGATATCAGCGGGCTAACCGAAGTCGACTTCCTGAATAAGTTCATCAGCAAGATGTACCGCTATCAGCAGGAGCTGTTCGCGGCCAAGCAAAACCCGCTGACATGCCGAATCCGCAATATCCTGAAAAGCCGCCAGGTGGGCCTGACCTACTACTTCGCCGGCGAAGCCTTCATGGATGCGGTGCTGACTGGCGACAACCAGGTGTTCCTGTCGGCCAGCCGCTCGCAGTCGGAGATTTTCCGCAGCTACATCATCCAGTTTGCCAAACAGTGGTTCGACATCGAGCTGACCGGCAACCCGATCACGCTCAGCAACGGCGCCGAGTTGCGCTTTCTAAGCACCAACAGCAGCACCGCCCAGGGCTACCATGGCCACGTCTACGTCGATGAGTATTTCTGGATACGTGACTTCGACAAACTCAGCACCGTGGCCAGCGCCATGGGCACCCACAAGAAATGGCGCAAAACCTATTTCTCGACGCCCAGCGCGGTGTCGCACCAGGCGTACCCGTTCTGGTCCGGTGAGGAATTCCGCAACAGCAAACGCGGCAAGAAAGCCGGCGGCACTTGGCCCACCGAGGCGTCATACACCCAGGGCGCGCTGTGCCCCGATGGTCAATGGCGCAAGACCATTACTCTGGACGACGCCATCGCCGGCGGCTGCGATCTGTTCGACCTTGAACAGCTGCAGCTGGAGTACGACGAAGACAAATTCCAGCAGTTGTTCTACTGCAAGTTCATCGACAGCAGCCAGAGCGCATTCGGCCTCAAGGATCTGGAGCGTTGCTATTCCGATCTGTCGCTGTGGGAGGACTACAACCCGGAACTGGATCAGCCGTTTGGCAACAGCCCGGTATGGCTTGGCTACGATCCGAGCCGTACCCGCGACGACGCTACCTGCGTGGTGGTCGCCCCGCCACTGGAACCCGGGGCGAAATTCCGCATCCTGGAAAAACACAGCTGGCGTGGGCAGTCATTCAAATACCAGGCCGACCAGGTCAAGAAACTTACCGAGCGTTTCAACGTGCAGCACATCGGCATCGATACGACCGGTATCGGTTACGGCGTGTTTGACCTGGTGCGGGACTTCTACCCGCGTGCGACCGCTATCCATTACAGCCTTGAGACCAAAAATACTCTGGTACTCAAGGCCCAGGACACGATCCAGGGCAGTCGCATCGAGTGGGACGCCGGCTGGACTGATATCGCTCAGGCATTCCTGACCATCAAGCGCGGCACCACCACCAGCGGCCAGGTCACCTACAGCGCTTCACGCACGGACGCCACCGGTCACGCCGATATCGCCTGGTCGATCATGCACGCCCTGTTCAATGAACCCCTCAACACCAACAAGCGGCGCCGTAGCCGCTATGTCACGAGCGGAACCAATGCCCAAGCCACGACACAAAAAGCCCCAAGTCAGCCAGCAGGTACGACAGCCACAGCCCATGCGGGCTTTCACTTTCGGGGAACCCGAACAGGTACTGTCCGGCAACATAGGCGAGTACCTGGGGGTATTTCTCAGCGACGACGGCGAAATCTACAAGCCGCCGGTATCACGGGCGGGCCTGGCCAAGCTGCTGCGCGCCAACGCACACCACGGCGCCATTCCGAAGTTCAAGCGCAACCTGCTGTTGCGTGAATTCATCCCGTCCGAGGGCTGCAGCACACAGACCATGGGCCGGGCGAGCCTGGACTACATGGTGTTTGGCGAAGCGTACTTCTATCGCGATACCAACGCCTTTGGCGAAGTGCTGGAGATGCAGCACCTGCCCGCCATCAACATGCGGGTGAAGGTCGACGGCGGTTTCAGGATGCTACTGCCAGACAGCAAATACATGGACTTCCACCAGGATGAAATCGAACACGTCCTGGACTATGACGTGGAACAGAACATCTACGGCGTGCCCGACTACCTGGGCGGTCTGCAGGCGCTGCTGCTCAACGAAGCCGCGACCCTGTTCCGCCGGCGCTACTACAGCAACGGCGCACACGCGGGTTACATCTTCTACACCAACGACCCGGACTTGACCGAAGAAGACGAAGAGAACCTGCGCGCTCAGATCAGCGCCAGCAAGGGCGTGGGCAACTTCCGCTCGATGTTCGTCAACATCCCCAACGGCAAGGAAAACGCCATCCAGATCATCCCCGTGGGGGACTTCCAGGCCAAGGACGAACTGGAGAAAGTGAAGAACATCACCCGCAATGACGTAATCGCGGCGTGGCGTATGAACCCTGCCCTAGCCGGAATCATCCCGGAAAACAACGGCGGGTTCGGGGACATCGAAAAAATCGATCGCGTGTACACCAGCAATGAAATCAGGCCGATCTGTCAATTGTTCAATCAGTTGAACGACACACTGAGAAAAGACAGGAGTATTAGCTGGCTAAAAGCCAAATCAGCAGACACAAACACTACGAAATAAGGCTAAAGCAGCGACTACCACTAACTTTATGGCAACATATTGGATATTGGCTGCCCTGGGGAGGGACACAATGAGAGTTGTATGCAAATGCGGAAATAAGGGCCGGATTGCTTCCAGAGAAGAGCTATCGCGGGATTTTGCGAAGCTGTATTGCCAGTGCCTCGATGCAACGTGCGGGCACACCTGGGTAGCAAACTTGACGTTCTCACACACGCTGAGCCCCTCCGCTCAGTCATACGAAAGAATGCTGTTTGATCGTTTGAGGGATATGCCCAAGGCGAAACAGCGGGAGCTAATCGATCAGCTTGGCGTTGCATGAACGATATAAAGCGCCAGTCGCAAAGGCCGGCGCGTGCTTTGAGTGTTATGCCAGGAAGGTCATTCGATGTCAGAAGGCTCAGCAAAATAGCCGGCAATTCGCTGAATCTGTTTACGGTCTTTTTCAGATATCTGTCGATATAGCTCGATAAGCCGGACTTCCAAATCCGTAAGTTTCAACCATTCACAACCCGCCGAGTCACGAAAACCACTTTCCAATTTGTTGCGATCCAACATGCGTACTGCTCCGTTCTTTGCATTTGTTGAATCGACGGTATTGGGCTGTGATCCCTGCTCTGACCCAGCGATTTCATTGGAGATACGCAGTTTGTTACAAGTTAATCGGATGGGTCAGAGGCCTCTGCAGCCATGGACTTAACGATACGCCGCACAGTTTTTTGATCATCAGGCGGTAGCCGCCTGAATTGTTCGACCAGATCCGCCTCTGCGGGAGCGAGCCCCTGACCAGGTGGTGGAGATCGATGCCCAGAAAGAACGTAACCCGCGTCAACCTTATGTTCTACCAACGCAGAGACGTAGCGCAGGTCCAACGAATTGGCGCCTAACTCATAATTTTTCTGAGTTCCACGGCTAACCCCCAACAACGTCCCAAAATCAGTTTGATTCAAACCTAAGCGCTCGCGCTCTTCCCTTAGGCGATCACCTACTCCGTCAGCTATGAGCATTTTTTTATTCACCACACTTGACCTGATCAATTTTTTGACCAAGAATCGCCACAGACAAACAGAAACAACCACAAACGAACAGAGTAGACATGATGCCCGCCACTGTTACACCCGAGCAAGCCCGGGCCGCTCTTGATCACAAGGGAGTGAGCATCGCGGAGTTCAGCCGCAAACACGGACTGAACAAAAATTTAGTCAGCGACCTATTGAACGGTCGGATCAAAGGTCGCCGGGGGGAGGCACATCGCGCCGCTGTATTGCTCGGTATCAAAAACGGCGTGATCGCACAGTAATGGTCAGCATAGGTAGGGAACAGCAGAAAATGAAAAGTCAGGTTCTAAAAACACGGCGTGAAGTTGTCAGTGCAATTATTTGCACCTTTGAAGGTGGCCGCGAACGCGCCGCCGCTCGCATCGGCCTACCTCTCAAGAAGTTTGATAACCACGCTTACGAGAACAATAACTGCCGTCCGCTGACAGACCTACAGATCTATCAGTTGGAACAAGTCACAGGCACCCAGCACCTGGCCAACTACGTAGCGGCCATGTACGGCGGCATGTTCGTACCGGTCATCCAACCGGAAAACCTAGACAACGTTGAGATGTATGCACGGGCAGTGCAGACGTCGGCCAAACAGGGCACGGTCGACCAGGTTATCGCTCAGGCTATCGAGGACGGAGTAATCACCGAAGAAGAGGCCGAATTGATCTTGAACGCGCACGTCTTACACATAGCTGCACGAACTGCCGAAATTCATGCCGCCATCGATCTCTACCGCGCTAGGTCAGGTAAAGGCCAATGAACACTCACATCAACGCTTTGGACTACCAACAGTGTGTGCAAAACGCTGCACTGGAGTTCCTTAAGCGCCACCAAGCCGAACACCTGGGCGACTTGTCGGCACTACGTAAACGGGCCGTTATTCATTTGGTGGAGAACCTCGACGTGGCCGAACCGGTTGCAACCAAACTGACCGACCTTGCCCACATCGAGTTGCTGGACCTGCCAAAGCGCCAACGCTCCGCAAACTCGTAACACCAAACCCAACCAATCGCCGGCCCCACGCCCACGTGGGTTTGGGTGAGCTGCGCCCGAAATTGAGGTTTAACGATGGCAAACGCCGTAATTGTCACCACACAACTGCCCCCGGCCGAGGCCGAAGCGTTGCTGGCCAACCTGCGTGAACAGTATCGCTTGAGCCTCAACGAGCACTGGTACGCCGACCAATTCCGCCTTGTAGCGGCTGGTCTGCGCCATGGCGCAATTCTCGCTCACATCCCGGTCATGGCTGCGCAAAAACGCCTCATGGCAGCCCTGTCCCACAGCCTCAAAGCAGTGAAGTAACCCCATGAAAGAAGACCTTCGTCACGACGTGCTGCAACGCCTTCAGGCCGACTTCGGGCTCAAGCACCGCACGGGCACCGACTACATGCGCGGCGGCACCTGCCCAAAGTGCAAAAAGAAAGAGCTGTATTCCCGCTTTGATACGCCATGGATGGTGATCTGTGGTCGCCCCGAAAAGTGTGGCCACACACTACATGTGAAAGAGCTATACGACGATCTGTTCGAAGATTGGAGCAAGCGAGCACCGGCGACAGACCAGCACCCCAACGCAACGGCACGCGCCTACCTGGAGTTCGCCCGGGGCTTTCGGTTTGAGCTAATCCAGGGTTGGTTCACCCAGGAAACGTTCTACTCCGCTGAACACAACGCCGGCAGCGCAACGGTGCGCTTCGCCTTGGAAAAAGGCGGTTGGTGGGAACGCCTAATCGATCAGCCACACCGCTTCGGCAACATGAAAGCCCGCTTCAAATCCAAGGATAGCTATCGCGGCGTCTGGTGGTGCCCTCCCTGCGTCGACCTTCTTGAAGCCAAGGAAATCTGGATTGTTGAAGGCATCTTCGACGCCATCGCCCTGGTGCATAACGACATCGCAGCCGTGTCGGCCATGTCCTCCAATGCTTTTCCTGGGGACTCGCTCAAGGCACTGGTTAAGACACGCGAGGGCGGGAAGTTGCCCAAGCTGGTTTGGGCGCTTGATAACGAGCCCAGCGCCAACGCCTACACCCGACGTTGGGTACGCGAAGCCCGTGCCCTGGGCTTTGTTTGTGAGTCTGCGCAGATCCCGCAACGTGACGGCCGCAAGTCAGACTGGAACGACCTTCATCAGCGTTGGGGCTTCATCCAGGACGACACCAAGCGCGCCGAACAGATCGCTACTGACCTCAAGCAAGCCCGCCACCAGGGCGCCCTGCTGCTGGCCGAGAGCGCAGCGGAAAAGGCCTTGCTGATGTACGACTGGAACAAACGCGGGGAATTTCACCTGGGCTTCGGCAGCCGCCTATATTGGTTCAAGTTGGACATGGAGAAATTCAACCGGGCCATGTCCGACATCGAGGACAGCGAGAATCACGACGACCAACTGCTTAACCAGGCGCAACAACGTGAAAAAGCGCTGCAGCAGTCCGGCAGTGTTGTGGAGATTGCCAACTGCTACCCACAAGCCCTGTACTTCCAGCGTAACGAGGTAACGGACGAATCCTGGTACTACCTGCGCGTGGACTTCCCGCACGACTCCGAAAGCGTGAAAAACACCTTCACCAGCGGCCAGCTGTCGGCCGCGAGCGAATTCAAAAAGCGACTGCTTGGCATGGCGGCAGGTGCAATGTTTACCGGCAGTGGCCAGCAGCTCGACAAGCTCATGAAGGACCAGCTGTTCGGCATCAAAACGGTTTCGACCATCGACTACGTGGGTTACAGCAAGGAATACGCCTGCTACGTCTACGGCGATATCGCGATCAAGGACGGCACCACCTACAAGGTCAACAGCGAAGACTATTTTGAGTTCGGCAAGCTACGCCTGAAAACCCTGCAGAAAGGTGTCCCCATCAGACTGCAGCGGGAAGCAAAGGGCTTTGATGAAAAATGGGTGCCGTTGTTGTGGACCTGCTTCGGTGCCCAGGGCTTTGTCGCCCTGGTGTTCTTCTTCGGCTCATTGTTCTGCGAACAGATCCGCGCTCGCTACCAGTCCTTTCCGTTTCTGGAGGCTACCGGTGAAGCCGGCGCCGGCAAAACAACCCTGCTGAACCTCCTGTGGAAACTCCTCGGCCGTGAAGGCTATGAGGGCTTCGACCCGATGAAATCGACAAAGGCCGGACGCTCTCGTCTGATGGGCCAAGTGTCCGGCATGCCGGTTGTTTTCCTGGAAGCCGATCGCCACAGCGATGATCGGGCACACGCTAAAACCTTCGAATGGGACGAGCTGAAGGACTTCTACGGCGGCGGCACGCTGGCTACGAAAGGCGTCAAGACGGCAGGCAACGAAACCTACGAGCCGCCATTCCGGGGAACGATCGCAATCAGCCAAAACGCGGCCGTGGTCGCTCACGAAGCGATCATGACGCGCATCGTAAAACTGCACTTTGTACGCCCCATCGTCACACCGGAAAGCCGCGCTGCAGCTGATCAGTTAAACGCTTTGGACGGCGGCACCCTCAGCCACTTTCTATTACGGGCTGTAGGCAAAGAGTCCGCGGTGCTTGAGCTGTTCGCCCAGCGTATGCCCGAACACGAAGCGAAGCTGCGTCGCCTGCATACCCAATGTTTTGCCTGCGGCACCGCCTATACCAGCGATCAGGGCAACTGCAGCAGTTGCGGCTATGACTTGCGCGGGTACATCCGTGTCGAGCGCATCAGCAAGAACCACGCGCAGCTACTCTCGCTGCTGGATTGCCTGCGCCTGGTGCTGAAACTCAGTGATCCCCAGGTCGCTGCCACTCAGCGACAGATCGTGCGGATGGCGATCGAGCGCCAGGCCTCGATCAGTTCCGACCATTCCGCCGTGGCCGAGTTTTGGGAGGTCTACGACTACCTCGAATCCTTGAGTGAAGACCCGGTGGTCGACCACAGCAGCGACCCCGCGGTGATAGCTATCAACCTTAACGAATTCTGCGAGCGCGCCGCCGAACACAAACAGAAGTTGGCCGACGTGGCCACATTGCGCGATCTGCTCAAAGAGTCCCGTTCCCGCAAGTTTCTAGACAGCAACAAGGCGGTACATAGCGCTGTGCGTGCTGCTTTCAACAACCGCAACCCGTGTTCACAACCCCGGCCGACGACAGTTAAGTGCTGGACATTCAAGGCGTAAAGGAGAGTAAGACCGATGCAAATCCAAGTGTTTATGGGCAGTGCCGGCGACGGCAAAACCAGCAAGCTTCAGTCAGTTCAGGACCGTTTGGACTTCACGGGAGAAAGCGCGCCGATCATCCAGGCCGGGGCATATGGAGAGGACGGCTTGCTGGAGATTTTGGAGGTGCGCGCAGTCGGTGGCCAACGCGAAATCCTGGTGGACGAATGCAGCCGGCAACAGATTTTGAGGGTGCTGGAATGGCAATCATGCAGTGAACATGAGCCGAAGTTTGATGGCCTGGTGATCCACCTGGCACGCAGGGACTGACCTTTAAAAAACAGTGCCGAGGAGTTGCAGCTCCTCGACACCCGACCGCAACAGAGGGCTATACCATGCAAGCACAGAACCTAAGCAGCAGCGCCGCGAAGGCTACCACACCGGCGCGGCACCTGGTGGCCACCGCGATTATCGGCGCGGCCGTCATTGGCTACCTGGTACACAAAACCCCTGAATCACGCACCCGCCTCGAAAGCCTCAGTCAGATGGCCAGCACCCTAGGCGAACTGAGCGCAAAGGATGCGGCTGTCGTCGCACAACTGCTCGCCAACACCTCATCCCGGGGGACGGCGCGCCATGCCTAAGCAATCCCATGCAACTCAGGCACGACGCTTTCCCTGGAACATCGACTACACCAGCGTTTGCGATCTATGCGGCCGGTGGCGCGCCCAGGGCAACCACGAGCAATGCAGCCGGCAACGCCAACGGCTGAATGCCCATCTGCGCAACCACAAGCCCAAGCCATAAGCCGCGTCCACCAGAAGATGCGCTTCCAGATACTTGGCCCGGAAACGGGCCTTTTTGTTTCCGATCGTCAGACTGTCGCTATACGAGTACAGCGTTAGGGGTTTACATGAGTGGGGTCGAAGCTCGCGGTAATTCCGTGAGAATCTATTTTCAATACGACGGCGACAAATGCCGCGAATCATTACCTGGAGGGAACACACCGGCGAACGTTGCCCAGGCCAAGCGCTTGCTCGCCATCATCGAATACGAAATCCAAGCGGGCACCTTTGACTACGCGCGCCACTTCCCCAATTCAGCCAGGCTGGTGGGAAACACCTTCGGGCATTACCTGGACATATGGTTGCGAATCAAAGCCAACAGCGTGGCCGCATCGAGTTACAGGGGTTACGCCAACAAGGCCGAAGTGCATGTGCGGCCGCGCTGGGGCAAAGTGCAGATTAACGCGATCGATCACCTGGACCTGCAAGAGTGGATCCAGGGCACGCTGTCCAAAACCCTCAAAAACAAGACCATCCGCGACATCATAAGCAACGTGCGTCAGGTGTTCCGGCTGTACCGCACGCGGATGAAAGTCGCGCACGACCCCACTGAAGGCTTGATGGTGCGCCTGCCCGATCCCGAAGCACCGGACCCGTTCACCCGGGCAGAAATCAAACAGATCCTGGAAACACCGACCTCCCGCACGCTTGAGTTGCTGATGGTGCAGTTCATGATTTGGGCGGGGCCTCGAGTGTCGGAAACCATCGCCCTGGCGTGGGAGGACGTCGACCTGGAACAAGGCACGGTGACCTTTCGCCGATCGAAAGTACGCGGCGCTTATCGCGTCACCAAAACTCGGCGCTCGATGCGCAAGGTTCGTTTATTGGCGCCGGCCTGGGATGCGTTGCGCAAAGTCGAGGCACTTACCCGCAAAAGAAAGGCCGAAACCGTTGAAATCGTCGAGCGGGACAATAAAACCGTGCGCCGGCACACGCTGCATTTTGTGTTCTTAAACACCAAAACCGGTCTGCCGCACGCCAACGATTTTGTTGTACGTGACCGCTTTTTTAAGGCTCATTTGCTCGCGGCTGGGGTACGCTATCGCGGCCCTGGACAGTGCAGGCACACATACGCCAGCCAGCTACTGACGACGGGCATTGCCTCAATTGATTGGATCGCCGAACAAATGGGGCATACCAACGGCAACATGATTCGTCAGCACTACGGGACGTGGATTAATGAGGACGGACCAGATGTGGTGGGTATGCTGCAGTTGGCATTAAAACTGTCGCCGGTCACAGTTCTACACTGAAACCCGCAAGACCCACGGCCTCGGCAAAACGCCCCACCGCCGTCAGGCTCGACCAGGTGCGCAACGGTTCACGCCGCGAGCGCACTGGCACCAGGCGCGCGGTGGGACCGCCCAGGCGGATGGATAGTGACCACTTTCTGTCGTCGCCGGCAACGCGGCCCACGACGGCCTCCCGCACGGCGTGTTGGCTGACCAGGGCTTTTAACGTCTCCGACTGGATCGCTTCGCCGATCATGGCATCAGCTCCTCACGGCGCATGGTGGCGGCGACGTCTACCGCTATAAATAGTGCTTCGATGGTCGCCGGAGTCAGCGCGCGGGCCGCCTGCACCCCCTCCACAAAACCTTCAGCGCGCTCCTGAGCCAAGTCCAGGGCGCGCGAATCTGCAACACGACCGAGGCATGCCAGGTGATTGGCCATATTAGTGCGGATTAAATCCGGCAAGTTGATCCCATTAAGCGAGAACACGTCGCTCATGCGTTCTTAGCCGCCGTACTTACCTCTAAACGATCCTGAGCCGTCCTCCAGACTTGCGCCAGCGTGGCTGTCATGGCCAGTTCTATTTCATTCGTGATCAGTTCAGCGTCACGCAGGGCCTGCGTGTAGCCGATGGCGTTATGGTAGGCACGGAGAGCCACATCCCTGTCGGTAGCCGCATGTACTGAATTCAAGCGTAAATGCCAGGCGGTTTGAACCTTTTCGTTGGGTAAACCGGGCTGATCATTCATTGCTAGTACGGTGATAGGCATGTCCTGTCCTTACTTATAGGCGCCGTAGAGGCCTTACCAGCATAGCGGGTTCTGGTAGGCCTGTTTAGGGGGTAGCGGTTGCCACAGCCACAAAAAAAGGCCCCCACACCTGGTCAAAGTGTGGGGGCCTTTTTTACATAAGCGGCGTTATTCGCATTCAGTGTTCAATCTATCCGTCGTCAACGCCCGTATCGACACATTTCTGTCTTTCCACAATGGCAGCTAACGGCCAAAACTAAGGGGTCGGTAGCGTCTAGAAAATCCGCGGCTATTCAGTGAGTAGCACTCCGATGATCTGAGGAAACCTGTGCTGTTGATTTAAAAGGACCTGCGGGAGAGCCGACCCGTAGCCGCTACGCTTTAGGTTTCGAGGACTTCCCGCGACTGATACTCAACTCGATTGCGCCCCAGTTTTTTTGCGCGATACAGAAGACTGTCGGCCTTTTCCAGCAAGTCAGTCGCTAGAATTACGCCATCTTGGTGGTTAGAAGCTACACCTGCGCTGATGGTGACAATACCTGCTGCATTGCCCCTGTGTTCAATTTTTGCAGCTTCTATTAATGATCGCAGTTCCTCAGAGACCTCTATTGCACCTGCCAACTCCGTCTCTGGAAGTAGGATTACAAACTCTTCCCCGCCATACCGGGCAGCCAAGTCGGCAGGGCGTCTTATATGATTTCCTATTAACTGTGCGATTTGCCTTAAACATTCGTCACCAAGAACATGGCCATAATGGTCGTTATACTGCTTGAACCAATCTATATCGATCAATATGAGTGCTACGCTATTCCCAGTGCGGCATGCTCTCGACCACTCTTGTGCCAGTGCAGCATCGAAACACCTACGGTTAGGCAACCCCGTCAGGCTATCTGTTTTAGCAATATGCTCTAAATCACATTGCGCAAGACGCAGTTCCTCTTCTGCCACCAACAAACGTTGAATTTGTCGGTAAAAGAGAAACCCCAGGCTGGTCAGCACAAAAATAATAAGCACAACCATAATGGATGCTTGATAGACGTAGGTCCACCATGTTGAAAATACTGACTCTAACGACAATCCTGCTGCTGCGACTATCGGGAGGCCCTTTATGCGGCTGTAAGCATAGATTCGCTCTACTCCGTCCACGACCGACGTCCAGATTGCCGTTCCCTCGTCGCTGCTCTTCAAGTATCGACTAAACAGCTCTCCCTTAGCGATGTTAGTGGTCATTAACGCGTCAATCATTGGTCGGCGGGCCAGCAAATCGCCGTTATTCAGTGCGAGCAGTATTACTCCTTTTTTGTCGACGTCTAAACGCTCAAAGAAACTTTGAAAATATGCGACGGACAACGTCGCCAAAACCACACCGCTGAAACTGCCATCTGGGTAATCGGTGCGGCGGCTGACAGGAATGATCATGTCGCCAGTAGTGCGGCTCAGAATGACCTGACCTATATGAATTTCAGAGCCGGGATGATTCTTGTGGTAGATAAAATAAGATCGATCGCTATTGTTCTTTATGACCGTCTCTGAGGAGAACGAATTTACTACCCAGTCGCCATTCTTATCGTAAAAGAACAACCCTTGAATGCCGTCGGCTGCCTCAACATTGCTGGCCATTACTTTAAATAATCGTACTCTCTGTTCGGCATCAAGTTTGTCATTTTCTATGCGCTCTGCGAGGTTGCTCAAAATGCTTTCAGCCTGACGCAAGGTATCTTGGGCCTGCTGATCGGAAGCCCTAACAATGTTATGGACAGCAATTCTCGCATTACTTAATTTCTCGTCCGCCGATTGTTTCAACTGCCAGGCAATTGCGGCAATTAACATGACACAGACAAGGAAGGTGAAAGCTACTAGGCCCACAGAGAGAGCTTTAGGTGTTAAGCGGCCAGACACTAGGGTAATGTTTTTCATTGACTTCATCATAGCGTTGAAATGCTGAACCTTCCTGTGAATTTTCTAAATTCTTCAAGACCCAGATTGAGCGTATCCACAGCGATCAGGATACCGAGTCAATATGGGCCTAATAACCCCAACATGCACGCTACGAATCTAAACAAGGTCAACTTTACGAAACCGCTAAATGGGCGCAGCCAGGGCAGCGAATCAGGATCGACGGCCAGATGAAGTGTCCACCGCACACTCAGTGATATGCTCAAATTTTCGCACCAAAATAGAGCGCCAGTCCCATGGTGGTCCCATGGGGCCATTTTTTGGACGCCAAAAACCACAAACCCCCGACTTTCTCTAGGAAAATCAGGGGTTTGCGTTTTCGTAATTTGGCGGTGAAGGAGAGATTCGAACTCTCGATACAATTTCTTGTATACACACTTTCCAGGCGTGCTCCTTAAGCCACTCGGACACTTCACCGTATCTCGGCAAACCAGTTCAGTCTGTCGAGGCGCGCTAATGTAGTCGAAAGCCTTTCTGATGGCAAAGGTTTTTTTCAGAATTTTCATGCGGTTAGACGGTTATGCCGGGACGCGTCCGGCAAGGGGCGATGTTTCTGCCATTCTCGGGCATCACCAGCACAGGTCTGGCCGGGCTGTTGCGCCTTGCTGCGGGCCGTCTAGCCTTGGGCAGGCGGGGAAAGTCTGACTGGGTAGTCAGTCACGGCGCTTTACCGGGGCGGGCGTGGTGGGTAACGTCTGCGCACGCACTGCTATAAACAGTCCATCTCTATAACAAGCCCTACAAGGAACCGCGTCATGAGTGAGTTGATTGCCTACCACTTCGAAGACGGTATCGCGACCCTGACCTTGAGCAACGGCAAGGTGAATGCCATTTCTCCGGCAGTGGTCAGTGAGTTTAATGCTGCGCTGGATCAGGCCGAGAAGGATCGGGCGGTGGTGATCATCACGGGCACGCCGGGGATTTTGTCGGGTGGTTATGATTTGAAGGTGATGACCGCCGGCCCTAAGGAGGCCATCAGCCTGGTGACGTCGGGCTCGACCCTGGCGCGGCGCTTGTTGGCACACCCGTTCCCGGTGATCGTCGCATGCCCTGGGCATGCGGTGGCCAAGGGTGCGTTCCTGTTGTTGTCGGCCGATTACCGCATTGGCG
The DNA here is from genome assembly GCF_016405635.1 of Pseudomonas sp. MF6755. Taxonomy (NCBI): domain Bacteria; kingdom Pseudomonadati; phylum Pseudomonadota; class Gammaproteobacteria; order Pseudomonadales; family Pseudomonadaceae; genus Pseudomonas; species Pseudomonas sp. MF6755. Next base: position 288,948 of record NZ_JAEKDA010000002.1, read on the forward strand.
TGGAAGGCCCGTTCAGCATTGGCCTGAATGAAGTGGCGATTGGCATGACCATGCACCACGCCGGTATCGAGCTGGCGCGGGATCGTCTGCGTAAGTCGGCGTTTCATCGGTCGGTGATCAATGCCGAGATGTTTGATCCCCAAGGCGCCTTGCACGCCGGCTTCCTGGATAAGGTGGTGGCACCGGAAGAATTGCACGCTGCAGCATTGGAAGCGGCGCGTCAGTTGAAGAAGATCAACATGAACGCCCACAAGCACACCAAGTTGAAAGTGCGCCGCGCACTGCTGGAAGCCCTGGACGATGCAATCATCCAGGATCAGGGCCATAACCTGGGTTAATCCCCACACCTGCTTGACTAAAGCCCGACCTAGAGTCGGGCTTTTTCTTACAAACAAACCCGAAACATCTGTAGCCGCTCTAGACAGCCTTTATCGGCATATGTGGAAACATGCGCTTAAACATCGCCTATCTCCTACGTATGTAGGGGCAATTGCCGAATACAGTGCACATCCGTACACTGCGCCACCTTTTGTCCCAATAGGCCGTGTCGATGCTGTTTCTGTTACGTATGTTGTTGATGAGCCTGCACTTTATGGTCGCCGGGGTATTGGGCGTGCTTATCGGTGTGTGCCGTCCGTTCAACCCGGACAACAGTCGCCTCTGCGCCCGCCTCTATGCGTTGCCGGCCATGTGGATTTTGCGCCTGAACGTGAAGACGGATGTCGACTCGCTGCGCAACAAGCCCGGTACCTGCGTGGTGATCGCCAACCATCAGTCCAACTACGACCTGTTTGTGTTTGGCAATGTGGTGCCGCACCGCACGGTATGTATCGCCAAGAAAAGCCTTAAATGGGTGCCCCTGTTCGGCCAGTTGTTCTGGCTGGCGGGCAATGTACTGATTGACCGTGGCAATGCGCACAAGGCGCGGCGTGCCATGCTCACCACCACCCATACGTTGCAGCATGAAGACACTTCGATCTGGGTGTTCCCGGAAGGCACGCGTAACCTGGGCAAAGGTCTGTTGCCGTTCAAGAAAGGCGCGTTCCACATGGCGATCGCGGCCGGTGTGCCTATCGTGCAGGTGTGTGTCAGCAATTACGTGACGCAGATGAAGCTCAATCGCTGGGACAGTGGGGATGTGCTGATACGTTCGTTGCCGCCGATTCCTACCACTGGCCTGACAGTGGATGACATCCCTGAGTTGATGCTGACTTGTCAGACGCAGATGGATGAGTGCATCGCACAGATGGACCGCGAACTTGCAGGAGCGAGCTTGCTCGCGAAAACCGTATAAGCAACACGGGTCACCTGATAGCGCTGCGTAATCGTTGTCGATCTTCGCGAGCCAGCTCGCTCCTACAGGGGAATGGGCAATGTCTGCCAGCAACAACGGAACGCCGTTCAGGCTAAGCTGCCCAATATCTGTCCTCTTAATAAGAAGTGATCTGCACCATGGGTAGAGTTGTTGCGGCCGCCGTTTACAGCGCCGGAAAGAAAGTCACGGATATCACCCTCGATGAAGGCGCAGCCTGGGCTGCCAAACCCGATCACTTTGTGTGGATCGGCCTGGAAGAGCCCAGCGCCCAAGAGTTGAACAACCTGCAACGCCAGTTCAACCTGCATGAACTGGCGATCGAAGACGCCATGGAAAAACACAGCCGCCCGAAGCTGGAAACCTTCGGCGATGCGCTGTTTATCGTCACCTACTCACCGGTGCGCGAGCACGGCAAGCTGGAGTTTATCGAAACCCATATCTTCGCCGGTAACGGCTACATCATCACTGCACGCAACGGTCACTCGGCGTCCTACGGCTTCGTGCGCCAGCGTTGTGAGGCGCGCCCGCTGTTGTTGGAGCATGGGGAAGATTTCGTCCTCTATGCGCTGCTGGATTTTGTCACGGAGAACTACCAGCCGGTCAGCGAGGCGATTCACGCCGAGATCGATGAGTTGGAGCGTAACGTGCTGTGCAGTTCGCTGAGCGAGGGCGATATCCAGAACCTCCACGGCCTTCGCCGCGACGTACTGCGGCTCAAGCGCTATGTGGCGCCAATGGTGGAGATCAGCCAGGAGTTGCAGAAGCTGAGCTTCCCGTTTATCGACAAGAACATGCGCCCGTATTTCCGTGACGTGCAGATCCACGTCACCCGGCAGATGGAAGACCTCACCACCCTGCGCGATATCGCCAGCCAGACCATCGAGATCGGTGTGTTACTGGAGGCCTCGCGCCAGAGCGTGGTGCAGCGCAAGTTCGCCGCGTGGGCGGCGATCCTGGCATTCCCCACGGCGGTGGCGGGGATTTATGGGATGAACTTCCAGAACATGCCCGAGCTGCAATGGCACTACGGCTATTTTGCGGTGCTCGGGTTTATTGCGTTTGGTTGTACCGGTTTGTGGGCCAGCTTCAAGCGTTCGGGCTGGCTTTAAGCTTTAGCCTCAGGCTTGTGCGCGACAAAGCGCATCATCCATTCCGCCACGGTCACGCCGTGGTGGTCGCGCTCCAGGCTGGCAACGCCGTTGGTATAGACCTTCTCACCCAAGGTTGTCTGAAGAATCTCCAGCAACTCGCGGGAATAGTCGTGGATAAATTCCGGATGGCCCTGGAAGCACAGCACCTGGTCGCCAATGTGGTACGCGGCAAACGGGCAAAATTCGCTGGAGGCGATGACCGTTGCGTTCTGCGGCAACGTGGTGACCTGGTCCTGGTGGCTGATCAATAGCCTCAGTTCCGGCACCTCGGGGCTCATCCACGGTGCCTTGGCATCCAGCTTGTAATCGTGGGTGCCCATGCCCCAGCCCTGGTTGGCGCGCTCAGCCTTGCCGCCAAGCAACAGAGCAAGCAACTGGTGACCGAAGCACACGCCCAGCAGTTTGTCGCCGCGCTCATAACGCTTGAGCAGGTAGGTCTTGAGGGTCTGGATCCAAGGGTCAGTACCGAAGGAGTCGGCCTTGCTGCCGGTGATCAGGTACGCGTCAAATACTTCGTCATCCGGCGGGTATTCGCCCTGCACCACGTTGTAGACGACAAACTCTGCGGCAATCGGTTGCTTGGAGAACAGGCGCTTGAACATCTGCCCGTAGCCTTGGTACTCATCGATCAAAGCGGGACGCAGAATATCGGTTTCCAGGATGCAGACGCGTAGCGACATAAAAAATACCTGACACGGCGATGGGAATAATGCACACCCCAGAGCCTGCCTTGAAATACACCCTCAAGGCAAGCTTCCTTCCCACATTTTGATCAGCTGAATACTTCGCCCTGTGCCGCTTTCTCCAGCAACAACTCAGGCGGCGAGAAACGCGCACCGTACTGTTCAGCCAGGTAGCGGGCACGGGCGATAAAGTCGTTCAACCCGTACTGGTTGATAAACTGCAACGCGCCGCCACTCCACGCGGCAAAGCCGATGCCGAAGATCGAACCGACGTTGGCGTCAGCCGTGGACATCAACACGCCCTCCTCCACACAGCGCACGGTTTCGATGGCCTGGATAAACAGTAAACGGTCGCGCACATCCTGGGGTGAAATCTGCTTGCCAGGCTGTTCGAAGCGGGTTTTCAGCTCGGGCCACAGGTGCTTCTGGCCACCGGCGGGGTAATCGTAAAAACCGCCGCCTGCCGCCTTGCCTGTGCGTTTGTATTCGTTCACCAGCAGATCGATCACCGCCGTCGCTGGGTGGCTCGGCATGGCTTTGCCTTCGGCCTGCAGATCCTTGGCGGTTTGCTGTCGGATATGGCTCATCAGGCTGAGGGACACTTCATCAGACACCGCCAGCGGCCCCACCGGCATGCCGGCCTTGCGCGCTTCGGTCTCGATCATTGGCGCAGCCACACCTTCGCCGAGCATGGCGATGCCTTCGTTGGTGAAAGTGCCGAACACCCGTGAGGTAAAGAAGCCGCGACTGTCATTGACCACAATCGGGGTTTTCTTGATTTGCAGTACGAAGTCGAAACCTCGGGCCAGGGTTTCGTCGCTGGTGTGGGCGCCCTTGATGATTTCCACCAGAGGCATCTTGTCCACGGGGCTGAAGAAGTGCAGGCCGATAAACTTGGTTTCATCGGGCACCGCCGTGGCCAGCCCGCTGATAGGCAAGGTGGAGGTGTTGGAGGCGATCACTGCGTCGGCACCGACCACGCTTTGCGCGGCAGCCGAGACCTTGGCCTTGAGTTCGCGGTCTTCGAATACAGCCTCGATGATCAGGTCGCAGCCAGCCAAGTCGGCGTCATCCTGCGTCGGATGAATGCGCGCCAGGGTGGTTTCCCGCTGCTCTGCGGTCAATTGCCCACGGCTGACTTTCTTGTCCAGCAACGCGGCCGAGTGTACCTTGCCTTTTTCGGCTGCGGCGAGATTGATGTCCTTGAGTACCACGTCGATACCCGCACAGGCACTGACATATGCGATGCCAGCGCCCATCATCCCGGCGCCCAGTACACCGACCTTGCGCGTGACGTAGGGCGCCAGCCCCTGCGGCCGCGAACTGCCGGCGTTGATTTCGTTGAGCTGGAACCAGAAGGTGCTGATCATGTTTTTCGCCACTTGCCCGGTCACCAGTTCGGTGAAGTAGCGGGTTTCGATCAGGTGCGCGGTGTCGAAGTCCACTTGGGCACCTTCCACGGCGGCACAGAGAATTTTCTCCGGCGCCGGGAAACAGCCATTGGTTTTGCTGCGCAACATCGACGGGGCAATGGCGAGCATCTGCGCGACTTTCGGGTTCGACGGCGTACCACCTGGGATCTGGTATGCCTTGCTGTCCCACCGTTGCCTGGCCTCAGGATTAGCGAGAATCCAGGCGCGGGACTTGGCCAGCAGCTCATCGCGATCAGTCGCCAACTCATCAATCAAGCCTGCTTGCAGTGCCTGGGCGGGCCGAACTTTTTTGCCTTCGAGCAAATACGGCAGGGCTTTTTCCAGGCCCAGCATGCGCACCATGCGCACCACTCCGCCGCCGCCCGGCAACAGGCCTAGGGTGACTTCCGGCAGGCCGAGCTGAACGGCTTTGTCGTCCAGCGCAACCCGATGATGGCAGGCCAGGCAAATCTCCCAGCCGCCGCCCAAGGCGGCACCGTTGATCGCGGCCACCACCGGTTTGCCGAGGGTTTCCAGGCGCCGCAGCTGCGCCTTCAACTCCAGCACGCTGTGGTAGAAATCCTTGGCGTGGGCCTTGTCGACCTTGATCAATTCATTGAGGTCGCCACCGGCAAAAAAGGTCTTCTTTGCCGAGGTGAGAATTACCCCGGCAATCTCGTCCTTTTCCGCTTCCAGGCGCGTGACGGTGGCCGCCATGGCCTCGCGGTAGGCGGCGTTCATGGTGTTGGCGCTCTGGCCGGGCATGTCGAGGGTCAGCACCACGATCTGGTCCTGGCCTTTTTCGTAACGGATGGCATCGGTCATGACAAATTCCTTAGGCTCAGAGGCGTTCGATAATGGTGGCGATGCCCATGCCGCCGCCCACACAGAGGGTGGCCAGGCCGTAGCGTTGCTGGCGCACCTCCAGCTCGTCGAGCAAGGTGCCGAGGATCGCGCAACCGGTGGCGCCCAACGGGTGGCCCATGGCGATGGAACCGCCATTGACGTTGACCCGAGCGGCGTCGATGCCCATGTCCTTGATGAACTTGAGCACCACCGAGGCAAACGCTTCGTTGACTTCGAACAGGTCGATGTCTTCAACCCGCAGGCCGGCCTTGGCCAGTGCCTTGCGGGTGGCGGGCGCGGGGCCGGTGAGCATGATGGTCGGGTCGGTGCTGGTGACTGCCGTGGCGACAATGCGCGCTCGCGGTTGCAGGCCCAGTTCGCGGCCTTTGGCCTCAGAGCCGATCAACATCAACGCGGCGCCGTCGACAATGCCGGAGCTATTGCCTGGCGTGTGCACATGCTGGATGCGTTCCACATGGCTGTAGACCCGCAGTGCGGTGGCGTCGAAACCCATCTGACCCATCATTTCGAAGCTGGGCTTGAGCTTGCCCAAGCCGTCGAGCGTGGAGTCGCCACGGATAAACTCGTCATGGTCCAGCAGCACGATGCCGTTCTGGTCCTGCACCGCGATCAGCGACTTGTTGAAGGAGCCGTCTGCCCGTGCCCTGGCGGCTTTCTTTTGGGACTGTAGGGCAAAGGTGTCCACATCCTGGCGAGTGAAGCCTTCCAGGGTGGCGATGAGGTCGGCGCCAATACCTTGGGGCGTGAAGTGGCTGTGCATATTGGTGTGCGGGTCGAGCACCCAGGCACCGCCATCGCTGCCCATGGGCACGCGGGACATGGATTCGACACCGCCGACCACCACCAGGTCTTCGAAGCCGGAACGCACTTTCATCGCCCCCAGGTTGACCGCTTCCAGGCCCGAGGCGCAGAAGCGATTGACCTGCACGCCGGCGACGCTGATATCCCAGTCCGCTACCAGCGCGGCCGTCTTGGCGATATCGGCGCCTTGGTCGCCCACCGGGGTGACGCAGCCCAGAACAATGTCATCGACTTGGCGGGTATCGAGGTCGCTGCGTTGCGCCAGCGCCGTGAGCAAGCCGGCTACCAGGTTTACCGGCTTGACGCTGTGCAGGGCACCGTCGGCCTTGCCTTTGCCTCGGGGCGTGCGTATCGCATCAAAGATCAAAGCTTGGGTCATGACATCCTCGAACCGCTGTGGGTGTGTGCCCCTACCTTAGGCCCGATTGACACGGTTTCAATGACGGATGCGCTCATTGCTTTTGACCCCCTCGCTCGGACGAACGGTAGGTAACGATGAGAAATGCCTGATTAATCGTTTTAGCTGTCTAGCCTTAGGGCTCGCGCCAAGATGGCAATGAGCCTCATGCCTTTTTTAGCGCAAATCGTGATTAGCTGATATGAAATGGATCTAAGCCAAGAAGAGCGGGCGCTCTAAGGTTAAATCTGTAAGACGCTGCTGCCGGGTTTTGCTGGAGCAGCTGTAAGAAAAGTGCAACGTCACCTCGCGATACTGAAATAAAACCGGCACGCATTTGACGCTCAGGAATAACAACAAATTAGGCAGTCAGCCATGTTCAAACATTCGAAAGTACGTCAGGCGGGACTTATTCTGTTCGCCACCACACTGATTCTGATCTTGCCCAACTTGACCAAAGTTATTGGGTAGCCACTCCACAACCACATTCTGTGCATTCACAGCATCGGGTTTGCAGCTTTTGGCAGCACCTGCCGGGACATTGCGCTTAGCGCTCCTGTTGCAGGGGCTGTCTTTTTGCGCGCCGATTTCCGCTATCTTGGGCGCCATCATTACTTCGTACCGGGCCACTGCCTTGAAATCGATCCTCGCCTTATTTGCCCTGCTGTTGAGCCTTCCTGCAGCCGCTGCACAACTGACCATCGAATTGGACCACGCCAGCAAGACCTGGCAGACCGCCGACCTGCTCAAGCACCCGCAGGCGCAGACCGTGCAGATCGTCGATGACGTGTCCTACAAACGCAGCATGACCTATCGCGCGGTGCCCCTGGCGGCGCTCCTGCCGGGTCTGAAGCCTGCGAATCACCTGCAAGCCGTCGCCCTTGACGGCTTCGCCGCCGAACTTACCGCCGCGCCATTGTTGGCAAAAACCGGCGCCCGCGCCTGGCTGGCGGTGGAAGACCCGGCCCATCCCTGGCCGGCGCTGGCGCAAGGCAAACCCAGTGCCGGGCCGTTCTACCTGGTGTGGACCCACCCGCAAGCCGGGCATATCAGCCCGGAGCAGTGGCCGTTCCAAGTCTCCAGAATCAAGCAATTGCAGACAGTCGCCGAACGTTTCCCCGCGTTGTTGCCGGACCCGAAGTTGGCGGCGGATGATCCGGTCAACCTGGGCTTTGCGTTGTTCCAGAAGAACTGCCTGGCTTGCCACCGCCTCAATGGCGCCGGCGATGCCCAGATGGGGCCGGACCTGAACATTCCCTACAACCCCACCGAATATTTCGGCGGCGATTTCCTCAAGCGCTACATCCGCGACCCGCAAAGCCTGCGGCACTGGCCGCAAGCGAAGATGCCGGCGTTTGCGGCCAATGTGTTGCCGGACAACGAGTTGGATTTGCTGCTGGGGTATTTGCAGCATATGGCGGGGCGCAAACAACAACCTTAACCCTGGCGCAGTTCCCACATTTGATCTGTGTGGACCTGGAGGTTATTGCTGCTGCACTGAAACCACCGTCGGTGCGACGAACACCTTGGCATGCATCTGCTCATGCCCGCCCCCACGGCGCATGCCGCGCACCGGGCAGGCGTCGAGGTAGTCCAGGCCCACGGCCAGTTTCAAGTGCCGCTCCGGCCGGGCCAGTTGGTTGGTCACGTCAAAACTGTACCAGGCATCATCCAGCCAGGCTTCGGCCCAGGCATGGCTGGCCAGGTGCGTGCTGTCTTCGGTGTACAGATACCCCGATACATACCGCGCAGGAATGCCCAGGCTGCGCGCGCAAGCCAGGAACGCATGCGTGTGGTCCTGGCACACGCCCGCAGCACCAGCGAAGGCCTGGGCGGCGCAGGTGTCGACTTCGGTCGCCCCCGGCGTGTAGACCATCTTATGGTGCAACGCCTGCATCAGGTCGATCAGCGCCGTACGGTCACGGCGCTGGTGGCAGTGCTGCCCGGCAAACTGGCGCAGGGCATCGTCGGGCTCGGTCAGGCGCGTACAGCGAAGGAACGGAAAGGCAGACTGGCTTTCGTGCTCGGCCTCGCGTAATTCGTCGATCTCCACCTGACCCCGGGCGCCGATGATGATGGCATCGTGGGGTTCGTCCAGGGTCAACACATGCAGGATGTTGCCGAATGGGTCCACCTGCGCTCGCACCGGACGCGGCAGGTCGAGTTGCCAGCTCAGCACATGCTGGCGCTCGCTGTCATGGGGTGTAAGGCGCAGGTACTGGATGCTGGCGCGCACCTGGTCCTCATAGTGGTAGGTGGTTTCGTGGCTGATGGAGAGTCTCATGCCGCCTCCAGGTAGGAACTGTAGATGGCATCGCCCAACTGGCGAACCAAAGGAATAAAGTCGGTCAGCCAGGCGTGCAGGCCTTCCTCGAGGATTTCGTCGATCGCGGTAAAGCGCAAGCGCGCGTCCATCTCGGCGGCCAGGCGCTGGGCCGGGCGGCCATTAAGACCGGGCAGGCTGGCGAGGATCTGGTCGATCTCTTCAGTGCAAGCCCGCAGCGAGCGCGGGACATCGGCGCGTAACAGCAGCAGTTCAGCCACTTGCCGAGCACCCGGGGCATCACGATAGATCTCGGTGTACGCCTCGAACGACGACAACGCGCGCAGCAACGCACTCCATTGGTAGTACGCGTGAGCCGTGCCATCGCTGACCGCCGCTGCCTGGTCACCAGCCATTTCGTAGCGCGCATCCAGCAAGCGCAGGGTGTTATCGGCGCGCTCGATAAAGATGCCCAGGCGGATAAAACGGAAGGCATCATTACGCATGATGGTGCCGTAGGTGGCGCCTCGAAACAGGTGGGAACGCTCCTTGACCCATTCACAAAACCGGCTCATACCGTAGCGGCTCAACCCCTGCTGGGCGATATCGCGAATATCCAGCCAAGTGGCGTTGATGTTTTCCCACATGTCGGCGGTAATTCGACCACGCACCGCATGGGCGCTGGCCCGCGCAGCGCCCAGGCAGCTGTAGATGCTGGCTGGGTTGGCCGCATCCAGCGCAAAAAAGTGCAGCAGGCGTTCGGCATCCAACTGGCCGTGGCGCTCGTGGTAATCCTCCAGGGTACCGGTGATCAGCAACGGCATAGCCAATTCGTGCAGGCCATCGCCGCGCCCATCCTGGGGCATCAGCGACAGCGAATAGCTGACATCGAGCATGCGTGCGAGGTTTTCGGCACGTTCCAGGTAGCGCGACATCCAGTACAAATCCGAGGCAGTTCTACTCAACATGGCATCATTCCTCGACCACCCAGGTGTCTTTGGTGCCGCCGCCCTGGGACGAGTTGACCACCAGCGAACCCTCGCGCAGGGCCACGCGGGTCAGGCCGCCAGGCACCACACGGGTTTCCTTGCCAGAAAGCACGAACGGACGCAGGTCGATATGCCGCGGGGCAATGCCGTTTTCGACAAAGGTGGGGCAAGTGGATAAACACAGGGTCGGCTGCGCGATATAGGCGTGGGGCTTGGCCTTGATGCGCGCACGGAAGGCTTCGATTTCAGCGGTGGTGGACGCAGGGCCTACCAGCATGCCGTAGCCGCCGGAGCCTTGGGTTTCCTTGACCACCAAGTCGGGCAGGTTCGCCAGTACGTGGGACAACTCGTCAGGCTTGCGGCATTGAAAGGTCGGAACGTTCTGCAGGATCGGTTCCTCGTCCAGATAGAAGCGAATCATCTCAGGAACGAACGGGTAGACCGATTTGTCATCGGCGACTCCGGTGCCAATGGCATTGGCCAGCACCACATTGCCGCAGCGATAGGCAGCAAGCAGGCCGGGCACACCGAGCATGGAGTCCGGGTTGAAAGCCAGCGGGTCGAGGAACGCGTCATCAAGGCGGCGGTAAATCACGTCCACTGCCTTGGGGCCATCAGTGGTGCGCATGAATACGCGGTCATCGCGCACGAACAAATCCGCGCCTTCCACCAACTCCACGCCCATTTCCCGGGCAAGGAAGGCATGTTCGAAGAACGCGCTGTTGAAACGCCCCGGTGTCAGCACCACCACACTGGGGTTATCCAGGGGGCTGGAGCTTTTCAGGGTATCGAGCAGCAGGTTGGGGTAATGATCGATGGGCGCAATGCGCTGCGCGGCGAACAGCTCAGGGAACAGGCGCATCATCATCTTGCGGTCTTCAAGCATGTAGCTGACGCCGCTGGGCGTGCGCAGGTTGTCTTCCAGCACGTAGTAGGTGCCGTCGCCATCGCGTACGAGGTCGACCCCGGAGATGTGGGAATACAGATCGCGGTGCAGGTTCAGCCCCTGCATTGCCAACTGGTACTGCTCGTTGGCCAATACCTGTTCGGCGGGGATGATGCCGGCCTTGATGATGCGTTGTTCGTGGTACAGGTCGGTGAGAAACATGTTCAGCGCCTTGACCCTCTGGATGCAGCCACGCTCGACAATTCGCCATTCACTGGCCGGAATGCTGCGGGGGATGGTGTCAAAGGGAATCAGGCGCTCAGTGCCTAACTCGTCCCCGTAGAGGGTGAAAGTGATCCCCGCCCGGTGAAACAGCAAGTCGGCTTCGCGCCGGCGCTGAGCCAGCAGTTCGGTGGGAGTGTCGGCCAACCAGCGGGCAAACTCGCGGTAATGGGGGCGGACCTGCCCTGCCCCATCGTACATTTCATCGTAATAAGTGCGGATCATGCCGTACTCCTTGTCACCCGGACGCCAGAACCTTCGCAAGGCCCGTGCCAGCGGCATAAACACTTAGTAATCAATGGGTTGGATAACAGGAAAATTCCTGTCGCACCGTCCTGGTGCGCAGGAACGCCCGGTGTCACGCCGCACGCGTCATTACAAGGCGGTATTTGACTATCAACAGCATAGCCAGAGTTGATTTCACTGCCCGGTCGGCACTGTAGATAATCGCTTCCATCAGCTGAACAGGACATGTCCTACAGCAAAACCCTTTGTGCAAGCGGTACTGTGTTACTTCGTGTACTGATCTGCTCCCTCGAGCTTCCCTTTACGCCACCCTATTCGGGTGGCTTTTTTTTGCGCGTAACAAAACCAGTGCATGTTCCGACAGCCCCCAAACAAAATCGGCCGACCCAAAGGTCAGCCGATACGCTGCGCTGCTCATAAAAAACCAACTACATGGGTAACCCACGCACCTCCTGCTTGACGCCCCATCCTTCAATGATCCCGCCCAGGGGCTCGACCACCGCCTCAAAGTCCTGCTCGAAGTCTCCTATGCCGTCGTAGGTTGCGAACATGATTTTGCTCAGTTCCAAGTACCAGGCGCCATCGTCGCGCGCGCTGACCTGGGCATTCAGGGATTCCCCACGAAATCGACCCGCAGCCCTGCGCGCCCGTTCCTCATCCGGGAAAATGGCGTAGAACTCGATGGGGTGAAAACGTGAGAAGTCGAAGCCGCCTTCTTTCATGCGGCGCAGAACGTTGGTGCTGATGTCTTCTTGATAGGCTGTGCTCATGAAACGTCCTCCTCAAACCGATGGATAGACTTTCCGTGCTTCCCGAAGCCCGCGCCCTACTGGCGCGGGGACTACGGCAGTAACAACACCGCTGGAAAACAAGCATGTAGCTGACAAGACCAGACCTTAGCGATTCATTCGCTGATCTCCGTTGCAGAGTAGCGCGAAGCTATCACCTCCACCAGAGGCGCTTGAAGGGTCTATAGAAAATGTTCAGGCCGCGGGTTCGACCTTGAGGTCCTTGATACCATTTTGATCATGCAGGCTCTTGACCGTGGGATCGGGAACACGGTCGGCGAGATCGTTAAGGTCCAGCTTTTCCAACACCGGCGACACACGCACGCGCACCATCTGTGCGGCTTCTTCCAGCGTCGGCTCATGCTCGCAGTCGAATTGCTCGACTACCGGCTCGCCACGGTCGTTGATGAAAGAAACATTCCACTTCGGCATCGGTGCCTCCTCGATAAAACCCGTAGGTGGGCTTACCTCTATCTGGACCTTGAGGGCTCGCCAAACGTTCCACTCAAGGCCAGAGACACCTGATCAGTTGCAGTTATTTTTCAGCGTGTTCTTTCAAGGCTTTCAAGGTGTTGAACGGCGCGTCCACCACGAACTTGTTGGCCAGCCACGACGGCACGCTGCCACCTGGCTCGGTGTGCACCTGGTAGGTGACTTCAGTCTCGTTGGCGCCTTTGGGCACCAGTTTCCAGAAGCCATCAACCTGGGCGACTCGCACGTAGCCTTTTTCTTCCGGCTTGTAGGTCGGTACACCCTGCAACTTGCGGGTGACGGTGCCATCGGCATCCTTGGTGGTCGTGACATGGATATACGAGTCACGATCCGTCACAGGGAACGGCGCCTTGAACTGGGTATAGGTCCAGGCCTCGTCGCCTTTCTTGTCGACGAGTTTCTGGGATTTGCATTCGTGGATCCACGCGCAAGCGCCAGCCACGTCTTCCTGCAGCGCCTGGACCTTGGCGACCGGCGCCTTGATTACAGTCACACCGCGATACGCCTTGTACTTGGAGCCGGCAATTTCGCTCAGGGACACCTTGATACCGTCTTCATCCTTGGCGACTTGCCAATTCTCAGCCTGGGCAGTGGCAGCAAACAACACAGTAAAACCGCACAGCACAGCCATTCGTTTCAGCGAACCCATTGTTGTATTCCTTATTGTTGAAGTTCCAATAGTAAAGCCCATCAAGCCGCCGTCATCTGTTCCCACCAGCCGATCAGCCGGATCGCGTCGGCCTGGTCGTTGCCACAGACCTCCAGATCCGCCTTGAAATCACTGCACACCGCTGGCCGTTCCGGTTGACCGAACAACTGGCACAGTTGTTCGACCGACAGGTGCAGGCAGCGAACGCCTGCCGGTTTGCCCTGGGGCATTCCTGGCAACGGTGAACTGATGGAGGGGGCGATGCAGCATGCGCCACAGCCTTCACGGCATTTCATGCACAGCAGGTCCTCGACGACTCAATAGGGATGGCCGGGCTAGAGTACGCCCTTAAACAGCCGTTTTAAAATGGTCCAACAGGGGTTTTTCGCACAAAACAAACGTGACTGACCAGTCTGCGACAGATGGTCGGCGTATTGGGTCACCTGTGGCTGCACAGTTTTATTGCTTGAATTCGAAATCCAGCGCGGCACCTTCTACATCACGGCGCTCATCGTTACGCAGTTGCAGCTTCATCTCATTGCTGAGCAAGCGGCCGTTGATCTGGAACGCACTGTCGTCGGTGGGCTTTTCGCCAAACATCGGCGGCAGCAAGGGCACGCTCTTGGGTTTGGGCATGGTGCCGATCGGCTGCAGCAACCTGACCATGTCCGAGGGTAGGGACAGGTCCAACTGTGCCGGTGGCAGTTTGGTCTGGGCGATTTCATGGGCCGACTTGGACTTGCTCGCCACGGGTGCACGCTTTTTGGTCGATGCGGCTTTTTTCTGGGTGGGGGCCTTTTTCGCAGGAGTTGGTTTCTTCGCAGAGGGCTTTTGCTCGGCACTGACAGTGGGCTTGCTGTCAGCCACCGGCGGTGCTGCCAGCACAGTGCCAACATTGCACAGGCTTAACAGGCCAATCACCAAAGTAACGCGGAAAATAGAAGTCATATCGCCAACAGCATTAACGGCAGAAGGCCATATGCTCGCTTGTTGTGGGCGGCATGACAAGGGTACAGATCAGTGTTGTCCCCTTTGCACGCCTCAAAAGCCCGCCGCGGTCTCCTGGCACAACTGGTTGGCAAGCATGCCCAGGGTCATCAACGCACGCTCTGCCTCGCGGTTCCACGGGGTACCGCAATTGAGGCGAATACAGTGGTTGAACTGTTCTGTATTACTGAAGATCAGCCCCGGTGCAATGCTGATGCCCTGCTGCAAGGCGCGCACGTGCAGTTCCTGGGTATTGACCCGCCCCGGCAAACTGACCCACAGGATAAAGCCGCCGGTCGGGCGGGTCATCTGGGTGCCTTCAGGAAAATATTGCTGCACCGCCAGTTGGAAAGCGCTGAGGTTCTTGCGGTATTCCTGACGGATGTAGCGCAGGTGGCGGTCGTAGCCACCGTTCTCCAGGTAGGCCGCGACACCCATCTGCGTGACACTGCAGGCGGAGTGGGTGCTGAACATTTGCAGGCGCTGGATTTCCTGCTGGTACTTGCCGGCAATCATCCAGCCGATGCGCACGCCCGGGGACAAGGTCTTGGAAAAACTCGAGCAATAGATGACCCGATCAAGACGGTCATAGGCTTTCAGGGCCTTGGTGCGGCCCAGTTCGAACATCAACTCGCCATAGATATCGTCCTCGACGATCTGGATATCGAAATCCGACGCCAGGCGCAGCAACTGCTTCTGCCGCTCCTCGGGCATGGTACCGCCCAAGGGGTTGCTCAGGCGCGTGGTCAGCACCAGCGCCTTGATCGACCATTGGTTGGCGGCCAGTTGCAAGGCTTCCAGGCTCATGCCCGTGGCCGGGTCGCTGGGGATCTCGATGACCTTGAGGCCGAGCAAATCCGCCAGTTGCAGCAAACCGTAGTACGTCGGGGATTCGGCGGCGATCAGGTCGCCAGGCCGTGTCAGCACGCGTAAGGACATCTGCAACGCATCGACGCAGCCGTGGGTGATCACCACCTCGGAAGGATCCACCACCACACCGGCATCGCGCATGCGGATCGCCACCTGGCGGCGCAGCGGTTCGAAACCGGGGCTGAACATGTAGCTGAATGCCCGCGGGCTCTGGAACCGTGTGACCTTGGCCAACTGCTGGTGCAGCGCCCGCACCGGAAGGTAGTCGACACTCGGCACCGCAGCGCCCAAGGGGAACACCCCCTCTCGGCGCGACTCGACCAATACCTGCTGGATGATACTGCTGCGGGTGACCAACCCTGGGCGCTCGACCCGTGCGATGTCTGGCGTCGGCGCCGTGAGTGCTGGGGTCTGGTGTACGTAGTAGCCCGACTGCGGCCGCGCCCGGATCAGCCCCTGGTCTTCCAGGTTGGCGTAGGCCTGCAGCACCGTGGCATGGCTCACATTGAGCTGGGAACTCATCTTGCGCACCGACGGCACGCGTTCCCCCGGTTGGTAGACACCGCGCCGGATGTCCTCAGCCAGTTGCTGGGCAATACGTTGGTAAAGCAACAGATTGGTCATGACGCAGCACTCGATTACACGGGCATTTTATTTTTGTGTGAAACATACCGGCACAGTTTAGAAGTGTACGGGGACAGTTGCCACAATAGTCGAGCGCGGGCGGGAGTGACAGCGAAAACTGTAAAGGGAGTACGCCTAACAAAATGTGGGAGAGGGCTTGCTCCCGATGACGGTGTATCAGTCAAAGATGTTGCAACTGAACTACCGCTATCGGGAGCATGCCCCCTCCCACATTAAATCGGAGCCTGGCGCTCAGCGAGCAGCGCCCAGTTGGCCCTTCTCGTCAGAGAACACAATTTCCACCCGGCGGTTCTGCGCGCGGCCGCGCTCGGAGGCGTTGGCTTCTACCGGGTATTGGTCGCCATAACCCTCGACCTCGATACGCTTGTCGTCGATACCGAGGTCCATCAGCAGGTCTGCCACCGATTGGGCACGGTCGCGGGACAGTTTCAGGTTCTCCGGCTCGCCCCCGGTGTTGTCGGTGTAGCCCTCGATGCGCACTCGACGCTTGGGGTTCAGTTGCAGGAACTGCACGATCTTCAGCACGGTACGGTTGGCCGAGTTTTGCAGTTCGGCTTCGCCGGTGTCGAACAGCACATCTCCCAGGGTCATCACCAGGCCACGGTCGGTCTGGGTGGTGAGGCTCGCGATTTGTGCTTCAACCCATTTGCCCTGTTGCTGCACGCTGGCCAGCTTGTTTTCGCGCAAGGCCAGTTGCAGGCGCTGGCGCTCCAACTCGAGCTGGGTGCCGCGTTCGGCATTGAGGCCCTGCTCGGTGTGTTCGCGGGCGATGGCGCTGTAGCGTTGGCTCAGGTAGGCGTAATGCACCACGTCGGCGCCGCTGCCCCAGTAGCTGGACAGGCGATCGGCACGGGCCAGGGATTCTCCGGCGCGGATCACATCCTTGGGCGCGAAGCGCAGCACGTTGGCGTCTTCCTTAACCTTCTGGAAGTCATCGCCGGCCTGTTGCAACGCCTGCTCGCTGGTGGGTTGGCTGGCGCACCCGCCCAGTACCGCAGTGCCCAGCAGCAACACACAGCCCAAACCACGGATCATCGGGCTCATTGCGCGTCTCCCAGCTGCAGTTGCTTGCGCAGGCGGGTGATGCGGGTATTGAGCACGTTCAATTGCTCCTGGCTTTTGGCGGTCAGCACTTTGGCTTCAGCGAGACGCGCATCCAGCTCGGCCTGTTCGGCCCGCATACGTGCGTGCTTGTAGGATTGGTCGGCCATGTTGGACTGGGCCCTGGCGAATTTGTCTTCGGCCAGTTTCAGTTCGGGCGATTCGTCGGTGTTGACGCCAACCGCGGTGGCTTGCTCCAAGGCTTGCTGGGTCAGGCGCATTTGTTCGTTCGGCGCAGGATCGGCTGCACATCCCGCCAGAGCGACAACGGCGAGGGCCGCGAAAAGAGGTCGAAAAATCACTGAAAATCCCTACTTTGTTGGGGTGCCGACGGGTTGCTGCAATTGCGCTTTCCAGCGCTCCAGATTGCGCTGCAGCGCGGCTTGCGCGACACCGGACGCGGGCAATTCTGTCATCTTTTTGGTCAGCTGTCCGCGCAGCCACGGATCATTGCACGCCGAATTATGGGAAATCGCCAGGTACAGGCCAGGCTGATCGACAGGCACTTCATGGGCGACCAAGTCGTTACTCATGCCCAAGGTCTGGGCCATGGCCATGCCGGAATAGCGCCCGGCCAGCACATAGTCCACTTCCCCCAGCAACAGCTTCTGGAACGCTGGCGTCAGGTTCGGCAGGCGTTGCAGGTTGAGCTGCTGGCCGGCGAAGGTTTCGAATTCAGCGCTCAGGCGGGCACGCTCCGATACCGCGCCCTTGTGGCCGTGCAGGTCAGCCGCCGTGGTGTAGGCCAGCGGCGAATCCTTGCGCGTCCAGACCAGGTAATCGGTCTGCATCAACGCCGGATGGATGTAGTCGAAGTTGTCCAGCTCACCGAGGTTCAGCGGCGCGTCGGCGAGGATGTCCATACGCCCGCTGCGTGCCTCATCCAGGGCCAGGGAGCGTTTGCCGCCGTAGAGCAGGTCGATTTTCAGCCCGAGGTCCTTGCCCACTTGTTGCAGCACGTCGGCAGTTGCACCGATCAAGTGTGTGGGGTCCTGAGGGTCGCGCCACAGCAAGGGCGGTGCGTCCGGGCTGCCGGTGATCACCAGGCGCTCGCACTTGCCGGCGGCGGACGCCAGGCTCGGCAGCAGCGTGAGGCCCAGCAGTAAAGTCCAGGGGCGCAACGCCATGGCAAGGTTCTCCTGATAAGTAAAAAAAAACCCGGTCATAAGACCGGGCTCTTTATAAGTGAAGCAGCTGGATTAGACCAGCTTCTCCAGCTCTGGTACGGCTTCGAACAAGTCCGCCACCAGGCCGTAATCGGCGACCTGGAAGATCGGCGCTTCTTCGTCCTTGTTGATCGCGACGATCACCTTGGAGTCTTTCATACCGGCCAAGTGCTGGATCGCGCCGGAAATACCGACCGCGATGTACAGCTGTGGCGCAACGATCTTGCCGGTCTGGCCGACCTGCATATCGTTGGGTACGAAGCCTGCGTCGACGGCTGCGCGGGAAGCGCCGACCGCAGCGCCCAGCTTGTCGGCCAGGGCATACAGGTGCTTGAAGTTGTCACCGTTCTGCATGCCGCGGCCGCCGGAAACGACGATCTTGGCAGCGGTCAGCTCAGGGCGATCCGACTTGGCCAGCTCTTCACCGACAAAGCTGGAAGTGCCAGCGTCGTGGGCAGCGGAGACGGCTTCAACGGCAGCCGAACCACCTTCGGCGGCAACCGGGTCGAAACCGGTGGCGCGTACAGTGATGACCTTGACCGATGCGTTGGATTGCACGGTGGCGATGGCGTTACCGGCATAGATCGGGCGCTTGAAG
This sequence comes from Pseudomonas sp. MF6755, assembly GCF_016405635.1. Classification (NCBI taxonomy): domain Bacteria; kingdom Pseudomonadati; phylum Pseudomonadota; class Gammaproteobacteria; order Pseudomonadales; family Pseudomonadaceae; genus Pseudomonas; species Pseudomonas sp. MF6755. Next base: position 307,536 of record NZ_JAEKDA010000002.1, read on the forward strand.
GTGTCTGCGCTTTCAACCGAGATGATCTCGGAGATCTGGTCAACGTCCAGCTGCGCGGCAACACGTGGCAGGATGTTTTTGCCGTTGGACGTCGCGGCAGCCAGGATGTGGCTGTAGCCAGCGCCCAGCTCTGCAACCAGCGGGGCAACGTTTTCTGGCAACTGATGCGCGTAGGCGGCATTGTCGGCGTTCAGGACTTTGCTCACGCCCGCGATTTTCGCAGCGGCTTCAGCCACGGCGCCAGCGCCTTGGCCAGCGACCAATACGTGAATGTCGCCACCGATTTTAGCGGCTGCGGCTACGGTGTTCAGGGTGGCCGGGGCCAGTACCTTGTTGTCGTGTTCAGCGATTACCAAGATAGTCATTTTTAGATTACCTTCGCTTCGTTTTTCAGTTTCTCGACCAGTTCAGCCACCGACTTGACCTTGATGCCCGCGCTGCGTGCAGCCGGCGCTTCGACTTTGACGGTCTTGTTGGTGGAGGCGGTGGAAACGCCCAAAGCGTCCGGAGTCAGCACTTCAAGAGGCTTCTTCTTGGCTTTCATGATGTTTGGCAGGGACGCATAGCGCGGCTCGTTCAAACGCAGGTCGGTGGTGACGATGGCAGGCAGTTTCAGGGAAACCGTCTGTGCGCCGCCGTCGATTTCACGGGTCACCGCTACGCTGTCGCCGTTCACTTCGACTTTCGAAGCGAAGGTGCCCTGGCCATAACCGGTCAGTGCAGCCAGCATCTGGCCAGTCTGGTTGTTGTCGCTGTCGATGGCTTGTTTGCCAAGGATCACCAGCTGAGGCTGTTCCTTGTCAACAACGGCTTTGAGCAACTTGGCAACGGCCAGGGAAGTCAGCTCCTCAGCGGACTCGACCAGGATGGCGCGGTCGGCGCCCAATGCCAGGGCGGTACGCAACTGCTCTTGGGCAGTAGTCGGACCGATGGAGACCACGACGATTTCAGTCGCGACGCCTTTCTCTTTCAGGCGTACGGCTTCTTCCACAGCGATTTCGCAGAAAGGGTTCATCGACATCTTGACGTTAGCAAGGTCGACGCCGGAATTGTCCGCCTTGACGCGAACTTTCACGTTGTAATCGACAACGCGTTTGACAGCTACAAGAACCTTCATGGATTCCTCGTTACTCTCCGGTGAAAAGAAAGTCGCCTAGGCGAACCTGGCGGTTGATGCTCATCGGCACACAAGGGCACCTCCAAAGACCTCGGCAGTGGCCTTGCACACGGGAAGTGACGACCGTTCGTCAGTGGTGACTGAGAGGTCATTCTTTATCGCGGCGTGTAAACTGCGCCCCTTCGTCTGGGTGCGCGTCACCTTTTTAGCTTGGGCCTGTCTTTGGACGTGCTCTTGAAACCTGCAGTCTGCCTACGGGAAGCGCAAAACCGACCGTATCTTGACCGGAACGCCTATTCTGGTCAATACGGCAAAATGGTCAGTCATAAGCCCCGTTGCTTTGATTTACCTAGGCTGCGGGCAATTCAAACAAACGTTTGTATTGGACGCTGCCAGTGGTCTATATATAATGCGCCACCTAGAGAGACAGGTGGGTGCTGCCGTTGAGCAGAACCACACCGAACCTCCACCCATTAGAAAAAAAAGCCTGTTGAGCCTTGAGTAGGAGATAGCCTGTGGAACGCGAATACATGGAATTCGACGTGGTCATCGTCGGCGCTGGCCCGGCTGGCCTGTCTGCCGCCTGCCGACTGAAGCAGAAGGCCGCCGAAGCCGGTAAGGAAATCAGCGTCTGCGTGGTCGAGAAAGGCTCCGAAGTTGGCGCGCATATCCTCTCCGGTGCCGTGTTTGAACCCCGTGCCCTGAACGAACTGTTCCCGGACTGGAAAGAACTCGGCGCCCCGCTCAACACTCCGGTGGTGCGCGATGACATCTATGTACTGCGCAGCAGCGATACCTCCACCAAGGTTCCCGACTTCTTTGTGCCCAAGACCATGCACAACGAAGGCAACTACATCATTTCCCTGGGCAACCTGTGCCGCTGGCTGGCCCAGCAGGCCGAGAACCTGGGCGTGGAAGTCTACCCAGGCTTTGCCGCCCAGGAAGCCCTGTTCGACGAGAACGGCGTGGTACGCGGGATCATCACCGGTGACCTCGGCGTCGACCGCGAAGGCAAGCCCAAAGAAGGCGTGTACACCCCGGGCATGGAACTGCGTGGCAAGTACACGCTGTTCGCCGAAGGTTGCAGGGGCCACATCGGCAAGCAACTGATCCAGCGCTTCAACCTGGACAGCGACGCCGACGCCCAGCACTACGGCATCGGCCTGAAGGAAATCTGGGAGATCGACCCGGCCAAGCATCAACCAGGCCTGGTGGTACACACCGCCGGCTGGCCGCTGGACATCATGAGCAACGAGAACACCGGTGGTTCGTTCCTCTATCACCTGGAAAACAACCAGGTGGTGGTCGGCCTGATCGTCGACCTGTCCTACAGCAACACCTTCCTGTCGCCGTTCGATGAGTTCCAGCGCCTCAAGCACCACCCGGTGCTGGCCCAGTACCTGGAAGGCGGCAAGCGCGTCAGCTACGGCGCCCGTGCCCTGGCCAAAGGCGGTATCAACTCGCTGCCAAAGATGGTGTTCAAGGGCGGCGCATTGATCGGCTGCGACCTGGGCACCATGAACGTGGCCAAGATCAAAGGCAGCCACACGGCAATGAAGTCCGGCATGCTGGCCGCCGATGCGGTGGCCGAGCGCCTGCTGGCCGACTCCGAAGGCGGCGATGAGCTGACCAACTACGTCGACAGCTTCAAAGCCAGCTGGCTCTACGAAGAGCTGTTCGCCAGCCGCAACTTCGGCCCGGCGATGCATAAGTTCGGCCCGATCATCGGTGCAGGCTTCAACTGGTTCGACCAGAACATCCTGGGCGGCAAGATGCCGTTCACCCTGCACGACACCAAGCCGGACTACGCCTGCCTCAAGCTGGCCAAAGACTGCAAGAAGATCGACTACCCCAAACCCGACGGCAAGCTGAGCTTCGACAAGCTAAGTTCGGTGTTCATCTCCGGTACCAACCACGAAGAAGAACAACCGTGCCACTTGAAGCTCAAGGACCCGAGCATCCCGATCGGCACCAATCTGCCACTCTACGATGAACCGGCGCAGCGCTACTGCCCGGCTGGCGTCTATGAAGTGATCACCAAGGAAGACGGCGAGAAGCGCTTCCAGATCAACGCCCAGAACTGTGTGCACTGCAAGACCTGTGACATCAAGGACCCTTCGCAGAACATTACCTGGGTGACACCGGAAGGTGCGGGCGGGCCGACTTACCCGAATATGTAAACCAACGGAGGCTCCCAATTGGGAGCCTTTTTTATGGGCGACACAAATCAAATGTGGGAGGGGGCTTGCTCCCGATTGCAGTGGATCAGTCAGCAAATCTGTAGCTGATACACCGCAATCGGGAGCAAGCCCCCTCCCACATTTGGATTGTGCTTTTGCTTGAAATGACTAGGCAACCCGCTCTTCGCCCGGGTTACGCAGGAAATAGCGTTTGTATTCCCGACTGAACTGCGACGTACTCTGATACCCCACGCTATGCGCCGCCTGCGCCACGCCCATGCCCTCCACCAGCAGCAACTGCTGAGCCTTGAGCAAGCGTAAACGCTTCAAGTACTGCACCGGCGACAACAGCGTGCAACGCTTGAAGTGTTCATGAAAGGTCGAGGCACTCATATGCGCATAACCGGCCAACGTCTCGATATTCAGCGGCTCGGCGTAATGGGCATGCAGGTGATTCAACGACGTGGCGATTCGCGAGAACTGCCCTTGCTGTTCCACCAACGCACGCAGCACATCGGCCTGCGGGCCGCGCAAGGCGGTGAACAATAATTCGCGCACCCGCGCCGGGCCCATAATCCGGCTTTCCAATGGATCGTGCAGGCACTGCAGCAGCCGTTCGACGCAGCCGCGCATGGCGTCATCCAAGACCACCGAACTCATCGACTCCAGGGTTTGCGCGGTCGGCGGCGGCCCGGCCTGCATGCCCATGGCCATCACCAATTCACCCAGCACCACACGATCAATGCCCACGGTCACGCCCAGCAGCGGTGCACTGGGCGCCATGGCGAACGTCTCGCACTCGAACGGCACCGGCATCGCCTGGATCAGGTAATGGCCGGCGCCATACTCCAGCGTACGCGGGCCCAGGTAGGCGACCTTGCTGCCTTGAGCCACGAACATCAGGCTCGGCTCGTAGATCTGCGGGCCACGCGCTACGTCACAACTGGCGCGCAGCACTTGTACGCCCGGCAGGTGGGTCGGGGAGAAACCATCGCGGGACGTCAGCCCCTCGATCAGGGAAACCAGCGTGGCGTTGGCATCAACATGGCGGGTCAACAGCATGGCAAAAAACTTCGCGAATAAGGGATGAGAGCATCATCGCAGGTCTGGCCGCCGATGCATCCAAACCCATGGCACTCCCGGACGAATAGGCATGAGACTCGGAGCAATCGCCATGGCCGCATCAGGGGGTGGCGCGGAGAATGGCCCGCCTCATCTGTCACTGCTTTTGCGAGGTTTTCACCATGTACACCGCCATCGGTTATGCCGCCCAGTCGGCCACCACTCCCCTCGCCCCTATGTCGTTTGAACGCCGCAGCCCGCGCGCCGATGACGTAGCCATCGAGATCCTCTACTGCGGCGTGTGCCACTCCGACATCCACCAGGCGCGCAACGAGTGGGGCATCGCCGTTTACCCGCTGATGCCAGGCCATGAGATTGTCGGCAAGGTCACCGCCGTAGGCGCCAACGTCACCGCGCATCAAGTCGGCGACCTGGTCGGCGTCGGCTGTATGGTTGATTCGTGCCGCCACTGCGAAGCCTGCACGTCAGACCTCGAGCAATACTGCCTCGAAGGCCCGACCATGACCTACGCTACCCCGGACCGCGTGGATGGCAGCAACACCATGGGCGGCTACTCCGACAGCATCGTGGTCAGCGAGCACTTCGTGGTGAAAATTCCGGCCAGGCTCGACCTGGCCAGCGCCGCGCCGATCCTGTGCGCAGGCATCACCACCTACTCGCCGCTCAAGCACTACGGCGTAAAAGCCGGCGATAAAGTCGGGATTCTCGGCATGGGCGGCCTCGGCCACATGGGCATCAAGTTCGCCAAGGCCATGGGCGCCGAAGTCACGCTGTTCACTCGCTCCGCGAGCAAGGCTGAAGAAGGCCGCCGCCAGGGTGCCGACCATGTGATTGTGTCCACTGATGCCGAGCAGATGAAAGCCGCTGCCGGGCACTTCGACTTCCTGCTGGACACCATCCCGGTGCAACACGACCTGAACCCCTACCTCGACGTGCTGCGCTTTGACGGCGTGCATATCCTGGTCGGTTTGATCGAGCCGGTGGACCCGCCGGTGAATGCCGCCAAGCTGGTGCTGGGCCGTAAAGTGTTGGCCGGTTCGCTGATCGGCGGCATTGCCGAAACCCAGGAAGTCCTGGATTTCTGCGCCGAGCACAACATCACCTGCGACATCGAAATGCTCGACATTCGCCAGATCAACGAGGCTTACGCCCGCATGATTGCCGGTGACGTGAAGTACCGCTTTGTCATCGACATGGCGAGCCTGAAAGCCTGATCAGGCTTTCGCGCCCAACTCCGCTGACAGCCGGGCTGCGACCTGTTTGATCACAGGGATCAGCTCGGCCATTTTCTCCAGCGGCATGTAGGGCACGGTACTGGCGACGCTGATGCCGGCGACAATGCGCCCGCTGGCATCGCGCACCGGGGCCGCCACGCAGCGGATCGACGGTTCGTTGTCTTCCAGGTCGAACGCGTAACCGCCCTCTACGTATTCACGCATGCGCTGCTCGAACTGCGGCCAGGATTGCTCCGGGTGCTGCGGCCATTGCAGGCTTTTGCCGGCCGCCGGCAAGCTGACTTGGTACAAACGCTGCCACTCCTGCGGCGAATCATCCAACAACAACGCCTTGCCGATGCCGGTGCGCGCCAACGGCATGCGATGGCCGACCCGCGAGCGCATTTCCGGGCCATTGCGGCCGGGGTTCTTGTGCAGGTAAAGCACGTCGTCGTACTCACGGATCGCCAGGTGGATAGTGTCGCCAGTGAGGGCGGACAGCTCGTCCAGGTACGGCACCGCCAGGTTCACCAACGGCAGCTCTTCGCGGGCCTGAAACCCCAACTCGATCAGCTTCGGCCCCAGCAGGTAACCGACTTGCGGCACCACACGCAGGTAACGCTCTTCCACCAGGCAACTGGCCAGGCGGTGCGTCGTGCTGCGGGTGGTGCCGATGCGCCGGGCGATCTCTTTCAAATCCCGCGCACCAGCCGCCACCGCTTGCACCACGCCCAGGCCGCGTAACAGGGTCTGGGTGCCAGTGGGGGCGGCGTCTTTGACGGGGGTGTGGGCGTTTTCCTGCATATCTCGGCCTATAAGTAAAAAAAGCGGGGCCATTATGGCAAATGCCGCTCTCCTGGACACAGGAGATCCAATGTGGGAGGGGGCTTGCTCCCGATAGCGGTGGGTCAGTTACAGATGCAGTGACTGACACTCAGCTATCGGGAGCAAGCCCCCTCCCACATTTAGCCTTCACATGGCATAACTTTGCATAACTCAGCGTTGCTTCATGCGGTCGATGATGACAGCCAGCAACAGGATCGAACCACGAATCACATACTGGTAAAACGTGTCGATGTTCTTCAGGTTCATCGCATTCTCGATGATCGCCAGGATCAGCACCCCGGCAATCACATGGCGGATCATGCCAATGCCGCCGCTCAACGACACACCGCCCAGCACACAGGCGGAGATCACCGTCAGCTCGAAACCCTGGCCGATCATCGGCTGGCCCGAGGTCATGCGCGAGGCAAGGATCACCCCGGCCAGCGCGCCGATCAAACCGTGCACGGCAAAGATGATGATCTTGGTGCGGTCAACGTTGACCCCAGCGAGTAACGCGGCCTCCTGGTTACCGCCGATGGCCATGGTGTTGCGCCCATAGGTGGTGTAATTGAGCAGCCAGCCAAAGAACACAAAACACAGCACGGTGATGATGATCGGCACCGGCACGCCCATCAGTTGGCCGTTGCCGAACACGAAGAAACCTTCGTCCATCACCCCTACCGCCTTGCCGTTGGAGAAGATGTACGCCAGGCCGCGCACGATCTGCATGGTCGCCAACGTGGCAATCAACGCATTGATGCGCAGCTTGGCAATCACGATGCCGTTGATCAGCCCCACCACCAGGCCCATCGCCAAGGCCGCCGATACGCCGAGTACCACGCTGTCGGTATCACGGATCACAATCCCCGCCACCACGCCGGCGCAGGCGATCACCGAGCCCACCGACAAATCGAAATGCCCCGACGCCAGACAGAACAACATGGTGCACGCGGCGATGCCCACGGTGGAAATCGCCAGGCCCAGTCCACGCATGTTCAGCGGCGAAAGGAAGTTGTCGATAAACACCGCGCTGAGCACAAAAATGCCCAACGCCGCCAATAGCATCACCCAGTCATCAAGAAATTTGCGCTGGTTGAAACCCGGCCAGAAGCCCTTTGCAGTTTTTACCTCAGACATACCCAACCCCTCTTATTCTTCAAGCCCGCGAACGCGGGAGCGCCAGTTGCAGTAGCCGCGCTTCATCCGCTTGCGCGCGGGGCAATTCACCGGTCAAGGCGCCTTCGCTCATCACCAGGATGCGGTCGGAAATGCCCATCACTTCCATCAGGTCGCTGGACACCACGATTACCGCAATACCGCCGGCTGCCAGGTTATGGATGATCTGGTAGATCTCCGATTTGGCGCCGATGTCGATACCACGCGTGGGCTCGTCCAGCAGCAAGACCTTCATCGGCATCGACAGCCAGCGGCCAAGAATGGCCTTCTGCTGATTGCCGCCGGAGAGGTACATGATTTTCTGCTCGGCATTCGGCGTCTTGACTTTCATGGCCTTGATTTGCCGGTCGGCGTTGCCCTTCTCCCAGTCATCGCGCAGTAGCCAGCCGAAGGTGGCATGGGCGCCGCGGGCGCTGATGTTGATGTTTTCGGCCACGCTGGACAGCGGGATAATGCCTTCCTTCTTACGGTCCTCCGGGCACAGCAGCACACCGGCGCCAATGGCGTCGCGGGGCGAACGCAAGTGCAGCGCTTGCCCGCACAATTGCAACTGGCCCGCCGTGGCCCGCTCCAATCCGCTGAGCAGGCGAAACAACTCCGTACGCCCGGCGCCGACCAAGCCAAACAGGCCAAGAATCTCGCCCTTGTGCACGTGCAGGCTGACCGGTTCACGCAGGCCCGGGCCGAGCAGGCCATCGACCTTGAGCGCCACCTCGCCGTGTTCGCGTGGGCGGTAGTCGTAGATGTCCTGAATATCGCGACCGACCATGCAAGTCACCAACTGGTCGTGGGTCAGCGCGCTCATGTCATCGAAAGTGCGCACGTAGCGGCCGTCCTTGAACACCGTCACCGCATCGCAGATACGAAATACCTCTTCCATGCGGTGGGAGACGTAGAGCACCACTTTGCCTTCATCGCGCAGGCGCGTGATGATCGCCATCAGGCGATCGATTTCCCGTGCCGACAGACTGCTGGTGGGTTCATCGAAGGCGATCACGTTGGCGCCACGGGACAGCGCCTTGGCGATTTCCACCAGTTGGCGCTGGCCCAGGGACAAGCGTCCGAGCTTCTCGTCGGGATCGATCTCATCGGCCAGGCCCTTGAGACAGGCCAGCGCCTGCTGGCGTAGCAGACCACGATTGACCACCCCAAAGCGCGTCGGCAGATGCCCAAGGAAGAGGTTTTCCGCCACGCTCATTTCCGGCACCAGATGCAGTTCCTGATGGATCACCGCGACCCCGCTGGCGATGCTGTCGGCAGCGTTTTTGAAGGCCATGGTCTGATCGCCGATCTGCACCGTACCGCTGCTCGGCAAGTAGGCGCCGCCGAGGATTTTCAGCAAGGTCGACTTGCCCGCGCCGTTCTCGCCCATCAGCGCGTGCACCGAGTGCGGCCGCGCTTCGAAGCTGATCTGCGCCAGCGCCTTGACCCCGGGAAACTCCTTGCCAATGCCGTTGAAACGCAGGGCCGCGGCGGTCATTTCCACAGACCGATTTTGCTCAACTCTTCCTTGAAGTTGGCGCGGGTGATCAGGGTGACGTTATCCAACGCGGTGAACTTGGCCGGCTCGGTGCCTTTAGTCACCCACTCGAACATCGCAGTGGCAGTTTTGTAGCCCGAGGCGTCAGGGCTCAGCAGCATCGAGCCGTAGAAACCGGTATCGGACTTCTTGAGTTCTTCGATGGCGTCAGTACCGTTGATGCCAACGCCGATCACATTGGCCGCCTTGAAGCCGGCGCTTTCAGTCGCGCGCACACCGCCGAGCACCGTGCTGTCGTTCATGCCACCGATGATCAGGTTTTTCGCACTGCCGGGCAGTTTCACCAATGCCGAGTTGGTGGAGTCCATGCTGCCGGGTACGTCGAGGGTTTTCTGCGCGCTGAACAGGATATGGTCAGCCGGCAGGCCTGCGGCCTTGAGCCCTTCGACCGAACCGTCGGTGCGTTTCTTGCCGGTTTCCAACTCATCGAAGGTGTTGATGACGGCGTAGGTTTCTTTCCAGTCCCAGTTGCGTTTTTTCGCTTCGGCGGCCATGGCTTCGCCCTGTTTCTGGCCGATCTTGTAGGCATCCAGGCCGACGTAGGGCACGTCTTCCATGGGCTTGCCCTTGGCGTCGACGAAGCGGTCGTCCACTGCCAGCACTTTCAAATCATTGAGCTTGGCCTTGGCCATGATCGCCGGCCCCAGGGACACGTCCGGCGGGCAGATCACAAAACCCTTGGCGCCGTTGGCCGCCAGCGTGTCGATGGCCGACAGGGTTTTCTCACCGTCGGGCACGGCGATCTTGATCACCGTGAAGCCCTGGTCCTTGCCGGCTTTTTCAGCAAACGCCCATTCGGTCTGGAACCAGGGCTCTTCGGCCTGCTTGACCAAAAAGCCGATCTTCACCTCTTGCGCCGATACGAAGCCGCTGAACGCCATCGCAAACGCCAGGGTGCCGAGTGTCTTCTTAAGCATGAACCACCTCCTTCTTGTTATTGGAAAACGATTTAGTCGTGGTACATCACAGAACGTCCGCCATCGATCATCAGGCAGGTGGCATTGATAAAGGGCGCCTCGTCGGTCGCCAGGAACAGCGCCGTCATCGCCACCTCAATGGGCTGGCCGATGCGTTTGGGCGGGTGCAGGTCGAACGCGCGCTGGCGTTCGGCGTGGGGGTCAGGGAAGCCGTTCCAGTAATCGACGTTGAGTTGGGTTTCGATGTAGCCGGGAGCGATGGCGTTCACGCGAATGCCCTTGGGCGCGTATTCGATGCCCAGGGCACGGGTGAGGCCGAGCAGGCCATGCTTGGCGACGGGGTATGGAAAGCAGCCGGGAATGATGTGGCTGGAATGGGTGGAGGCAATATTAATGATGTTGCCGATGCCCTGCTCGATCATGTGCGGCAACACCGAGCGGCAGCCGTACCAGGCGCCGTCGAGGTCGATGGCGAAGCAGCGACGCCAGTCGTCGTCGGTCATCTCCAGGGGGTCACGGAACACATTGACGCCCGCGCAGTTGACTAACACATCCACGCGGCCAAAGCGCTCGATGGCCAGGTTGACCAGCGCCTGCCATTGATCCTTGGAGGTGATATCGACGGGTTGCGCATAGATCTGGGCGCCGCGTTCGCGCCAATGGGCGGCGACCTTCTCGACTTTTTCGCCCTGGATATCGGCAATGATCAACCGGGCCTGCTGGGCCTGGAAACAGGCGACGATCGCCTCGCCAATACCTTGGGCGGCGCCGGTAATGATCACCACCTTGTTCTTCAGTCGCTCGCCGTAAGTCGGCTCGGGCACGGCGGGTAAGGCCAACGGTTGTGACTGCATCGCTTCACCTGTTTTATTTTTGGTAGTGAGTGCTGATGCAGGCGACTATAAACCCATCATTTGAAATATCTCAATATATAAATTTACATCCCATATATTGGAATAAATTCAAAAAAATGTGGGAGCGGGCTTGCTCGCGAATGCGGTGTGTCAGCCACACATCGGTTGACTGATACACCGCATTCGCGAGCAAGCCCGCTCCCACATTCGATCTTCGGTATTTAAAGAAGGGAGCGTCAGCCTACGGCGAAGTCGCGCAACGCTTCGCCTTCCATGCGATAACGCACCCACTCTTCCTGCGGCTGGGCGCCGATGGATTTATAGAAGGCAATCGCCGGCTCATTCCAATCCAGCACGCTCCATTCAAACCGCCCGCAACCGTTGTCACAGGCGATCTTGGCCAAGTGGCGCAACAGCTTTTTGCCTGCCCCGCCGCCGCGTTGTTCCGGGTTGATGTAGAGGTCTTCCAGGTACAGGCAATTGCTGCCCAGCCAGGTGGAATAGCTGAAAAAGAACACCGCAAAACCAATCGGCAGCCCGTCACGCAGACACATCAGGCCATGGGCCGTGGCGCCTTCGCTGAACAGGCTGCGTTCGATATCCACCACGCTGGCAATCACCTCATGCCGGGCTTTCTCGTACTCGGCCAGCTCGGTGATAAAGGTCAGGATCTGCGCAGCATCGCTGGGCACGGCGGGGCGAATCTCGATGGTCATGGGCGAGCCTTGGGCAAATTCAAAGCCCACATACTAAGGCGGTTTGATGACCGATTGCAGCGCAATTCCCGCAACTGGCACACAAAAACTTACAGCCAGCGCAGCACCGTTCGTCGCCATCAAGGCACGATCGGCAAATGCGCGCGGACCAATACAGGGTAAGGACATTAATCATATGGAGACACCCTCATGAAAAATTCCAAATTTGCTGCCCTCGCCCTCACCGGCCTGTTGTCTGCCGCGTCGCTGAGTGCATTTGCTGCCACCTCGTCGACCGGCAAGACTGATCCAGTCGATAGCTCGCCAAATCCGGCCACCCAGGAATCCCTGGACTCGATGGGTACCGGCCAAGACACCAATGGCGGTGCAATTATTCAACCGGGCGCTGACCCTCGCACCCAGGGCAATGACACACAACGCCAGGCACCTGCTGCCGTCGGCAACGGCAAAATGGGCCCAGCTATCAACCAACCCAACATCAATAAAGGTGACGACTCGAACGTCCCAGGCGCACCGAAACAACCCGCGCCTTGATACACCCATAGCACGACCAACACCCGATCATTTCCCAGTGAAGAGGTACGCATGAACGTCGATAGAAACCTTGAAAAAGAAGTCCTCACCCGCCTGCTGCACGCTCACCCGCAAGGCCTGGGCAAGGAGGTGCTGGACAATTACCGCGGTGAAAAAGAAGTCGCCAGTGTCTTGGCGTTCCTGCAAGACCGCGGGCTGATCAAGGATGGGCATGTGACCACCGACGACGCCGGTGAATACTCGTTGAACCTGCCGATCAAGCTGACCGCGTCCGGTGTGGATGAGGCGCGCAAGCAGGAAGAAGAAACCCGTCAATAAAGTTGACGCAAAATGTGGGAGGGGCGGCGCGATGATTCGCGCTAACTCTCCCACATTTTTGAACCTCGTTTTATTCAGAGACTAAAGCGTCGACCTCAGCCGTACCTGGGGCAGTTGCCGGCCCCCAACGCGTTACCGCCAGTGCCGCTGCCGCATTCGCTCGACGTGCTGCGTCAACCGGCTTCAAGCCCTTCGCCAACCCAGCAATAAACACCCCTGCATGTGCATCCCCTGCGCCATTGCTATCCACCGCCTGCACCTTGAACCCCCTCACCTGTTCGATCTCGTCCGCATGCCCTACCCAGCAGCCATTCGGCCCATCGCGCACCACTAACAGCGTCTTTACAGGCAAATGGCGCGTCAATTGCGGCAACGCGCCAGCGATATCTCTGGCCCCCGTGAACGCCAGGGCTTCAGGACCATTACTGGTCCAGATGTCGATACGCGGCAATAACGCACGCATCAAGGCCGAATCCGGGGCCTTGACCAGCGGTCCCGGATCGAACACCACCACGATCTCCCGCGGCAACGCCAGCAACCAGTCGATCAGCGGCCGGGCCTTGCCTTCAAGCAGCAAGCTGTAACCACTGACGTATACGTAGTCGTCGGCATGCGGTACGACCCGGGCCAAGTCTTCAGCACTCAGTTCACCCTCGGCGCCGATATGGGAAATGAAGGTGCGCTCAGTACTGGCCTCGGTCAGAGACACGCACAAGCCGGTGTCTTTGTCGCCGCTGGCCGCCAAGGCCATCTCAATGCCCTCGGCCTGCATCGCCGCGCGCGCCAGGTCGCCGAAGCGCCCGTGGCCGTGGCGGCCCAGGTAAATCACCGGCAAGCCATTGCGCCGTGCGGCGGCCATCACGTTAAAGCCGCCACCGGCTTCGAAACTGGCGGATTTGGCCAGCACGTCGCCGCCGGTTGCCGGCAGGGTGTCGAGGGCCATGACCAGGTCGACGATGACCTGGCCGGTGTGCAGCAATCTAGACATTGGGACTCTCTACCAAGGCCGGACGACGGTCAGATGCGCCGCCCAGTACTGCATACATTCCGCCGGCCACCAGGAAAGTGACAATCCAACCCAGGCCGTTATGGCCCAGCCAGGAATCGGACAACGGCCCGGCGAACCAGATGTTTTCAGCGGTGGTGCCGATGGTGGTGAAGCTCAAACCCAGCACAATAGCCAGCGCCCAGGCGCCAGACGCCCGCCATTCCACACCGCCGCGATACCAATAGGCGCTGCTCGGGCTGACGTCCAGCAGGTCCTTGGGGCTGTAGTAATGACGGTGAATCAGGTCGACCACGAAGATTCCGACCCACGCCGTGATCGGCACCGCCAGCAGCGAAATGAAGGTGATGAACGGGCCATAAAAGCTGTCGGCGATCAGCATGAAGTAAATCGAGCCGGCAAAGATCGCTACGATATCGACGATCACCGCATGTACGCGCTTTACCTTCAAGCCCAGGGTCAGGGTGGTGAGACCGGCCGAATACACCGACAGGTTGTTCGACAGCAGCAGCCCGCCGAACGCGGTGATCAGGTAAGGCACGGCCATCCAGGTCGGTAGCATGTCGCGGATCGCGATGATCGGGTCAGTGGCCGACGCCAGGTCATTGTTACCCACCGACAGCAGGCCGCCGAGGGTGATCAGCAGCACCAGCGGAATGCCCGCGCCAAACGCAGCGGAGGCCACCAGGCGCGCGGCCTTGACGCTGCGGTGCTGGTAGCGCGACATGTCGGCACCGGCGTTGGCCCAACCGATACCGGTGCCCGCGGCCATGGTGCCCACGCCAATGATCATCGCGCTTAACGGCGCGGGTGTGGCGTTGAACACCGCGTTCCAGTCGATGGTGGCGCAAAGGAAGCCGCCCACCAGAATGTTCAGGCCACCGAACACGTAGGTGGCCCACTTCTGGATCACCAGCAAGGTGGCATGGCCGAGGCCGGATACGGCCAGGGTCAGCAACACGAAGATGGCGATGAAAATCAGGGTGAGCAGCGGCGCGCTTTTTGCCTCCACCGCAGAGCCGAACAGGATCGAACACAACGACAGCAACACAAAGGCCGCGGTGGTGGTGTTGACGGTTTCCCAGCCCAGGCGCGACATCAGCGACACCAGCGTGGGGCCGATATTGCCGCGCACGCCGAAGATGGCGCGGGACAAGGTCAGGCTGGGTGCGCGACCACGGCGGCCGGCAATGGAGATGATGCCCACCACCGCAAAGGAACCGGCGGCGCCGAGGATTGCGACGATGATCGCCTGCCAGATGGCCAAGCCCCGAAACGCTACCAACGTCGCGCCGAGCGGCAAACCAAGGATGCTGATATTAGCGGCGAACCACACCCAGAACAGTTGCAGCGGATGGCCGTTGCACTCGCCTTCCGGGACCGGTTCGATGCCGCGTGTTTCCAGTTGCCCGGCGCTTTGGCCGGAAGAGGTGCTGCTCATGAAAAGGTGCTCCTGGTGCCTGTATTGTTGTGGTTGTGGCAGCGAGTCAGCTCTTTTGCCCGTCTTCCTGACTCGGCATTTTTTATTGTCGGAGCTGGCTCTGCAGTGCTTAGCGCAACGTAAGCAACCCGTGGACCAGCGGCTGCAAGTCCAGGCCATTGACCTGCTTGACCTGCTTGATCAACGCCTCAGGCCAGCACTGCATCCCCAGGCACGCCCCCAGCATGGCACCGAGGATCGCAGCGATGGTGTCGGTGTCGCCTCCCAGGCTGGCGGCCAGGCATAAGGCCTCGAAGGCATCCAGGTCGCCCGACGCGACTTGCTGCGCCAGGGCAAACGACACCACCACCGATTCCTGGGAGGCGACCGAAGTGCCGATCAATTCGTAGAGCAGGTCAGCAAACAGCGTTTTGTCGCCGCTGCCGACGCTCAGGGTGCGAGCCCAACTGATGCGGGTAGAAATGCGCCCACCGGCAATCCAGTGCCCATGGCTTTCGGCCTGCTGGGCGACCTGCGTGCCGATGTTCAGGGCTTCGCCCAGGTCCACGCCGTTGATGCCCGCCGAGACCACCGCTGCCACGGCCGCGGCACTGGAGATGCCCAGGCTGGTGTTATGGGTGACCTGGCAGGCCTGGATCACTGCCTGGATAAACCGCGCCGTGTCGCTGACATCGGCGGCGATGCCCACCGGGGTGATGCGCATGGCGGCGCCATTGGTGGTGCCGTAGCGCCCGGATTCTTCGGGCGTGTGACCGGCGAGGATCATGTCGATGGCCCGTTTAGTGGAAGGCCCGAGCAAGTCCTGGGAGCCCTTGGCGCGCATCACCGCTTCCCACTCGATCAGGCGCTGGGCAAGCACAGTGGGTTCGATGCCGCCTTGGCCTTCCACCAGCAACTGCCCGACCAGGATGGCCTGCTCGGTGTCATCGGTGATGGAACCGGCTGGCATGTTCGGGGCAATCGGTTGGTCGGCGCCAGCGTCTTCCAGGGTGGTGATAGCGCCGAAGCGTTTTTGCACCTGCTCTCGGCTCAAGGACTGAGTAGGCATACCCAAGGCGTCGCCCAGGGCAAGGCCGTAGAAGGCACCGAGTGCGCGATTTTCCCGGGTCATTTTGAAGCTCCAAACTGCAGGTGCAGACGAAAATGCAGCGGGTCGAGCACGCTTTCGACATGCTCCATGAAACGCTCGCGGCGGTCATAGGTGGTGCGCGACGCCTTGAGAAAGACAGCGCCGGAGGGGCGTCCGAGTAATTCGGCGTCTTTATCGCTCAGGGGCTCGGCACCCATCCATTGGTCACCCTCGGCGCCCACATAGCCGTAGGCAGCCAGGGTGATGGTCAGGGAATTGTCGATCAGGCCAGTGCGGGGCAGGCTTTCCAGGCCGCCAGAAGCAGGCATCAACGAGCGCTCCAGGGAGACGGCGGTACCGTCAGCCGTGAGCCGGCGGCGGTCGAGGGCAATGAATTGGTCAGTGCCGAAGCGGCTGGACAGGTCCGGGCGGGCCACAGCTTCGAAACGCAGGATGTCGGTGCTCACCTGGGCGCCCGTATCTGCCAGGGCCTGGGCCCAACCGCTGCGTTGGTCGAGCACCATGCCGTCAAAGGTGACGATGGAGCCGACGCCGCTCTGGGTGGCGATGTAGTTGCGGCGTTTAAGCTCAGCCAGCGCTTCGCGCAGCGTGCCACGGCTGACCGCAAATTCCTCGGCTAATTGGTGCTCGCCCGGCAACAGGAAACCATCGACCATCACCCCACCTTCGATACGGCGGATGAGCTCGTCGACGACGCGTTTTTTCTTATCAAATCGAACATGTCTAATCATGTACAAATTGATACCCGAAAGTCGTGGTTTACAGCAAGGGAATTATTTCAGGGTGAAGACAGAATCGGCCTCAGGGCTCCAGGCCGATGGGGAAAAACTCCCCGCAACTCCATACGCCAAGCCAGCTCTGACCGTTGATCGGACGGCTCACGGCCAGCTCCACCAATTGGTAGAACGCGTTGCGATGCACGAGGGCTTCAAGGTTGGTGCGTACCCGCAGATAAGGCGCAGGCTCGTGAGTGACGGGGTCGATCACCACCCGCAGCGGATGCTCAAGACCGGCCTCGACCTGCTCGTCGACGTTGGTGGTGAAACGCAATACCTGGCTTTCGCCCTGCCCTTGCACGTCTAGCGTAACGGCGACAAAAGGCGCGTCATCGACGGTTATCCCGACTTTTTCCACCGGTGTAACCAGAAAATATTCATCACCATCGCGGCGAATGATGTTGGAGAACAACTTGACCATCGGCTTTCGCCCGATAGGCGTGCCCTGGTAGAACCAGGTGCCGTCGCGGGCAATGCGCATGTCGATATTGCCGCAGAAATCCGGGTTCCATAGATGCACCGGCGCCGGCCCCTTGCCCTTGGGCAGTTGGGCCAATAGATCATTGGCCTTGGCGGAATCGGTCATGGGGTTCTCCTCGGGTCTACTGATTGCTCATGCCCAGCAAGCCCCGGGCGTATTGCGCCAGAGGGCGGGCAATCAGATCTTGTGGCGATGTGTCGTGGAACGTCAGTAAACCGCCACGACTGCGAATACGCGCAGTATCAATCAAATACTGGGTGCTGGTCTCGATCAACATGACCTGTATCACGCCGCTGTCCAGACCCAGGCGGTCCAGGGCTTGCTGATCGGTCCACTCGTCGGCGTTGCCGATACGGTCATCGGCTGCCGCAAAGCGGCAATACAGCAGGTAGTGAGCACCCGCCTCGCGAGCTTCGGCCATGGCCTGCTCGAGACCTTCCGGTTGGCGCGCGCGACGGACCATGGGGAAATACTCGACGAAGCCGTTGAACGCTTCCTCGGCCACTACGTTAGGCCGTGGGTACGCGCTGCCCGGCGGCACAAAGGCGCCCTGGGCGATAAACACAAAGGAGTCCGGTTGTATGCGCACCGAGGCGGTACGCCGAGTATCGCTGTGGTCGAGCAACCCGGCGTCGCTCATCTGATAGCGAGTGCCTTCGGCCATATCGCTGACGGTCATGCACCCACCCAGGGCCAACGACGCCAGCAGCAAAACCAGACTACGCATCCTAATCCTCCAGAAGCCGGTGACGGAAAACCGGCGAATGGGCGTGAGATGCAGGTTCTGCGCCATCTTGAAGGGCAACACTTAGCCGCCGATGATCTTCATGACCGTCGCGCCGCCGGAAAATGCCACTTCCTGCTTGTCACCCAGGGCCTTCATCAGCAAGCCCTGCAGGGCCGGCAATGCCTGATGACGCGGCTGGTCCAGCAAATCGCCGACGTAGTGGCGATTGCTTGAGGACAAGCACCCATGCAGCCAACCCGTGGAGGACAACCGCAGCCGCGAACAGGTGCGGCAGAACGGCACGCTTTCGTTGGCGATCACGCCGAAGAAACCCTTGCCCGGCACTTCGTAGCGCACTGCCGTGGCATCGACCGGCGCATTGGCTTGCAGGTATTCATGCTGTTCGCCGATCAGGCTGAGCAGTTGTTGCAGGCTGACGAACTGTTGCAGGAACGCGTTGGAGTCTTTCGCCAGGTGGCCCATGCGCATCAGCTCGATAAAGCGCAGCTCGTAGCCACGCTCCAGGCAGTAGTCGAGCAGCGGCATCACCTGGTCCAGGTTCTGGCCGCGCAACGGCACCATGTTGACCTTGATCTTGATCCCGGCGGCGCTGGCCTGGTCCATGCCATCGAGCACGGTGGCCAGGTCGCCGCCACGGGCGATGCTGCGAAAGGCATCGGCATCCAGGGTATCGAGGGAGACATTGATGCGCCGAATGCCGGCCGCCACCAGCAACGGCAGTTTGCGCGCCAGCAGTTGACCATTGGTGGTCAGGCTGATGTCGCTGAGGCCCATCTGCCCGACCGCGCCCATGAAGGCTTCCAACTTGGGACTGACCAGCGGTTCACCGCCGGTGATGCGCAAACGCTCGATACCGGCTGCTTCGATCAGGTAAGCCACGCCCCGGGCCATGGCCTCGGCCGAGAGTTCGTCCTGGGCAGCCACCAGCCGCTTGCCATTGGGCACGCAGTAAGTACACGCGTAATTACAGGCTGAGGTCAGGCTGATCCGCAAATTGCGAAAACGCCTGCCTTGACGATCAACGATCATGGATCACTCCGGCAGAGGATAATTCGGGCGCACTAAAAGCTGACTTATAAATCAGCTTTTAGCAAGATCCTTGCCTGAGTATATTCCTGGGGTACTACGCCTGGCAGCAAATCATTACGGAGTAGGCGTTTGCACAGGCGCGGTTTCAACGGCGGCGGGCTCAGCACTGTGCTTGCGCTTGTTGCCCATGCGTACGCCGATGTCCATCAGGAACTGGAAGAAGCCTTCCTGGTCTTCCAGCACATTGCTCCAGAACGGCGAGTGGTACAGCGCCACGGCGCCATGCACCAAGGCCCAGGCGGCGCAGTAGTGGAAGTATGGCGGCACGTCTTCAAGCTTGCCTTCACTGATGCGGCCCTTGATCAGCAGGGTCAGGCGTTCGAAGTTCGAGGCACGGATCTTGTGCAGTTCCTCGACCATTTCCGGCACTTGGTGGCCTTTGACCACCTTCTCTTCCAGGCGGTCGAACAGGCGGTAGCGCTGCGGGTCCCGCATGCGGAACTCGAAGTAAGCGCGGGACAGGGCTTCCTTGTCTTTGTCGACATCGGCCGAGTGCAGCAGCTCGTTCAAGTCGCGCTCGTAGTCGAGCATCAGGCGCAGGTAGATCTCGGCCTTGGATTTGAAGTGCTTGTAGATCGTGCCTTTGCCGATACCCACGGCATCCGCAATCATCTCGACGGTGACGCTGTCTTCGCCCTGATCGAGGAATAACTTGAGTGCAGTGTCGAGAATTTCCTGCTCACGGCGGCGAAACTCACGGACCTTACGGGGTTCTTTGTGCATGAGGAAGAGGTCTGCAAAGGTCGGAATAGGGAGGGTTGCGCAGGGCCACCGATACGTGGCGATACGATTTACCCGATGCGAGGGATTATCCCGACTGAACGGTCGTTGGGCAACGTCTATGTGAACCCGCCAGGCACTTAACTTTCAGTGCGCCAACGATTTCAGCGATATCAGTCAGAAATAATACGCAACACCTGACCCTGCCCATCAGCGCAATGAGAACTCAAGCGAAGCGCACGTATTCCAAATCTGTTTAAAAAACGATCAATCACGACTGGACTGAATGGGATACTGATCAATACTTCAACTGTTGGCGCGACATCTCCCCCAAGTGAAGCGTCGACCTGGGTACCGACGGACTGCGTACCCTTGTTTTACTCCTAATGGTCTTAGCCCGGATTCCCCCCCCAGAACCCGGGTTTTTTTTGCCTGAAATTTAGCTGTGTTACCCAGCTACGTGGGCCAACGGAAACAGGCGCTTGAAGTTCTCGGTGGTCTGCTCGGCGAAGCGCTCGTACGACTCGCCGCGCAGAATTGCCAGGTAGTCGGCCACGTCACGCACATATTCCGGCAGGTTGGGCTTGCCGCGATGGGGGATGGGCGCCAGGTACGGCGAGTCGGTTTCTACCAGCAGACGGTCGGCCGGCACCTGGCGGGCCACGTCGCGCAGCGCATCGGCATTACGGAAGGTGACGATACCCGACAGGGATATATAGAACCCCAGGTCCAGGGCCGCCTTGGCCATGTCCCAATCTTCGGTAAAGCAATGCAACACACCGGCCTGCGGCAGCGCGGCTTCACGCAGCAGCGTCAAGGTATCGGCGCGGGCACCCCGGGTGTGGACGATCACCGGCTTGCCAGTCTGCTGGGCGGCCTGCAGGTGCAGACGGAACGAAGCCTGCTGCAACTCGGCCGCTTCGGGCTCGTAGTGGTAGTCCAGTCCGGTTTCACCAATGGCTACCACCCGTGGATGGTTGAGTTCACCCAATAGCCAGTCGAGGGCCGGGGCTTCGCCAGGCTTGAGGTCCAGCGGATGGATACCGACCGAGCAATCCACGTCGGGGTAGCGATCAGCCAAGGCTTTGACGTCGGCGGCGTTCTCTGCGCTGACACCAATGCACAGGAAGTGACCGACCCCGCGTTGGCGGGCCGCCTCAAGGGCGGCGTCGAGGGAACCGCCGTGCTGGGCAAGGTCGAGGCGATCAAGGTGGCAATGGGAATCTACGAGCATAGGAATTCAGGACTTAAGTCACGAAAAGAGTCTGGCCAACGATACACCCGTTGGCCACGGAAATTAACGCCGCCCGAGCAGGCCGACCCACTGCACCAGCAGCGCCTCGAGCAACAGCACGCGGTTGAGGTTGGCTTTGCCGAGTACCTTCTGGCGCTGGGCAAGAATCCAGTCCTGGATGTTAAGTACTTTGTCCTGAGCACTTTTCTGCGCGAGGTACTGCACGACCTTGCGCATATCCGCCAGGCCCAGGCCCTGTTCATCCTGGGTTAATTGGTAGCGCAGGATCAGGCTGGACCAGTCGCAGAACCAGTCGAACAACAGCAACAGGGGAATATCCTTCCAGGCGCTTTCGGCCAATTGCGTGGCGGACAACTCCTGCTTGAGCAGCTTCTTCACGCCATCCACGACCAATGCCCGCTGCTCACGCACGCCCTGGGCTTGCAGCTTCACCGCCGCCAAGGGCGAACCGGCCGCCAGGGTCAGCAACTCGACCCGTTCTTCTGCGGTGCACTCCGGCAACGCCTGTGCCAGCCATTGCAGGCTCATGGCTTCGCTCGGCAACGGGCAAGCCTGCTGCACGCACCGGCTGCGAATAGTTGGCAACAAGCGGCTGGACTGATGGCTCACCAGCAACAGCACGGTATCGCCGGACGGTTCTTCGAGGCTTTTGAGCAAGGCGTTCGCGGCGTTGATGTTCATCGCCTCCACCGGCTCGATCAGCACCACTTTGCGCCCGCCCATCTGCGCGGTCTGTACCACGAAGCTGACGAGATCACGCACCTGGTCGACCTTGATCGCCTTGTCCGCCTCCTCGGGCTCCAGCACATAATTATCCGGGTGACTGCCGGCCCTGAGCAGCAGGCAGGACTTACATTCGCCGCAGGCCTCCAGGTTGACCGGACGCTGACACAACAGGCTGGCCATCAGGCGCTCGGCGAGGTGGCGCTTACCAATGCCCACCGGCCCGTGCAGCAAATAGGCATGGGCGTGCTGGGCACGGCCGGCCAATTGCTGCCACAGACTGTCCTGCCACGGGTAGGACTCAGCCACGGGTGCGCTCCAGGAGTGTCGGCAACAGCGCATCGATGGCCCGTTGCACCTGGGCCAGCGGCTGGGCGGCGTCCAGCAGGTAATAACGTGCAGGCTCAGCCTTGGCACGCTGCAGGAAAGCGCTGCGCACAGCATCGAAAAACGCCTGGCCTTCGAGTTCGAAGCGATCCAGGCGACCACGAGCACTGGCGCGAGCCATGCCCACTTCCACCGGCAGGTCGAACAGCAGGGTCAGGTCGGGGCGCACATCACCCTGCACGAAGGTTTCCAGGGTGGCGATACGCTCCAGGGACAAACCCCGGCCACCGCCCTGGTAGGCGTAGGTGGAATCGGTGAAGCGATCGCAAATCACCACCGCACCACGTGCCAGCGCCGGGCGAATCACTTCGGCCAGGTGCTGGGCACGGGCGGCAAACACCAGCAGCAACTCAGTGTCCGGGTTCATCTGCTCATCACCCGGGGCCAACAGGACTTCGCGAATACGCTCGGCCAGCGGCGTACCGCCCGGTTCCCGGGTCAGCACCACTTCTATGCCCTCGGCGCGCAGGCGCTCGGCCAGGTAGTCGCGGTTGGTGCTTTTGCCGGCGCCTTCCGGGCCTTCCAGGGTAATAAACAAGCCAGTCACAGGCAGTCCTTAGTCAGAGTCATTGCGGGCTTTGCGGCGCGGTGGTGTCCGGCGCGGGCTGGGTCGGAGCATCGGCAGGAGGGGCAACATCTTCCAGCGGTTTCACCACCGGCGCCGGGCTGGAACGGTAGTCGGCACGCCGCTTGAGCTGAAACTCACGCACGGCGGCATTATGCGCATCCAGGTTATCCGAGAAAATGTGGCTGCCATCACCACGGGCGACGAAATACAGGCTGCTGCCCGGCACCGGGTTCAGCGCCGCGTGGATGGCCTCGCGGCCAACCATCGCGATGGGTGTCGGCGGTAGGCCGGCGATCATGTAGGTGTTGTAAGGGTTGGCTTCCTTGAGGTGGGCGCGGGTCAACTTGCCGTTGTAGCGCTCACCCAGCCCGTAGATCACGGTTGGATCGGTCTGCAGCAACATGCCGATTTTCATGCGACGTACAAACACACCGGCAATCTGCCCACGCTCCTGCGGCACACCCGTCTCCTTTTCTACCAGGGACGCCATGATCAGCGCTTGATAAGGGTCGGTATACGGCGCATCGGCGGCACGCTTGCTCCACTCTTGGGCGAGCACATCGTCCAGGCGGTTATAGGCTTTCTTCAGGAATTCGACGTCGGTCATGCCGCGTACAAAGCGATAGGTGTCAGGGAAGAAACGGCCTTCAGGGAACACACCCGGATGGTCGAGCTTGTCCATCACTTCGCTGTCAGTCAGCCCAGGGAGCGTCTGTACGATTTTTTCATGCTTGGCCAGAGCCGTACGCACCTGACGGAAGTTCCAGCCTTCCACCAGGGTCAGGCTGTACTGCACCACTTCGCCACGCTGCCACAGGCCGATCAAGCCTTCGGCGGTAAGGCCTTGGGTCATGCGGTATTCACCGCTGTGCAGTGGCTGGCCTTCGAGGTTGAAGCGCCAGTACAGGCGCAGCCAAAATGCATCGTCGAGCACACCGTCAGCTTCCAGACGATTGAAGGTACCCGTCGGCGTAGCGCCAGCCGGGACGTCGAGCAACTGCTCCTGGGACAGCTTCAAGGGCTGCTTGAGGGCAGAGTCGAGTTTCCAGGCCGAAAAGCCCACGAGCAAAGCCGCCGAGACCAGGCTGATCTGCAGCAGTAACACCAGTTTTCGTATCAACTCAAATATCCAATAGCGCGCGAACAATGCCCTGCAGTTTACGGGTGAGTGGCCCAACCGACCAGCTCATCGCAGCGCATCCACGCACCGGCCAAATGCCATATACGCTGTTGCAGACGAAGACTTCATCGGCCTGTCGCAACTGCTCGACACTGATGTCAGCCACGGCCAGCGGGACGCCCAGCGCTTGCGCCTGGGCCAGTAGCTCGGCGCGCATCACGCCGGCAACGCCGCACCGGCTCAGATCAGCAGTTAGTAACAAGCCATTGCGCACCAGGAACAGGTTGCTGAATACGCCTTCGACAACCCGGCCAGACATATCCAGCATCAAGCCTTCGGCATGCTCGGCATCTTGCCACTCGGCGCGCGCGATCACCTGCTCAAGACGGTTGAGGTGCTTGAGGCCGGCCAACAGCGGCTGTTCGGCCAAGCGGGTGGCACACGGAAACAGGCGGATACCATCGGTTCCATGGGCAGGGGGATAAGTAGCGGGCGCACTGCCCTGCAAGATACGGCGCACCGGGGCGCCAGGGTTAAGGCCATAACCGCGCAAGCTGTCGCCACGGGTAAGGATCAATTTGAGGACACCGTCGCCAAGGGCGGCGGCATAGGCTAGCACTTCGCTGCGAATCAATCCGTGATCCGTCATCAATGCCAAACGCCTGCAACCCTCATCCAGGCGTTGCAGGTGACGCTCGAGCAGCAGCGGCTGCCCGGCCTTGACGGCAATGGTCTCGAACACACCATCGCCATACGCCAGGCCGCGATCTTTCAGGGGCACGCTGTCCGCTGGCTGACCGTCGACCCAGCTGTGCATCACTCGGCGAACCGGCGGAACACCAGGGAACCGTTGGTGCCACCGAAACCGAACGAGTTGGAAATCACCACATCGATCGGCATCGGTTGCGCTTCGTGAGGCACGAAGTTCAGGTCACAACCTTCGTCCGGTTCATCCAGGTTGATGGTCGGCGGAGCGACCTGGTCCTTGATGGCCATCACACTGAAGATCGCCTCCACTGCGCCCGCCGCGCCCAACAGGTGGCCGGTCATGGACTTGGTGGAACTGACCGCCAGCTTGTAGGCGTGCTCGCCGAACACCGACTTGATGGCCTCGGCTTCCGCCAGGTCGCCGGTCGGGGTCGAAGTACCATGGGCGTTGATGTACTGCACCTGGTCGGGATTGACCTTCGCATCGCGCAGGGCATTGGTGATGCAGCGCGCAGCACCGGCACCGTCGGACGGTGGCGAAGTCATGTGGTACGCGTCGCCGCTCATGCCAAAGCCAATCAATTCGGCGTAGATGGTGGCGCCACGCGCCTTCGCGTGCTCCAACTCTTCCAGCACCAGCGCACCGGCACCGTCGGCCAGTACGAAGCCGTCACGGCCCTTGTCCCACGGACGGCTGGCACGGGTCGGTTCGTCATTGCGCGTCGACAGCGCGCGGGATGCGCCGAAGCCGCCCATGCCCAGGCCGCAGGCGGCCATTTCGGCGCCACCGGCGATCATCACGTCCGCTTCGTCGTAGGCGATATTGCGCGCCGCCATGCCGATGCAGTGAGTGCCCGTGGTGCATGCCGTTGCAATGGCGTAGTTAGGCCCCTGTGCGCCCAAGTGGATGGACAGGAAACCGGAAATCATATTGATGATCGAGCCCGGCACGAAGAACGGTGAAATTCGACGGGGGCCGGAATCGTGCAGCGTGCGGCTGGTTTCTTCGATATTGGTCAAACCGCCAATACCCGAACCCATGGCCACGCCGATGCGTTCACGGTTGGCGTCGGTGACTTCCAGGCCGGCGTTACGCACTGCCTGAAAACCGGCTGCCAGGCCGTATTGAATGAACAGGTCGAGCTTGCGGGATTCCTTGACCGAGAGATATTCCTCGACATTGAAGCCCTTTACCGAGCCGCCAAAACGGGTGGAATAGGCAGAAAGGTCCGTGTGTTCGATCAGACCAATACCACTGTGGCCAGCCAGAATGCCCTGCCAACTGCTCGGCACGTCCGTGCCCAGTGGCGACAACATA
Source organism: Pseudomonas sp. MF6755 (assembly GCF_016405635.1). Lineage (NCBI taxonomy): Bacteria > Pseudomonadati > Pseudomonadota > Gammaproteobacteria > Pseudomonadales > Pseudomonadaceae > Pseudomonas > Pseudomonas sp. MF6755. The sequence continues at coordinate 333,440 of NZ_JAEKDA010000002.1, forward strand.
CCCATACCGGTGACTACGACGCGTCTACGCGACACAGCACTCTCCTTTTTCTTGATGACGACACTTTGCTTCACCGCTCACTTTTGATCAGGGCTAAAGAAAAAACCGCACGCCGTTACAGCAGTGCGGTTTTTCCCTGACAGCAAGCGACGACTACAAACTATTACGCCTGGTGGCTAGTAACGTAGTCGATAGCAGCTTGAACAGTAGTGATTTTTTCAGCTTCTTCGTCCGGGATTTCGGTCTCGAATTCCTCTTCCAGAGCCATCACCAGCTCAACGGTGTCAAGGGAATCGGCACCCAGGTCTTCTACGAAGGAAGCAGTGTTGACCACTTCTTCTTCTTTAACGCCCAGTTGCTCGGCGACGATTTTCTTGACGCGCTCTTCGATGGTGCTCATACCTTGTTTAACTCCTAATGGACAAATTCAGGCAGCTGGCCAGTGGGTAAGTGTATAGAAAGCCTTTTCAGCTTTTCAACTGAAAGCTTCACCCTGTACCCGGTCCGCCACCTGCCTATAAATTAAGTTGCAGCTTTATAACGGATTTTAGACAGCTCGTATGACATTTTTTTGAAGCGATCCGTCACAATTTAACTCATGTACATCCCGCCGTTCACCGGGATTGTAGCCCCAGTCACGTATGCCGCACCGTCGGATGCCAGGAAAGTGACCACATTCGCGATCTCTTGAGCCTGGCCCAGACGGCCCAGCGGAATCTGCGTCAGCAAGGCTTCACGCTGCGCTTCCGGCAGTTCGCGGGTCATATCGGTGTCGATGAACCCTGGGGCCACCGAGTTGACCGTAATCGACCGCGAGCCGACTTCACGCGCCAGAGCACGGCTGAAACCTTCCAGGCCGGCCTTGGCAGCTGCATAGTTTACTTGGCCTGCGTTGCCCATGGCACCCACTACGGAGCCAATATTGATAATTCGGCCCCAACGCGCCTTGGTCATGCCGCGCAAAACGCCCTTGGACAGGCGAAACAGACTGTTCAGGTTGGTATCGACCACGTCGTACCACTCGTCGTCTTTCATGCGCATCATCAGGTTGTCACGGGTGATGCCGGCGTTGTTCACCAGAATAGCCGGCGCACCGAACTCTGCAGTGATCTGGGCCAGCACCGCGGCCACCGACTCATCGCTGGTCACGTTCAGTTCAAGGCCGGTGCCTTGCACGCCGTTTTCCTTCAGGGTCGCTGCGATACGCTCGGCGCCCGAGGCGGACGTGGCGGTACCGATCACAACGGCGCCCTGACGGCCCAGCTCCAGAGCGATAGCCTGGCCAATGCCACGGCTTGCGCCGGTAACCAGTGCAACTTTACCTTGCAGACTCATGCAGGCTTCTCCTAATTTCGGGATTCAGGCCAGTGCCGCGCGGGCGGCAGCGAAGGCTTCAGGGGTATTGAGGTTGGCGGTCGACACACCGTCGGCGCAACGCTTGTTCAGGCCGGCCAGGACTTTACCCGGGCCACACTCGAGCAGCTCGGTGGCGCCATTGGCGGCCAGGGTCTGGACCGACTCAACCCAGCGCACCGGCTTGTAGAGTTGCTCCAGCAGATCGCGCTTGAGTGTTTCGAGGTCGGGTGCAACTGCCGCACTGACGTTCTGCACCAGCGGGATCTGCGGCGCCTGCCAGTTGATGGCAGCGATGGACTCGGCAAAACGCTCAGCAGCCGGACGCATCAGCTCACAGTGCGACGGCACGCTCACCGGCAACGGCAATGCGCGCTTGGCGCCACGAGCCTTGCAACCCTCAATGGCACGTTCTACGGCAGCCTTGGCACCGGCGATCACCACCTGGCCAGGTGAGTTGAAGTTCACCGCACTGACGACTTCGCCTTGTGCCGCTTCGGCGCAGGCCTCGATCACCACCGCATCGTCCAGGCCCAGGATAGCGGCCATGCCGCCCTGCCCGGCCGGAACGGCCTCTTGCATCAGTTGGCCACGACGCTCGACCAGCTTGACCGCTTCACCCAGCGTCAGGCTGCCCGCTGCAACCAGGGCGCTGTATTCGCCCAGGCTATGACCAGCAACGAATGCCGGGCGTGCGCCGCCTTCCGCCAGCCACAAGCGCCACAGGGCGATCGACGCGGTCAGGATGGCCGGCTGGGTTTTATCGGTTTGATTGAGCTGCTCTTCCGGCCCTTGCTGGGTCAGGGCCCACAGGTCGTAACCCAGGGCGTCGGAAGCTTCCTTGAAGGTTTCCAGGATCAGCGGATATTGCGCGCCCAGCTCGGCCAACATGCCGAGGGACTGCGAACCCTGCCCAGGAAAGACGAATGCGAGGGATGTAGACATGTAACAAGCCCCTAAATGATCGGTCGTCGGAAATAGTCGCCCCCGATCTTAAAATGAAGGGTGGGAGCGCACGAAACTGACAGATTGGATGGTCAATTGAACTGGCCGGTCACATTTAAGCACTCCCGGGCCAATTCGCCTAAGGCAACAGATCCTCAAGACGGCCGTGCAAGCGTTGCGGCAGGTTCTCCTGGATCTCGATCAAGGCCCGCGCAATCGCGCTCTGGAAGCCCTCGACACCTGCCGAGCCATGGCTTTTCACCACAATGCCCTGCAACCCGAGGAAACTCGCGCCATTATGCCGCGCCGGAGCCAGATCAGCCTGCAGGCGACGCATCAACGGCAGCGCCAAGGCACCCACCACGCGCGACGCAAGGTTGCGCTTGAACAAGGCCTCGATACGCGTGGCAATCATGGTCGCCAAGCCCTCGCTGGACTTGAGCAGGATGTTGCCGACAAACCCATCACACACCACCACGTCGGCCTCGCCGCGGTACAGACCATCACCCTCGACAAAGCCGATGTAGTTCAAGCCCCGTGCACCTTGCAGCAAGGTGGCGGCAAGCTTGACCTGCTGGTTGCCCTTGATGTCCTCGGTACCGATATTGAGCAACGCCACCCGCGGACGGGCCACTCCCAGCGCTTCGGCAGCCACCGAGCCCATCACGGCAAATTGCAACAGGTGCTCGGCACTGCAATCGACATTGGCGCCCAGGTCCAGCAACTGGCAGTAGCCGTTCTGTGTCGGGATCGCCGCAACCATTGCCGGCCGGTCTATACCCGGCAAGGTCTTGAGCACATGCCGCGACAAGGCCATCAACGCCCCCGTATTACCGGCACTGACACAGGCTTGCACCTTGCCATCACGCAACAGCTCGAGGGCCACCCGCATTGAAGAATCGGGCTTGCCGCGCAGGGCGGCCGCCGGCTTTTCATCCATGCCAATGGTTTCGCTCGCCGGCGTAATTGTCAGGCGCACGCGATCCACCGCCGGATGGCTGGCAATCAGTTCTTCAAGAAGGGAGGGTTGACCGACAAGGGTCAGGTGCAGCGAGGGTGTTGCAGTCAGGCTGGCAATGCAGGCCTGAACAATGCTGCAGGGACCGAAGTCCCCGCCCATTGCGTCAATCGCGATGACTTGAGCAGACAAGTGATTACTCGTCAGCGCCCTTGTCGATCACTTTACGGCCACGGTATACGCCTTCTGGCGATACGTGGTGACGCAGGTGAACTTCACCAGTGGTCTTTTCCACAGACAGGGTGCTAGCCTCGAGAGCGTCGTGCGAACGGCGCATGTCACGGGCGGAGCGGGATTTTTTGTTCTGCTGAACAGCCATAATTGATTAACTCCTAAACGTTTGGGTCACGCTTTAACTGCGCCAATACACTGAACGGGTTGGACCGCGTTACCTCGTCCTCGCTCGGCTCGGCCTCGTCATCGAGACCCTCCGGCTGCTGGCATTCTTCCGGATGATGAGCAGGCACAATGGGCAAGGCGAGCAGAAGCTCCTCCTCGATCAGTGCATGCAGATCCAATGGATCTTCGCCCAGTTCCAGCACGTCATAACCTTTCGGCAACGACTGGGTATTCGCACCCTCTTTCACCACAGCATAACTGCATTCGCTATGGATCGGCAGGGTGACCAGCTCAAGACAACGCTGGCAAACCATTTTGACTTCGGTGTCGATAATGCTGTGGATTACCACAGACTTACGTTCATCTCGTTCAAAAACGAATTTAGCCTGCACCGTACCGACAGTGTCGGAAAGCGGGTCGCAGAGTCTCTCCAAATCGGCCAGAAGCACTTCACCTTGAAGGGTGGTGCCACGATCAGCCAATTTGCGCGGGTCAACGTGAGGTGGAATCGGGTCATTCAACATAGGCGCAGCATTATAGGGATGCACCCAGCCATGTCAAAGGAAATTCAGCCCTGTGCGTCAGCTGGTCACGTCGCTAGAATCTGCGACTGCCCTGAGGAGACGTATATGCTGCCTTTATTACTCGCGTCCAGCTCGGTTTATCGCCGGGAATTACTGAGCCGCCTGCACCTGCCATTCATCTGCAGCTCGCCGGATATCGACGAACGCCATCGCCCGAATGAATCCGCCATCGAGCTGGTCATGCGCCTGGCCGAAGAGAAGGCCCGTGCCCTCGCCGCCAGCCATCCAGGGTATTTGATTATCGGCTCGGACCAAGTGGCCGCGCTAGAAGGGCGAATCATCGGCAAACCCCACACGTTTGAAAATGCCCGCGAGCAGTTGCTGGCGGCCAGCGGTAAGCGTGTGAGCTTTCTTACATGCCTGGCGCTGCTTAACAGCGAGACCGGGCGCTGCCAGGTGGATTGCGTGCCGTTTACCGTGCAGATGCGCGTACTGGACGTGGAGCGCATTGAGCGCTATCTGCGCCTCGAACAGCCTTATGACTGCGCAGGCAGCTTCAAGGCTGAAGGGCTGGGTGTGAGCCTGTTTCAGAGTACGGAGGGGGCGGATGCCACCAGCCTGATTGGCCTGCCACTGATCCGACTGGTAGACATGTTGCTGACTGAAGGCGTGCAAATCCCATAGGCCCACCACAAAACCAAATGCGGGAGCGGGCTTGCTCGCGAAAGCGGCGTGTCAGTCAATACATCTGTAACTGATCCACCGTATTTGCGAGCAAGCCCGCTCCCACATTTTGAACTATGTCAGCCTCAGGTTTTCAGCGCAGGGACGGACCTTGAAAACCCATATACAGCGCCAGTTTTTCAGCCACGCTGGCGCCCAGCTTCTTGGAGAAGCGATCAAACGGCGATTCCTCGACCGTAAAGTCCACCAACTCTTTCTCGCCAATCACATCCCGCGCCACCGAACTGGCACTGCCCAGGCCGTCGATCAAGCCCAGCGGCAATGCCTGCTCGCCGGACCACACCAGGCCGGAGAACAGCTCAGGATGGTCTTTATCCTTCAGTCGATCCCCACGCCCCTGCTTGACGCTGGCGATGAACTGGCGATGAGTGGTGTCGAGCACCCCCTGCCAGAACGCGGTTTCATCCGCCTTCTGCGGCTGGAACGGATCAAGGAACGACTTGTGCTCACCCGAGGTATAGGTGCGACGCTCAACGCCCAGCTTTTCCATAGTGCCGACAAACCCATAACCGGCTGCCGTCACACCAATGGAACCCACCAGGCTGGCTTTATCGGCATAGATCTGGTCCGCGGCACTGGCGATGTAATAGGCCCCCGAGGCGCCCAGGTCGGAGATCACCGCATAGAGCTTGGTATCCGGATGCAGTGCGCGCAGGCGACGAATCTCGTCATACACATAGCCCGACTGCACAGGGCTGCCGCCCGGGCTGTTGATACGCAGGATCACACCCTTGACCTTGGGGTCTTCGAATGCGGCGCGCAGGCTGCTGACGATATTGTCGGCACTGGCGGACTCCTTGTCGGCAATCACCCCGCGCACTTCGATCAAGGCAGTGTAGTGGCTGCCACGGGTGGCGCTTTTCTCCATGTCCATCAGCGGGCTGAACAGCGCCAGCATGCCCAGCAGGTAAACAAAGGTCAGCAGCTTGAAGAAAATCCCCCAACGCCGGGAACGGCGCTGCTCCTGGACGCTGGCCAGAAGGGTCTTCTCCAGCAGTTTCCAGCTTTTATCATCACTGCTCTCGGCCTTTTCGGGCGCTTTCCACTCGTCACTCATGCCATTAACCCCAGCAAAGACTTATCGGGCCCGGCTGAGCCAGGCCTGCAGTTCAGAAAAATGATCAATCGTCAGCTTCGGCTCATATTGCTGCAACGCCTCGCCAGCCTGGGCGCCATAGCTGACCGCTACGCTGTCGATGCCTGCATTGCGCGCCATCATCAGGTCGAATGACGCGTCACCCACCATCAACGCCTCGCGCGGCGATACACCGCAATGAGCCAGGATCTGCTCCAACATCAGAGGGTGGGGTTTGCTGGCGGTTTCATCCGCCGCGCGGGTGATGTCGAAATAATCTTCGAAGCCATGGGCCTTGAGAACCCGGTCAAGCCCGCGGCGGGCCTTGCCGGTGGCCACAGCCAAGTGAAAGCCCTCGGCACGAAACGCCTCCAAAGACTGCCTTACACCGTCGAACAATGGTGAAGGCTCGGCTTCCAAGGCGATGTAGTGATCAGCGTAATGCTGCCGGAACGCGATCAACTCCTGGTCACCGATCTGCGGATACAGGGTGCGAATCGCCTCAGGCAAGCCCAGACCGATAATGCCCTTGACCGCCAAATCACTGCACAACTCAAAGCCTGAACGGGTCGAGGCCATTTGCATCGACTCGACAATCCGACCAATGGAATCAGCGAGCGTCCCATCCCAATCGAAGATCAGCAGTTTGTAGTCAAGGCGCGACACTCAAGCGCTCCACGGTCTTGGCCCACATCTCATCGACCGGCGCCTGTAGCTTCAACTCGCCACCATCTGGCAGCGGCACGGTCAGCATGTAGGCGTGCAGGAACAAGCGCTTGCCGCCCAGGTCGCGGATCTCCTTGGAGAACCCCTCGTCACCGTACTTGGTATCGCCGGCAATACAGTGCCCCGCATGCAGGGTATGCACGCGAATCTGGTGGGTACGGCCGGTGACCGGCTTGGCCTCGACCAGGGTGGCGAAGTCGCCGAAACGGCGCAGCACCTTGAACAGCGTCAGGGCTTCTTTGCCCTCCTCATCCACTTCGACCATGCGTTCGCCGGAGCGCAGGTTGCTCTTCTGCAGCGGAGCACGGACGCTCTTGATCGAACTGGCCCAGTTGCCACGCACCAAGGCCATGTAGCGTTTATCCACGCCGTCGCCACGCAGGGCGGTGTGCAGATGGCGCAACATGCTGCGTTTCTTGGCAATCATCAACAGGCCGGAGGTGTCACGGTCCAGGCGATGGACCAACTCCAGCTCCTTGGCATCCGGACGCAACTGGCGAAAGGCTTCGATCACGCCGAAGTTCAAGCCGCTGCCGCCATGAACCGCAATGCCACACGGCTTGTTGATTACGATGAGCTTGTTGTCTTCGAACACAATCGACGCTTCCAGGCGCTGCAACAGACCCTGGGCCAACGGCACAGGCTCGTCGCGCTCAGGCACGCGCACAGGCGGCACTCGGACGATATCGCCCGCCTGCAACTTGTACTCGGGTTTGATCCGCCCCTTGTTCACGCGCACTTCGCCTTTACGCAAAATGCGGTAAATCAAGGTCTTGGGCACACCTTTGAGCCGAGCCAGGAGGAAATTGTCGATGCGTTGGCCGGCATATTCCGGCGAGACCTCAAGCAGCTGGACGCTGGGGGTCGGGGGGGCGGTAGTCGTCATGCCGGCGATGATAACAATTTTTTATGGAATTGAAGCACTTAATCATTGCTGCTATAGTCGCGAACGCCGCCAAAAGCGGCCTGGCCAGAGGACATGCGGCAAACTGCCGGCCCTGACCATCGCAATTCATCAGGACGCGAGGCCGTCCTACGGGGCTTTTGCCACCTTGGAAGGCTCGGGATTGTAACAAGCGCAGGTGACATGAGGCCTGAAGCGAGTGCAGAAAGCAGAGTGAATACTCGCCTTTTGCGCCGATATTTACGGCCAGTTCACAAAGTGCAGTCAGTCTTGAGCCAGACCATGGCGAATGCTTCGGAAACAACGCCTGTTAAGAGCTGAGTGAGAGCGCAGTCGCCCACACCTAGTCTTGTTTAGCCATGAGCGTGGACTCCCCATTGGAGAACACGGTAAATGCCAACCCGCTGCGGATTCTGCGCGCGGCAGCACCCGAATTATCAGGGATACGTGTAGGGTGGAGATGCACAACCGTCGGACTGTGTAGCACTAGGCTTATATTTAGACGCTTCATCTCGTCCACAGTCGCCGGTTGATTCCTCCTCCTGACCTTAGCTTTTGTTGAAGTGGTGCCTTTGTCACCACCGCTAACGAGCAGGACGCGTCCGTCGCGATAGCAGCCCAATTGGCTGGTTATTGCTGGACACTGGAGTGGCCAACCACTCTTGACGCACCTGACACCGACCGTGAGAAGTCGTGTGTGCCGAACGCCGTTTCCGGCAGCCCGGAAACCGACGGTACAACATGAAAAGAATGCTGATTAACGCAACTCAACCCGAAGAGTTGCGTGTTGCACTGGTAGATGGCCAACGCCTCTACGACCTGGACATCGAATCCGGTGCACGCGAGCAAAAGAAGGCCAACATCTATAAAGGCCGTATTACTCGCATTGAACCAAGCCTTGAGGCTGCCTTTGTCGATTTCGGCTCCGAGCGCCACGGCTTCCTGCCCCTCAAAGAAATCTCCCGCGAATACTTCAAGAAAGCCCCTGAAGGCCGCGTGAACATCAAGGACGTCCTGAGCGAAGGCCAGGAAGTCATCGTCCAGGTCGAGAAAGAAGAGCGTGGCAACAAGGGCGCTGCCCTGACCACCTTCATCAGCCTCGCTGGCCGCTATCTCGTACTGATGCCGAATAACCCGCGTGCCGGCGGTATCTCCCGTCGCATCGAAGGTGAAGAGCGCAACGAGCTGCGTGAAGCGCTGAACGGTCTGATCGCACCCGCCGACATGGGCCTGATCGTTCGCACTGCCGGCCTGGGCCGTAGCAGCGAAGAAATGCAGTGGGACCTCGACTACCTGCTGCAACTGTGGACCGCCATCAAGGAAGCGTCCCTGGATCGCTCCGCGCCGTTCCTGATCTACCAGGAAAGCAACGTGATCATCCGCGCCATCCGCGATTACCTGCGCCAGGACATCGGCGAAGTGTTGATCGACAGCGTTGAAGCCCAGGACGAAGCCCTGACCTTCATCCGCCAGGTGATGCCGCAGTACGCCAGCAAGATCAAGCTGTACGAAGACAGCGTGCCGCTGTTCAACCGTTTCCAGATCGAAAGCCAGATCGAGACCGCCTTCCAGCGCGTCGTCGAACTGCCTTCCGGTGGCTCCATCGTGATCGACCCGACCGAAGCCCTGGTGTCCATCGACATCAACTCGGCGCGTGCGACCAAAGGCAGCGACATCGAAGAAACCGCCCTGCAGACCAACCTGGAAGCGGCTGAAGAAATCGCCCGCCAGCTGCGCCTGCGTGATATCGGCGGCCTGATCGTCATTGACTTCATCGACATGACCCCAGCCAAGAACCAGCGCGCCGTGGAAGAAAAAGTCCGCGAATGCCTGGAAGCTGACCGCGCTCGCGTACAAGTGGGCCGTATCTCGCGCTTCGGCCTGCTGGAAATGTCCCGTCAGCGCCTGCGCCCATCCCTGGGCGAGAGCAGCGGCATCGTGTGCCCGCGCTGCAACGGCACCGGCATCATCCGTGACGTTGAATCGCTGTCCCTGGCGATTCTGCGCCTGATCGAAGAAGAAGCCCTGAAAGACCGCACCGCCGAAGTTCGCGCACAAGTGCCGATTCCGGTTGCCGCCTTCCTGCTTAACGAAAAACGCAACTCGATCACCAAGATCGAACTGCGCACCCGTGCCCGTATCGTCATCCTGCCGAACGATCACCTCGAGACGCCGCACTTCGAAGTGCAGCGCCTGCGCGATGACAGCCCCGAAGCTCACAGCGGCCAGTCCAGCTATGAGATCGCTGCTGCCGCTGCCGAAGTGGAAGAAGTCCAGCCAGCTGCTGCGACCCGTACCCTGGTTCGCCAGGAAGCGGCCGTCAAGACTGCACCAGCCCGTGCCAACGCACCGGTACCGACCGAAACCGCTGCCCCGGTTGCCGCACCGGCCGCCCTGCCTGAGCCAAGCCTGTTCAAGGGCCTGGTGAAGTCGCTGGTCAGCCTGTTTGCCACCAAGGAAGAGCCTGCTGCCCCGGTCGTGGTCGAAAAACCTGCCACCGAGCGCCCGGCCCGCAACGAAGAGCGTCGCAACGGTCGCCAGCAGAGCCGCAACCGCAACGGTCGCCGTGACGAAGAGCGCAAGCCTCGCGAAGAACGTGCACCGCGTGAAGAACGCGCACCACGTGAAGAGCGTGCACCTCGCGAAGCCCGTGAAGAAACCCCGGCCGTAGCCCGTGAAGAGCGTGCACCGCGCGAAGAGCGCGCACCACGTACCCCACGCGCCCCGCGTGAAGATCGCAAGCCGCGTGGCGAGCGCGAAGAACGTGTGCGCGAACTGCGTGAGCCGCTGGACGCCGCGCCAGCCGTTGCTGCTGCCGCAGCTGTCAGCACTGAAGAACGCCCGGCCCGCCAGCCGCGTGAAGAGCGCGCCCCACGTGAAGAGCGCCAACCGCGCCCGCCGCGTGAAGAGCGTCAACCACGCGCTGAGCAAGCCGCTGCTGCCAGCGAAGAAGAAGAAGTACTGACCGGCGAAGAGCAACTGCAGGAAGACGGTCAGGACAACGCCGAAGGTGATCGTCCACGCCGCCGCTCCCGTGGCCAGCGTCGTCGCAGCAACCGTCGTGAGCGTCAACGCGATGCCAACGGCAACGTGATCGAAGGTTCGGAAGAAGCCGGCGAAAACGCAGACGCTACTCACAACGAACCAACGGGTGCCGAACTGGCTGCCGGCTTGGCCGTTACCGCTGCGGTTGCCAGCTCCGTCATCAGCGCACCTGCTGAAGCCCAGGCTCACGAGCAAGCCGAGCGTGCTACCGCTGCTGTCGAGGAAACCGTTGCGGTAGAAGCGCCAGCCGCCCCAGTGGTTGAAGCGCCGGCTGTTGAAACGCCAGCGGTTGAAACGCCAGTCGTTGAAGCCACGACCCCTATCGAAGCCCCAGTGGTTGCGGAAGTGGAAGTTGCCCCGGTTCGCGACGCACAGCCAGAAACCGAAGTGGTTGCCGTTGAACCCGCTCCGGTGGTTGAGCCTGCGCCAGTGGTTGAAGCCGCTGCACAAGCACCGGTCGTCGAAGAAGCTGCCCCGGCCGTGCGTGAAGTTCGCGAAGAACAGACCGCCTTCCAGTGGACTGCCGAACCCGCCGCCCCGGTTGAAGCATCAGCACCTGCCCCTGTGGTAGAAGAAGCACCCGCCCCGGTTGCCGAAGTGGTTGAAGCAGCGAAGGTGGTGGTTGTCGAGCCTGAGCCAGTGGTTGAAACCCCTGTGGTTGCCGAAGTGGCTGCCCCGGTGGTTGAAGTCGCACCTGCCAGCGCCCTGACCGAAAACGGCCGTGCGCCGAATGACCCACGTGAAGTGCGTCGTCGTCGCAAGGAAGCTGAGGCCGCGGCAGCTGCGGCAGCTGCCGCACCGGCTGTGGAAGTGCGCGCGACCCAGGAAGAAGAGCACGAGCCTAAACCCCTCGTCTGATTCCGCCAGCAACTAAAAAGCCCCGCCTGAGCAATCAGGCGGGGCTTTTTTATGGCGATTAACTTAAGCCTTGTGGAGCTCCCACATTTAGTCCGTGTTGAAACTCAACCGCTGCGGTATATCCACATCCCACAGAGTGCCCGGATCATTCAGTTGCACCTGCTTCAAGGCGGCAGATGCAAACAAAGATCTGGCCCCACGGTCGCCGACCAGCGCCATTAAACCTGGGCCAAACGCACGATCAAACGCCACTGGGTGCCCATACTCACCCGCCTGCACCGGCACGCTGATGCCGCCCTGCTCCAGCCCTTCAATCACCTGCTCGATGCTCGACGACCGAATAAACGGCATATCCCCCAACACTACCAGCCAACCCTCTGCCGGACCACTGGCCTCGACCGCCGCCGCAATACTGGCGCCCATCCCGTCCGAGTCCAGCAGTAAAACCTGGCAGCCATAAGCCTTTGCCAATCTGATGACCTCAGTGCGATATGGCGAAGTCACCAGCCAGCGCTCCACAACACGCCCAGGCAAATTGCGCAGCACCTGTTCGATCACTGGCCGGGTAATGCCATCCAGGCCCACGCAAGCGGCCAGCAACTTGTCCTGATCGGCCCCGGCTTCGGCGCGAAAACGACTACCCTGCCCCGCTGCCAGCACAATCGCCGTGACAGTCACTGCGCGACCACCGCCAAGGGCTTTTTCTGCATCGGCGCCACGCCGTTCTTGATCGCGACAATTTCCGCCATCAACGACAGGGCAATCTCCGCCGGCGTATGGCTACCGATATGCAAGCCAATCGGCCCGTGCAAACGCGCAATGGCGTCCGCTGACAAACCCAGCGCTGCCAGGTTCTCTCGACGTTTCTGGGTATTGACCCGCGAACCCAATGCGCCGATGTAGAACGCCGTGGAGTTCAGCGCGGTCAGCAATGCCATGTCATCCAGACGCGGATCGTGGGTCAGGCAGACAATGGCCGTGCGTTCATCGGTGTGGATATTCAGCACCGCCTCGTCGGGCATGCCCGGCACAAAGCGGCCATGTTGCTCTTCCCAGCCGTACACGAACTCTTCGCGGGGGTCGCAGATCAGCACTTCGAAATCCAGCAAGCGCGCCATTTCCGCTACATAGCGCGACAGCTGCCCAGCGCCGATCAACAGCAGCCGCCAACGCGGGCCGTAAATGGCGCGTAGTCGATCGCCATCGAAGGTCACCACATCGGTCTTGCTCGCAGTGCTCAAGGTTACTGCGCCAGTGGCCAGGTCCAGCTCGCGTGCGACGACCTCGTGATCCTCACAGCGCGCCAACAGTTGCGCGACCCAGCCCCAGTCATCAACCCGTTCTTCGGTCAAGCGCAACGTACCGCCGCACGGCAAGCCAAAACGCGCCGCTTCATCGCGGGTGACGCCGTAGGTCACCAACTGCACCGGTGGCCCATCATCCGCCAGCCGCCCATCTTGCAGGCGAGCAATCAGGTCATCTTCGATGCAGCCACCGGACACAGAGCCAATCACCACCCCGTCGCCACGCAAGGCCAGCATGGCGCCTGGAGGGCGCGGCGCACTGCCCCAGGTCTGCACGACGCTGTACAACACCACGCGCTCACCGGCGCGGCGCCATTCCAGGACGCTACGCAGGACATTCAAATCCACACTGTCCATCAAACCTCCTGCCAGCGTTGCTATAAAATCGTCATTTACTTTAAAGCAAAAGAATCCAAAAGTGGCCGGGCACAAACGCAAACGCCCCGAACCAGTCGGGGCGTCTGCGGATTGCTTCGGCGTCAGTTCACGCCAACCACGTATTACTTGACGGCAGGCGCCGGGCCTTCGGCCACGCCCAGGTCATCTTCCTCACGGGTGTCGGAGATACCGGTACCGCCGGATGCCAGCTCGCTTTGCAGCTTGTCGGTATCCAGTTCCTTGACCCACTTGGCCACAACGATGGTGGCAACGGCGTTACCCACCAGGTTGGTCAGAGCGCGGGCTTCGGACATGAAGCGGTCGATACCCAAAATCAGCGCCAGGCCGGCAACCGGCAAGTGGCCTACGGCCGACAGGGTCGCAGCCAGTACGATGAAGCCACTACCGGTCACGCCGGCAGCGCCTTTGGACGACAGCAGCAGCACCAGCAACAGGGTGATCTGGTGGGTGATGTCCATGTGGGTGTCGGTCGCCTGAGCGATGAACACGGCAGCCATGGTCAGGTAGATCGACGTACCGTCGAGGTTGAAGGAGTAACCGGTTGGGATCACCAGGCCGACTACGGACTTCTTCGCGCCCAGGCGCTCCATCTTGATCAGCATGCGTGGCAGTGCGGATTCGGAAGACGAAGTACCCAGCACGATCAGCAGTTCTTCACGGATGTAGCGGATCAGCCTGATCACACTGAAGCCATGGGCGCGGCAGATACCACCCAGCACGATCAGCACGAACAGGACGCAGGTGATGTAGAAGCAGATCATCAACTGGCCCAGTTGCACCAGCGAACCCACACCGTAGGCGCCGATGGTGAACGCCATGGCGCCCAGAGCACCGATTGGCGCAAGCTTCATGATCATGTTGATGATGTTGAACATCACGTGGGCGAAGCGATCGATGAAGTCCAGTACCGGCTTGCCATAGGCACCCAGGCGGTGCAAGGCGAAACCGAAGATCACCGAGAACATCAGCACTTGCAGGATATCGCCATTGGCGAAAGCACCGACGATGGTGTTCGGGATCACGTTGAGAAGGAAGCCAACGATGCTCTGGTCTGCACCAGCAGTCACATAGGCCGCGACTTTCGAAGCATCCAGGGTGGCGACGTCAATGTGCATGCCGGCGCCCGGTTGCACGACGTTGACCACGACCAGGCCAATCAGCAGAGCGATGGTGGAGACGACTTCGAAGTACAGCAGCGCGTAGCCGCCGGTCTTGCCCACCGATTTCATGCTTTGCATGCCAGCGATGCCGCTGACAACGGTGCAGAAGATGATCGGGGCGATGACCATTTTGATCAGCTTGATAAAGCCATCACCCAGTGGCTTGAGGGCCACGCCGGTCTGCGGGTAGAAGTGGCCGAGCAAAATACCGATAACGATTGCAACGATCACCTGGAAGTACAGGGATTTGTAGATTGGCTGACGAGTCGTCATTGCAAAGTTCCTCAATCGTCCCGTGTGGCAAATATCCGCCATTGCCCACGACACTTGAATTGCGAACCCTCCTGCACTGGAGGGATTTGTTGTTTGCGAAGCCTGTAGGACCAAGCCTGCGCTGTGATCCTTATCGCAAACGGCGTGCCACTTTGCTTAAAACCCCTGAAAGCCCTTAGACATCAGGGCTTAGGGTTTTCTGACGCTTATCAGATGTGGAACCAGGTGGCGGATTTCCGCCCACCGATCCCGTCTCGTCCTACAATTTGGCGGATATCCGCCTTGCCCCCTTGCCGGGTGATGGCTACCATCCGCCACTCCATGGATGAGGCCCCCGCATGCGTGAACGTACCATCGCCAGTCACTACGCCCGAGCAGCACTCGGCGGTGCGCGTCGGGTCGGTTACGACTACTCGGGGCTATTACAGCAGGTGGGCATCACTCCGGAACTGCTGACCGAACCCCGCGCCCGCATCGCCCCGGAGCAATTCACCCGATTGTTGCAAATGCTTTGGCTGGGGCTGGATGACGAATACCTGGGGTTCGCCGAAGGGCCGAGCAAACGCGGCACCTTCGCCATGATGTGCCACGCCCTGATCCATTGCCGCACTCTGGAGAAAGCTTTGGAACGCGGCTTATTGTTTTATAGCCTATTCCCACAGGGCCCGCGCTGGCAGCTGACAAAAGAAGGCGACCTGGCGCGCCTGAGCCTGGACGACTCGCAGTTGTGGGACCCGGATCACTTCCTCAGTGAATGCCTGCTGGTGATCTGGCATCGCCTGGGCAGTTGGTTGATCGGCCAGCGTATCCGCTTGCAGCAGGCCACCTTCAGTTACCCGATGCCGGCCCATGCGGGTGAATATGACCTGTTGTTCCCCTGCCCCCAAGTGTTCGGTGCGCCAAGCAGCAGCCTTGTGTTTCCCTGCCGCTACCTGAGCCTGCCGCTGTTGCAGGATGAACGCACGCTCAAGCACTTCTTGCAGCGCTCCCCTGCCGATTTGCTGTCCCGACCGGATGAAGGCGACAGCTTGAGCAGCCAACTGCGCCGCTTGCTGAGTCGCGACCGTACGCCCTGGCCAGACCTGGAAGCCGTCGCCCAGCACCTGCACATCAGCCCACAGACCCTGCGCCGGCACCTGCGCGAAGAAGGCACCAGTTTTCAGGCGTTGAAGGATGAGTTACGCCGGGATATCGCCATTTACCACTTGGGCCGGGCGGACTTGTCCTTGCAGGAGATCGCCGAGCAGTTGGGGTTCTCTGAACCGTCGGCGTTTCATCGGGCGTTCAAGAAGTGGACGGGGTTGACGCCGGGCGCCTATAGAGCTCAGGAAAGCTAGGGATGTGTTGCCTGGGCCGGTCTCTTCACGCTTACAGCGCTGGAAAATGGATTCTAAAAGCCGCGCCGCCCAAGGCGGAGTCACCCAAGGTCAGCTGCGCGTTGTAGCTTTCGATAATGTCCTTGACCACCGCTAGCCCGATTCCCTGCCCCGGGTGCTGACGATCAAGCCGTTCGCCGCGTTGCAGAATCCGTGCACGCTGGTCCGGTGGCACGCCGGGGCCGTCGTCTTCGATACACAGTTCAATGCCATCGAGGTTTTCCACCAGGCTGATACGCACCTGGCGCAGGCATAGGCGATAGGCGTTTTCCAGCAGGTTGCCGAGCATTTCGAGCAGCGCGCCCTTCTCGATGGGTACATCGCACTCCTCTGGCAGGTCAAAGGTCACAGTGACGCGCTTATCGCGGTAAACCTTTTCCAACGTGTCGCACAGGCTTTGCACCACTGGCTCCAGACGCACCTGATGGCGCACCAGTCCACTTTTACGCAGGCTGGCGCGCTGCAATTGGTAGCCGATCTGCTGGCTCATACGCTCTATCTGCGATTGCAGCACCCACGCCTGGCCACGGTCTTCGTGGCGCTGGGCCATGTCTTCGCTCACCCCCTGCAAGACCGCCAGCGGGGTTTTCAGGCTGTGAGCCAAGTCGTCGAGGGAGTCGCGATAGCGCGCACGCTGCTCGCGCTCGCTGTGCAGCAAACGGTTGAGGGAGCCCGTCAGGCGCAGCAGTTCGCGGGGATGTTCTTCGCTGAGGCTCTCGCGGGTGCCGCCCTCGATCTGGTCGAGCTCCTGGCTCAGGCGTCGCAGGGCTTGCAGGCCCCAGGTCAGGCCCAGCCAAAGCAGCGTCAGCAACACCAGCAAAGCCGCACCGAACCCGAGGTAGAGGTTCTCGCGCAAGCCTTCGAGGGTCAGTTGGTATTCGCGCACCGGCTGCAGGGCGACGATGCTGAAGGCCGCGCTCTTGCCACCGAGCAGCCTGACCTCGACGTCATACACGAAGAATTCCTGGCCATTGGCTTCGCGGATACGCGCAAATTCGTTGCCGCGCCCGTCGTAGCGCGGTTTGTAGTTGATGTTTTCTTCCTGGGTCGCCCGCGAACGCCACACCAAGTGACCCTCGCGGTCGTAGATGTAGCCCAGCAGCCGACTGTCGGTGAGGTTGAAACGCTCATCGGGCAGCTGCGCCGGCATCAGCAGGCGGTTATTTTCGACCCGTGCTGCGGAGATCAGGGTCGTCACGTCCGACGCCAGGCGCTGCTCGATGGAATCCTGCAGCGCCAGGCTGAAAGCCCCTTGCATGGCGGGCAACAAGCCGAGCATAAACAGCACGGCCAGGGTGGCGGCCGCCAGCATCAAGCGCACACGTAGCGAGCGAATCAACGGCAGCGCTCATTGAACAGGTACCCCAGGCCGCGCACGGTATCGATGGGCTTGAACCCGGCCGGGCCTTCCAGCTTGCGGCGCAGGCGGCCGACCAGCACTTCGATGACGTTCGGATCGCGCTCGTCGTCGTCCGGGTAGAGCTGCTCCATCAAACGATCCTTGGCCACCACTTGCTGGTGATGCCGCATCAAGTATTCGAGGATCCGATACTCATAGGCGGTCAGCGCCAACGGCTGTTCATCGAGAGAGGCTTGCTTGCGATTGAGGTCAAGCAGCAAGGGCCCTGCGACGATGGTGGATTGGGTAAAGCCACTGGAGCGGCGCAGCAGGGCGTTCATCCGCGCCTCCAGCTCTTCGAACTGGAATGGCTTGACCACGTAGTCGTCGGCACCGGCCGCCAACCCTTCGACCTTGTCTTGCCAATTGCCGCGGGCTGTCAGGATCAGGATCGGGAAGGTCTTGGCCTGGGTGCGCAGTTGGCGGATCAGGTCCAGGCCGCCCATACCGGGCAGGCCCAGGTCGATAATCGCCAGGTCATGGTTGAACTGGCCTGTCTGGTACAGGGCTTCTTCGGCATTGGCCACGGCTTCGACCACGTGCCCGCTGTCGGTCAGGCGGGTAAACAGGTGATGGCGCAACAGCGCCTCATCTTCCACCACCAGCAATTTCATAAGGCTCTCCAAGGCAATTCAACTATCCGACCGAGGGATATCATAGCGGCCCTGCAAGTCTTGCGGGCGCACTTTAATGCCATTGTACTGGCCCGTGAGGTGCGCGTAGCCACTGCGATAGTCGGGTTGCGCGGTGGCAACGCCCAGGGCCTGGCCCCAAGGCGCGGCCTGGGTACCGGCGTCCTCGAAGCTGACACGATGGATCAGGTTGCTGGATTTCTTGGTTTTCTGGCTGCCAAATGCCGCAAAGGCGCCATCAGAGGCTTGCACGCCGGCGGTTGCGCCGAGCATGGTCAACGCCAACATCAGCTTCTTGATCGCAGTCATGGTGGTTACCTCATACGCGTTTAGGCTGTGAGGCCCAGACTACGCAGGCGCCCCTGAACTCCCCCTGAACGGGCTCTGAACCACACCTGAACCGCGCCGGGCTATCCACTGGCGCGCCAACTCGGCAAAATACCGCGCATGACGCCTCTACCCGCTTGCTGTACCCCACTCGATGCCCATTGGCCGCTGCCTGTTCCCTTGCCGGGCACGGTGTTTTTGAGCACGCGATTCGACCCGGCCTTATTGAGCCCCGAGGATTTCCAGCGCAGCGCCGTCCCCCCGCCGGCGAGCATCCAGCGCTCGGTGGCCAAGCGCCAGGCGGAGTTTCTCGCTGGCCGCCTGTGCGCCCGCGAAGCGCTGCAACGCTTGGATAACCTCGACTGCATCCCGGCCATCGGTGAGGACCGCGCACCGATCTGGCCGGGGCATATCAGTGGCTCCATCACCCATAGCACCGGGCATGCCGCGGCCATTGTCGGCCACAAGACGCATTGGCGCGGGCTGGGGATGGACCAGGAAAACCTGCTGACACTGGAGCGGGCGGAACGCCTGGCCGGTGAAATTCTGACGGTGGATGAGTTGCAGCGCATGGCGGCAATACCGCGTGAGCATCACGGGCTGCTGGTGACACTGACGTTTTCGGTGAAGGAGAGTCTGTTCAAGGCGCTCTACCCGATTGTGCACAAGCGCTTTTATTTTGAGCATGCCGAGCTGCTGGAGTGGTCGCAGGCTGGGCGTGTGCGGCTGCGGTTGCTGACAGACCTGTCCAGCGAGTGGTGTCATGGCAAGGAGTTGGAGGGGCAGTTTGTGGTGCAGGGGGAGCAGTTGTTGAGCCTGGTGGCCATCGGCGCTTGATTGACCACTATTGGGGCTTCTCTTGATCCCTCGGCCAACTCAGGCTGAAACACGCCCCGCCCAGGTTGTTGCTCTTGCTGATCAACGCCCGCCCACCGTGCCAATAGATAATCCGCCGCACAATCGACAAGCCCAGGCCATGCCCGCCCGAGGCACGAGTGCGGCTGTCGTCCAGGCGCAGGAATGGCGTGAAGATTCGCTCCCAGGCACTTTCCGGCACGCCGGGGCCATCATCCTCCACATCGATGCGGCAGCGCACCTGGCCCACCTGATAACTGATCAGTACTTGGCCCTTGGCGTGCCGCATGGCGTTACTCACCAGGTTTTGCAGCGCACGGTGCAGGTAGCGCGGCTCAGCGTCGACCCAGGCATCATCCCAATGGGTCGATGACAGGCAAATACCGCGGGTGACGGTGACCTGCGGGCGCAGTGGCGACAGTTCGCCTATCACCTGGTCGAGCAAGGCATCGAGATCCACTCGCTGGAAATTCAGCTCCGGGGCGCCCTGCTCCAGGCGCGCATAGGTGAGCATTTCGTCCACCAGGCCATCGAGGTCCTGGATATCGCCGTCCATGCCTTCCAGGTATTTACGCCGGGCTTCGGGGCTGGCAGCGTCGCCGAGCATCTCCAAGCCAAACCGCAGGCGCGCTACCGGTGTGCGCAGCTCGTGGGACACCGCGCGCACCAGCTCGCGCTGGATCGCCAGCAATTGCTGCAAATGCTCGGCCATGCCATTGAACGCTGCTGCCAGGCGTCCGACCGAATCGGCGCCCCGGGCCGGCACGCGAACTTCCAGGTTGCCCTTGGCGATACGCGTGGCCGCCGCCTCAAGGCCTTTGAGCCGACGTTCGAGCTGACGCACCAGCAGATAGACGATCAAGCCGATCAGAGTCAGGCCGATCAAGGTGATCAGAATCAGCCATTGCGCGGGGTAAGGGTTCATTTGATACAGCGGGCCGATCTCCAGCACCCACGGCGTGCCGACCATGCCGGCAAACACGCGGATCGAGTCGCCGCCCTTGCCCAGGGCCATTACCGTATCGCCTTCCGCTACGCGACGGCGCTGGTCGTCGTCCATGTCGGCCTGGTCAAGGGCCATCAAGTGCATCTCAAAACCAAAGCCCTTGGCTTCCTTTATATCGGCCAGGCGTTGCGGTTGCTCGGCGACCGGAAAACGTACCAATTCGTCGGCCAGCAGATAGATGGTCGCGCGGGCCAATTGCTCGCTGATTTGCTGCACTTCGCCGGTGAGCACCAACTGCTCCTGCTCGCTGACCAGTCGCAGCACCCGCGCGGCATGGGGGCCGGTCTGTTCCACCAGGACCTGACCACGTTGCAGGCGGTTGCGTTGGCCCAGGTCCAGTTGCGCCTGCGTGAACGTACGCAGTTGCAGCGGAATGCCCAGTAAACGCTCCCACACCGCCAGTGCGCGCCGCCGTTCAATGGTGCTCATGGGTTGCAGGTTATCGCCCATCAACGCAAAGGTGCCATGGGCCAGGCGCTCGCGGTACTGGCCGCTGCGCACGTCATTGAGCAGGTGCAACGCCAGGGCGCCGAGCAGCGCCACCAGGATCAGCGCCGCGCACATGCCGCCGTAGATGCGCAGGAAGATCGAGTTCACAGCGGCATATCGGCAGCAGCTTCGGGGACGAACAGGTAGCCTTTGCTGCGGATGGTCTTGATCAGGCGCGGGTGGATCGGATCGTCGCCGATCTTCGGTCGAATGCGTGAAATGCGCACATCAATGGAGCGATCCTGGCCGTCGTAACCGAT
Organism: Pseudomonas sp. MF6755; assembly: GCF_016405635.1. Classification (NCBI taxonomy): domain Bacteria; kingdom Pseudomonadati; phylum Pseudomonadota; class Gammaproteobacteria; order Pseudomonadales; family Pseudomonadaceae; genus Pseudomonas; species Pseudomonas sp. MF6755. The sequence goes on from NZ_JAEKDA010000002.1 coordinate 354,451, forward strand.
ACCACGCAGGGCAATGAAGATTTCTTCGCGCGACAGGATGCGCCCGGCGTTTGCGACTAATAGCCACAGCAAGTCGAATTCGGCGCTGGTCAGTTCGATACCGCTATCGTGCAGCCAGGCTTCGCGCAACGCGTTGTCCACCACCAGCGGGCCGAATTGCAGGCGGCGCTGGTTTTCCACCATCGCCGACAAGACTGGCTCGCTACGCCGCAACAGGGCTTGGATACGCGCCAGCAACAAGCGCGGGCGCACGGGTTTGCACACGTAGTCGTCGGCCCCCATGTCCAGGCCCAGGACCTGATCCATGTCATCGGTGCGCGCAGTGAGCATCAGGATTACGCCGTCATAACGCTCGCGTACGTTGCGGCAGATGCTCAGGCCATCTTCGCCGGGCAGCATCAGGTCGAGGATCACTAAGTCAGGCTGTTCAGCGATGATGCGCGCCGCTGCCTGGGCACCGTCACTTTCCACCGACACGCGCAGGCCGTTGCTTTCCAGGTAATCACGGGTCAACTCGGCGAGTCGCTCGTCGTCCTCGATAATCAATATCTGCCAGGCTTCCTGCTCCATGCGCGACCTCGTTGTTATTAGAAGTTTTTTGGCTGCCGCGGTCGAATGTGGGAGCAAGCCCGCTCCCACATTCGGATCGCCACCGCCCATAGCCTGTTTGTCATGTTTCAAGGGCATAACAAAGGCCGATTGTAGCCTTGGGCCAACCCTTAAACACAAGCCGGGAAATCCATTCGGTGATGGCGATTTTTTGTGGTAGGGTTCGCGCCCTCAAAATTCCAACCGGCTGGATCTGCCCTGGAATATTCGGTGACAAACGGTGTAATCCAGTAGTAATGCGGCCTACAAGGGCGTTCCATGATTCATACACATTTTACCCACAGCGTTATCCACAGGTAGTGCGTTGCTAAGCCCCCTAAAACGCATTATCTTGTACCTCGGCGCAAAAAAAACCCTACATGTAGGGTTTAAGCGAAAAACCAAACACAAATCAGACAAGAAACTCAAGCGCTTTCTTGCTCACATTTGGTTGAACCAAAGCCTTTTTTGAAAGCCCAAACCGCGCACGCGGATGGCAACCGTTTTCAAGCCCCATTGGCAGAAAACGGTACGGGTGTTGCAGGGCTTGAACGGGGCCACTGTCACCCACCAGGAATACGGCGAAGGGCTCCCCGGCCCCAAGCCAAAGACTTCGGCATGGAAGCGGCGCGATGAGCTCCCTTCCTCCTGTCCCGAAGTTGTTATGCCAGGCCCAGGCCTGTTGTAAGTGCTTCAGGACGGAACGGTGGGCACCGTGATGGTGCCCAAATAAATATAGAATGTGGAGACAACCCCCCATGCAAACCGACACAACTCGCGAGAACCCGCAGGGCTCCGTGCCGCAGGCCGCTGATTCGAATCTGGATCTGTCCGCCACCGCACCTGGCCAACTGCGCGTGATCAAGCGTAACGGCACTGTCGTTCCTTATACCGATGACAAAATCACCGTCGCCATCACCAAAGCGTTTCTTGCAGTTGAAGGCGGCACCGCTGCTGCCTCGTCGCGCATCCACGACACCGTTGCCCGCCTGACCGAACAGGTCACCGCAACCTTCAAGCGTCGCATGCCATCGGGCGGCACCATCCACATCGAAGAAATCCAGGACCAGGTCGAACTGGCCCTTATGCGTGCCGGCGAGCAGAAAGTAGCCCGCGACTACGTGATCTACCGTGACTCGCGCGCCAAGGAACGTGCTGTACGTTCCCCAGCCGAAGAAGCTGCCGTACAAGCGCACCCGTCGATCCGCATCACCCTGGCTGACGGTACGTTTGCACCGCTGGACCTGGGCCGCCTGAACACCATCATCACCGAGGCCTGCGAGGGCCTGGAAGAAGTCGATGGTGACCTGATCCAGCGCGAAACCCTGAAGAACCTGTACGACGGCGTGGCCCTGACCGACGTCAACACTGCACTGGTGATGACCGCCCGTACCCTGGTTGAGCGTGAGCCGAACTACTCGTTCGTCACCGCGCGCCTGCTGATGGACACCCTGCGTGCCGAAGGCCTGGGCTTCCTCGGCGTCGCCGACAGCGCCACTCACCACGAGATGGCCGACCTGTACGCCAAGGCCCTGCCTGCCTACATCGCCAAGGGTATCGAATTCGAATTGCTGAACCCGGTCCTGGCCACCTTCGACCTGGAAAAACTCGGCAAGGCGATCAACCACGAGCGCGACCAGCAGTTCACCTACCTGGGCCTGCAAACCCTGTACGACCGTTACTTCATCCACAAGGACGGGATCCGCTTCGAACTGCCGCAAGTGTTCTTCATGCGCGTGGCCATGGGCCTGGCGATCGAAGAGAAGCACAAAGAAGACCGTGCCATCGAGTTCTACAACCTGTTGTCGTCCTTCGACTACATGTCGTCGACCCCGACCCTGTTCAACGCCGGCACCCTGCGTCCACAGCTGTCGAGCTGCTACCTGACCACCGTGCCGGATGACCTGTCGGGCATCTACCACGCGATCCACGACAACGCCATGTTGTCCAAATTCGCTGGCGGCCTGGGTAACGACTGGACGCCAGTGCGTGCACTGGGCTCGTACATCAAGGGCACCAACGGCAAGTCGCAAGGCGTTGTACCGTTCCTGAAAGTGGTGAACGATACCGCTGTAGCCGTGAACCAGGGTGGCAAGCGCAAAGGCGCTGTCTGTGCCTACCTGGAAACCTGGCACATGGACATCGAAGAGTTCATCGAGCTGCGCAAGAACACCGGTGATGATCGTCGTCGTACCCACGACATGAACACCGCCAACTGGATCCCTGACCTGTTCATGAAGCGTGTCTTCGATGACGGCCCGTGGACCCTGTTCTCGCCATCCGAAGTGCCAGACCTGCACGACCTGACCGGCAAGGCCTTCGAAGAGCGTTACGAGTACTACGAAGCCCTGTCCCAGTACCCAGGCAAGATCAAGCTGTTCAAGACCATCCAGGCCAAAGACCTGTGGCGCAAAATGCTGTCCATGCTGTTTGAAACCGGCCACCCATGGTTGACCTTCAAAGACCCGTGCAACCTGCGCAGCCCGCAGCAGCACGTGGGCGTGGTCCACAGCTCGAACCTGTGCACCGAGATCACCTTGAACACCAACAAGGACGAAATCGCCGTTTGCAACCTGGGCTCGATCAACCTGCCGAACCACATTGTCAACGGCAAGCTGGACACCGCCAAGCTGGAACGCACCGTGAACACCGCCGTGCGCATGCTCGATAACGTTATCGACATCAACTACTACTCGGTGCCACAGGCGCAGAACTCCAACTTCAAGCACCGCCCGGTTGGCCTGGGCATCATGGGCTTCCAGGATGCGCTGTACCTGCAGCACATTCCTTACGGTTCCGATGCTGCGGTCGAGTTCGCCGACAAGTCCATGGAAGCGGTCAGCTACTACGCGATCCAGGCTTCCTGCGACCTGGCCGACGAGCGCGGCGCCTACGAGACGTTCCAGGGTTCGCTGTGGTCCAAGGGCATCCTGCCGCTGGATTCGCAACAGATCCTGATCGAACAGCGTGGCCAGAAGTACATCGACGTTGACCTGAACGAAACCCTGGACTGGGCGCCGGTACGTGCCCGTGTGCAGAAAGGTATTCGTAACTCCAACATCATGGCCATCGCACCGACTGCCACCATCGCCAACATCACTGGCGTATCGCAGTCGATCGAACCGACCTACCAGAACCTGTATGTGAAATCGAACCTGTCGGGCGAATTCACCGTGATCAACCCGTACCTGGTTCGTGACCTGAAAGCCCGCGGCCTGTGGGACTCGGTGATGATCAACGACCTGAAGTACTACGATGGTTCGGTACAGCAGATCGAACGTATCCCGCAAGAACTCAAAGAGCTCTACGCGACCGCGTTCGAAGTGGACACCAAGTGGATCGTTGACGCCGCTAGCCGTCGCCAGAAGTGGATCGACCAGGCTCAGTCGCTGAACCTCTACATCGCCGGCGCTTCGGGCAAGAAGCTGGACGTGACCTACCGCATGGCTTGGTACCGTGGCCTGAAAACCACTTACTACCTCCGTGCCCTGGCCGCGACCAGCACCGAGAAATCGACCATCAACACCGGCAAGCTGAACGCAGTGTCCAGCGGCAACCACGGTGATGATTCGGTACTCGCAGCGCCAGCCGGCCCGGCACCTGTGCCAAAGGCCTGCGCGATTGATGAGCCGGATTGCGAAGCTTGCCAATAAGCTGAGCCAATCCAGGGCTTGAACGCCCTGGATTAAAAGCCCGATAGACCCTGACTGCTTGGGGTTTATCGGGCTTTTTCGTTTCTCGTCCCTAGAGGAAAGCGTAGGCAATACCCTGCTTCGGTGCGCCTCCTCGTCTTCCCCACAGCTCCACTCGCCCATCGATCACCGCCATCGAGTGGCGATCATAGGCCACGACACCGAGCTTACCGCTCGCCAGCTCACTGCTCGAAGACCGCCGGTAAAGCCCTTTCAACCCCAGGCGATCCAACGCTTCGTGGGGCATTTCGCCGTTATTCAGGCTTTGCATCGCATGGGCAAAGCTCTTTTTCGATTCATTCGGGTTGTCGTCCAGGCCATTGCCTTCCATCTGCGCGCGCTTGGCACTCGCCGCAAACATGAAGTTGGCATCAGTCAACATCTGCGGATTATCGCCCTTGAACTGCGCATACCTGGCCGCTTGCTTCAATTCGTCCTTGGATAAATTGAGTTCGAAGCCGTCACGCATTTTCACCTGATAACCATTGGCCGTCTCTTTCACCTCCTTGAAAACGTCGGTGGGCTTCTGACCGAACTTCATCATTGCGCCCTTTATCGCTGAAACGGTGACGCAATTACCGTCCGGCCCCTGGCTGAACCCACTCCAGATATTATCTGGCTTTTTCCCTGGATTACTTTGATCAGGCTTGTAGTTGAAGTGCTTGGAGCCTTCGGTAATCGGCAGATTACTCATGGGCTCGCTGGGGCCAAAATTGTTTGGACTGGCCCTGCCTCCACCGCCGCCACCGCCACCGCCAGGTGATGGAGCGGGGGAAGGCGGTGATGGTGTTGGAGAGGCATCATCCAGTTCTGGAAACCACAACTTCATCAGGCGCCGCAAATGCTCCAACCAAGAGACGTCAGCCTTTTCCATCAGCTCTTTCATGATCTCTTTGAATTTTTCGTCACCCAGTTCTTCGCGCTTATCATTCAACTTGTTGCGAAGGTCTTGAGCCGTCTGGCTCTTGGATGTTTTTTCGGCATCCATCAATTCACTGAGCAGCTTCCTGACCGACTCCGTGTTGGCAGCCTTGTCATCGTTGGCCCCATACGCCGGACTTTGCCGCCCATACGTGCCGCCATAGACAGTCGCGTCGAAACCACGCGCTCCACCTGCGCTACCCCCCCACAATGCATAGCTCGCCATTTACTTAAACCCTATAGTCGCTGGACGACGTCCGTCCGTTGGCTCATACGTGGCGAAATTGGCGTTACGCGTTCCCGCATCGGGGTAAGGTGAAACAAGCAGTAAATGACTAAGTAGCGCACACAAAAAAGGCCCCTCGATCGAGGGGCCTTTTTGTGTGCGGGTACTTGAGCGACGGTATCAGGTCATCTGAATGATGGTCTGCATGATGGTGCTCTGGGTGGAGATGGTCTTGGCGTTCGCCTGATAGTTGCTCTGGGCCTTGATCAGGTCCACCAGCTCGTTGGTCAGGTTGACGTTGGAGTTCTCCAGGGAAGTGGCCTTGATCGAACCCAGAGTGCCAGATTCCGGTGCGTCAAAACCCGGCTGGCCTGACGCGAAGGTCTCTTTCCAGGTCGTACCGCCGGCCGGCTGCAGGCCCTGCTCGTTATTGAAGCTGGCCAGGGAAATCTGGCCGATGGCCTTGCTTTGCTGGTTACTGAAGGTGGCGAAGAGCACACCGCTGCCATCAATCTTCAGGCCGGTGATCTGGCCGGTGGCATAACCATCGGTGACCGGAGGGTTACGGTAGCTGGCCGAGTTGTACTGAGTGACGGTGCCCATATTGATGGCGATGCCGTCTTTGTTCGCCGTCGCATCGTTAGGCTTCCATACGCCATCGGTCACCGTGCCAGGTACCCAATCCTTGATGGTCAAGGTGTTACCGGCAACACCGCCGGTCACGATGCTCTTGAGATTACCGGCACCATCGAAGCTCAAGGTCGACGGCACTGGCGCCGTCACCCCAGCACCGGTACCGGTAGGCGCCGAACCATCAGGGTTGCGACCATCGATCAAGGTGTAGGCCTGCCACTGGTTGGCATCGGTTTTCACCAGGTACTGCACCATCGGGTGTGCGTTGCCCTGGGAATCGTACAAGGTGGTGCCGTATTGCGTGGTGAAGGTTTCGGACTTGGTTGGATCAAACGGGTTCTTGGACTGATCGATCACCGGCGACGAAGAGTTCAGGTTGCTGGAAGAGTCCACCTTGGTAGACGCCTTCGGTGGCAGGTTCGCCAGGTTCAGTTGCAGGTCGACCAGGCCGCCTTTGGTGATTTTGCCATTCTCGTCCGCAGCATAACCTTGCAGACGCGAGGTACCGGTATTGTTAGTGATGTAGCCGTCTTTGTCCGCGCGGAATGCGCCGCTACGGGTGTACTCCAGCGAGCCGTCGCTGCCCTTCTGCACGAAGAAGCCACCGCCCTGGATCGCCATGTCAAGGATGCCACCGCTACCGTTGACGTCACCCTGTGTGAACTGCTGGGACACCGCCGCCAGGTTCACACCGTTGCCGATGCTGTTCTGGCCGGTACCGAGCTTGGAAGCCGCGTAGATGTCCGAGAATTCCGCACGGGATGACTTGAAGCCAGTGGTCGCGACGTTGGCGATGTTGTTGCCGGTCACGTCCAGTTGTTTGTTGGCCGCATAGAGGCCGCTAAGGCCGATATTAAAAGACATGTTTCTCTCCCTCTGCCGTATTTAGCCGGCTCTATGTACCGATAGTCTGAATTTGCGACAGCTTGACGCTGCCCATGCCGCCTGCAAGGTTGAGCAGCATTTCGCCGCCGGTCTTGCTCAGGGTCACGCTGGTGACCGTAGCTGGCAGCGAGGTGGCCAGGGCTAACGGTTCACCCTTGTCATTTTTGGTAGTTGCATTGAAGGTGTAGGTGCCAGCTGGAGCAACCTCGCCCTTGTCGTTCTTGCCATCCCAGATAAAGTTCTGGCTGCCGGCACTCTGCGCGCCCATGTCCACGGTGCGCACGACATTGCCGTCTTTGTCGGTGATCTTGACGGAGACGTTGCCCACCGCCGATGTCACCGCCACCGAACCGGTCATGCTCTTGCTGGTATCGACCATGGCCTTGTCGGTCTGGGTGATGATCGACCGCCCCACCAGCGACGAAGCCTGCAGCGCTTGCGACGAGCTGAAGTTGCTGGAGATGTTATTCACCGAGTCGTTCAGGGTGTTGATGCCTTCCAGGCTGCTGAACTGTGCAAGCTGGGCCACAAACGCGCCGTTGTCCTGGGGCGACAGCGGGTTCTGGTTTTTCAGCTGGGTGACCAGCAACTGCAGGAATGCATCCTTGCCCAGCGACTGGTTGCCAGTGGCAGCTTTGGAAACATTCGATACATTGTTCGAAGCGTCCTTGACCTTGGAATTGAACAGGTCCTGGACTGCTGTGTTGTTAGACGTATCAACGATGGCCATTATTTGGCGCCCCTTATCACTGACCCAGAGTCAGGACCTTCTGCATCATGGCTTTGGCGGTGTTCATCATTTCCGCGTTGGTCTGGAACGAGCGACTGGCGGAAATCATGTCAGCCATTTCCTCGACTACGTTGACGTTGGGGTAGTAGACATACCCCTTTTCGTTCGCGGCAGGATGGTTCGGCTCGTAACGGGCCTCAAGGTTGCTCTGGTCTTCGACCACACCCAGCACTTGCACACCGGAGCCGGCTGCATCCTGGTTCTGGAACAACGAATCGCTGCCGCCGCCCTGGCCACCCTGGAACATGGTGGCGAACACCGGGTGACGGGCGCGGTAAGTCTGGTCAATGCTCGAAGACACGGTCTCGGCGTTGGCGATGTTACTGGCGACGGTGTTCAAACGCGTGGTCTGCGCGCTCATGCCACTGCCGGCAATATTGAAAACACTGGACAGGGACATGGCTTACTCTCCACGCAGGGCTGACATCAGCCCTTTGAATTTGCTGTTGAGCAGGGTGAAGCTGGCCTGGAAGTTCACCGAGTTCTCGGCGTAGTTCGATTGCTCCAGTTGGGCGTCCACTGTGTTCTGGTCGATCGACGGCTGCATCGGCGTGCGATACAGCAGCGACTCGTCACCATTGCCCAGGCCCTGCGCTTCAATATGACGGCTGTTGGTCATGTTCAAGGCAAAGGTGCCGTTCTTGGTCTTGTCCTGTTGTGCAGCGAGCACGGCAGAGAAGTCCAGATCCCGAGCCTTGTAGTTCGGGGTATCGGCGTTGGCAATGTTGTTGGCCAGGACTTCGGCACGCTGGGCGCGGAAACCCAGGGCTTGTTCGTGGATACCGAGCGCTTTATCGAAGCTGATGCTCATGGCGGAAACCTTTAGGCTGACCTGCTGTTCGTTAGCAGGGTTATAGCAAGGTGCATGCCAATCTTGCGGGAGCCCGTATATCAAGGGTTTCGAGGGGAGTTGCCGGCGGCGATGCCAGAAAAGCGGCAAGCGATTTCCGCGTGGCGCCAGTAAAGCGGCAATAAGGAGTTGCCGCTTTCAGGAGGACTGCCGCATAACAAATGTGGGAGCGGGCTTGCTCGCGAATGCGGAGGGTCAGTCAACTTATCTCTGACTGACAGAACGCATTCGCGAGCAAGCCCGCTCCCACATTTTTGATCGCGTACGGCTTACTTGGCCTGGTAAATGATCCCCGGGCTGCACTGGACCATCTGGTAGTGATCCGGAAGTCCGTTCAACGCTTCAGAAGCACCGAGGAACAGGTAGCCCCCGCGCTTGAGCGTGCCGTGGATGCGCAACAAGATGTCTTTCTTCACTTCGGCCGAGAAATAGATCAGCACGTTGCGGCAGAACACCATGTCGAACTTGCCCAGGCTGGCGTAGCTATCGAGCAGGTTGAACGAGCGGAACTCTACACGGTTCTTGATCGGGGCCTTGATCGCCCAGCGCCCTGCCCCTTTCGGGTCAAAGTAGCGTTGCAGGCGCTCTTGGGACAAACCACGGCCCAAGGCCAGGCTGTCATACTCACCGGTCTTGCAGTTGGTCAGCATGGTGCCGGACAAATCCGTGGCGACAATCTGCGCGCCGGCCTTCAACTGGCCCATGTTGGTACGTTCGAACTCGTCAATGGACATCGAGATCGAATACGGTTCCTGCCCCGAGGAACAGGCCGCCGACCAGATTCGCAAACGTTGGCCCGGGCTGGCCTTGATGGCTTCCGGCAGCACTCTGTTCTTGAGCACTTCAAAGGGGTAGGTATCACGAAACCATAAGGTTTCGTTGGTGGTCATGGCATCGACCACCATCTCCTTGAGCCCGCTGCGCGGCTGCCCCTGGATCCGCTGGACCAACTCACCCAGGGACTTGATGCCCTGCTGTTCCATCAGCTTGTTGAGACGGCTGGATACCAGGTACTGCTTGTTTTCACCGAGCAATATGCCACAGGCCTTTTCCAGGAAGACCCGGAACTGTTCAAAATCCAAATTACCCGTAGACACTGATACCGCCTCTTAAATCGTGTGACCGCCGGGGGACATCCCCTAGCCGTGATCTGCTGCCTTGATCCGGTCGACTACCCGGGATGCGAGGTCATCAGGACGGAATTTGGCCAGGAAGTCATCAGCACCGACTTTCTTGACCATTGCCTGATTGAATACTCCCGACAACGAAGTATGCAGGATGATATGCAATTTTTGCATGCGTGGATCGTTGCGTATCTCGGCCGTGAGTGTGTAGCCGTCCATTTCCGGCATCTCGATGTCGGAGATCATCATCAAGAATTCTTCTTCTGGCTTCTTGCCTTCATCCACCAGCTTGCGCAGGTAATCCAAGGCTTGGCGACCATCATTAAGGGCCACCACGTCGACACCGACGGTTTGCAGGCAACGCGTGACTTGCTTGCGCGCTACCGAGGAGTCGTCCACCGTCAGCACGCGCAGGGACACGGCCTTGTGTGCGGTCTCGGCGTCCACTACGCCGACGGAGATAGTTTCCGAGGTCGGTGCCACTTCGGCGAGGATTTTCTCCACGTCGATGATTTCCACCAACTGGTTATCGACCCGCGTCACTGCAGTAAGGTAGTGATCACGCCCAGTGCCCTTGGGTGGCGGATGAATCTCCTCCCAATTCATATTGACGATACGTTCCACCGAGCGCACCAGGAAACCCTGGGTCTTGGTGTTGTACTCGGTGATGATCACAAACGGGTTCTGGCGGTCTTGCAAACCGGCGGAACCCGTAGCCAGTGCCAGGTCAAGAATCGGAATAGTCGCGCCACGGATGTTGGCCACGCCACACACCACCGGATTGGACCTGGGCATTATCGTCAACTTGGGACATTGCAGCACTTCCCGCACTTTAAACACGTTGATGCCGTACAACTGCTTGCCATCCAGGCGGAAAAGCAACAACTCCAGGCGATTCTGCCCTACCAGCTGTGTACGCTGGTTTACTGAATCCATTACACCTGCCATGCCCAGACTCCTAAATCCTAGGGGTACGACGCGTACCCAACACTAAACGGCACGAGCTTTGCTATTTATTGAGTATGGATATTAAAACGACAGTTTCCCGACGCATTAGCCGCTCACAGTACCGCAGTCTTCTCTGCGCTACGATGGCGCTGCTTGCCTTGGGCCTGGGCGTCACGACCCGCGCCGACAACGTCACCCTGCCTGATATGCTTATCGGCGTCACCCAGGGCTTTCTTGAGTTCACTGTAGAAGATTATCTGGCGACCACGCAGACACCAGGCCGGTATGAAATCCAAGTCAACCAATTGGACCCGCGTTTGCGCATGCCGATGTGCGACAAGGAATTGACGGCCACCCTGGAAAGCCCCGCCCAACCCATAGGCCGCGTAACGGTAAAGGTACGCTGCGAAGGCGCCTCACCCTGGACGGTGTTTGTGCCGGCTCAGGTCAAACTGTTTCGCGACGTTGTGGTGGTGGCGCGACCGTTGAAGCGCACCGGCATCATTACCTTTGAGGATGTGGCCCTGCGCGAGCGAGACATCAGCCTGATCAGCCAGGGCTACTTGACCTCAGTGGACCAGGCTATTGGACAGAAACTCACGCGACCAATGGTCACTGATCAAGTCATGACATTGGTTCATCTGGAACAGGCCGAAGTCATTCGCAAGGGTGACCAGGTCGTCATTTCCGCAAGCAGCGGCGGGCTGAATGTGAGGATGCCGGGCGAAGCGCTGTCCAACGGCGGCATGAGCGAACAGATTCGCGTCAAGAATCTCAACTCCAATCGAGTGATCAAGGCGCGGGTCACGGCGCCAGGCCAGGTCGAGGTAGCGTTATAGATTACTGGAATCACACGCTCGCTTTTCCTACACTGTGCGTTGGATGTCTGGCTGTACAGGTTTATTGTCAATCGAGCCTAAAGTTTGTCCGGGTATGGCCGAAAACATGGCAAGCGTCCAAATACCCAGAGGTTTTTTCAACATGGTCATTGATTTCAGTCGTTTGAATAACACCCCGGCTTTGCCCGGCAATACGCGCACCGGCGGTGCGAAGGACAGCGTAGAAGCCAAGCCCCAGCCCGTGCCCGCCAAGGCAGAGCAGGCCAGCGCCAGCCAGAGTGGGGAATCGGTACACCTGAGCAATGAGGCTCAACAGTTGCAGAAGGTCACTGACTCGCTGCGCGATCAACCGGTTGTCAATAAAGCCCGGGTGGCCGAGTTGAAACAGGCTATCGCTGATGGCAGCTATAAAGTCGACAGCAACCGTGTAGCCAGCAAGCTGCTTAACTTCGAAGCCGAGCGCTAGGCAAAGGCCTGCGCAGGGCTTTTGGACGCTTAAAACCCAAGGCCAGCCATGCACCACGACGAACATCTGCTTCAACTGATCATTGATGATCTGGCGCCGACGCAACAATTGCTCGAGCTGCTCAAAGAGGAATCCCTGGCCCTGTACGGACGGGATATGCGCTTGCTGGAAGAAATACTGGCGCGCAAACAGTCGCTCATTGTGCTGCTCGAACAACACGGCAAGAAGCGCAGCGAGATCCTGATCAGCCTGGGCCTGCCCGCCGATCACGACGGCCTCGCACAACTGGCCAGCCATTCTTCGGTCGGTGATCACCTACTCGCGCAAAGCAAAGAACTCAATCAATTGCTCGCCCAGTGCCAGGAAGCCAACCTGCTCAACGGTCAATCGATCCAGCTTCAGCAAGCCACGACCGCCAATCAGTTGCGCATACTGCACGGCGGAGAGCCTCCGGCCCTTTACAACGCCCAGGGCTCAACTTCACGCCTGGTCAAGCCAAGCACCCGCAGCCAAGCCTGACACCGGCTTACAGCGTGACCTATCCAAGGCGCGCTACATACTGGCAAAATGCCGGTTCTTGCGTGTAGTCGTATTTTGTCTGGAGATGGAAGAACCGTGTTCAATGCCCTTAATGCGGAAGATGCACCGCAGCCACCGAAGGTGCTCACCACGCCTCTGGAAATCGCCAGCACCTTGCGGATGCTGCAAGAAAGCCATGATCCGCTGATCATCACTTTCCACGAACGCAGCCAACGCTTTCAGAGCTACCTGGTGGATATTGACCGGGACAGCAAGACGCTGGTACTGGACGAAATGATTCCTCGTGACGGTGAACGCTACCTTGAGAATGGCGAACCCTTTCGTATCGAAGGTTTCCATGAAGGTGTGCGGGTTGCCTGGGAAAGCAACGGCACGCTGACTGTCAGCGCAAAAGACGGCCACCGCATCTACAGCGGCAGCTTGCCCGACGAGGTGGTTTACCATCAGCGACGCAGTGCCTTCCGCGCCGCGCTAAAGCTCGCGCAATTGGTGGACATCGAGTTGGGTGGCGAAAAGCTTAAGGCCCCGATCAGCGGCAAACTGCTGGATATCTCCGCCACCGGCTGCAAATTACGCTTTGAAGGCGATATCTCCGAACGCCTGCAGCTGGGCCAGGTCTATGATCGCTTTATCGCGGCGCTGCCCTTCGGCAGCATGACCACCTCCGTCGAACTGCGGTACCTGCACTTCGAAGACAAAATCAACACCACCTTTGCCGGCGTGCGCTTCCACAACATGAGCGGTTTGGTGCAGCGGCAAGTGGAGCGCTTTGTGTACCAACTGCAGCGTGAGGCTCGGCGCTTCGACAAAGACGACGATCTTTAAGTCTTCAACGCTAAAGTAAAAAACGGGCAGATCCTGGTGGGATCTGTCCGTTTTTCGTTCAGGGGCGCGCCCTGCTCAGGTCATGTGGATGCTCGTCGGGGTCCGGGGGCTCGTGCGACTCTTCACTGGCCGGCTCATCAGTGGAGGGTTCAGGCTCTGGATCAGGAACACTGACTTGCATCTGCTCTTGTACTACTTGCTCATCCACCCGTGGATCGAGCGCAGCCACCAGCGGCGAACTGGACATGCTGTCGGGCATCGCCACGTGATGCAACGGCGCATCGTCGACCTGATGCAGGTTGGTCACCGCCTTCGGTCGAATTCGCCACACCAGGATCAACGCACACAGGCTGAAAAACGCGTAGAGCATCTGACTGCCGAATAGCTTCATCACTACACCCGCCAACAATGGCCCAATGCTGGCACCAATGCCGTAGGTCACCAGCAGCATGGCCGTCAGCGATACCCGCCGGTCGCCTTCCACATGGTCGTTGGAAAAAGCTACCGCCAATGGGTAAAGGCAGAACTGCACCAGCGAACAAAAGAAGCCCGCCACGAACAGCACTTCCAACGGCACTTGAGTCATGATCGCCAGCGGCAATGCCGTTATCGCCAGGCACAAGGCAAAGCAGCGAATCAGCAACGCTCGGTCATAGCGGTCCGACAACCAGCCCAAGGGCCACTGCACGACCAAACCAGCGAAAATGCAGCTACCCATGAACAGGCCGACTTGCTCAGTCGTCAGGCCCTGCTGGGACGCATAGAGCGGCGCCAAACCGTAGAAAGAGCCCACGATCAATCCCGCGCCCAGCACCGTGCTAAGAGACTGCGGCACACGTTTGATAAAGAAACGGGGCTCCATCGGCGCCGGGTGCAGCGGCGCCGGGTGAATGCGTCGAGTCATGGCTACCGGCACCAGGCACAGGGCAAAGCACAACGCCACCAACATCAACAGCTCAAGCCCAAGATGGGGATGCATTACCAGGATCAACTGGCCCAGTACCAATCCGAGGTAAGACGCGATCATGTAGCCACTGAACACTACGCCGCGCTGCTTGGCATCCGCCTGCTCGTTGAGCCAGCTTTCGATGACCATGTACTGGCACATCATCCCCAGGCCTACGATCATCCGCAGCACAATCCAGGCTGGCAGCCAATCAATCAAACCGTGCCCCAGCACCGCCGCACCGACGATCCCGGCGCAAGTGGCGTAGGCACGGATATGCCCGACCCGGGCAATCAGACGGTGCCCGATCTTGCCACCGAGGACCAAGCCAAAATAGTTGGCGGCCATCAGCGCACCGACCCATAGACTGTCGACATTGTCTGCTGCCAGACGCAAGGCCAGATAAGTACTGAGCAGGCCGGAGCCAATCAGCATCATCAAGGAGGCGAAATAAAGGGCTCGAAAAGATTTCCAGATTTGGCGCATCGGCGTTCCGAGCGGCTCCTTGCGGTGAGAGATAGGGCTATCGGCATGATAGTCCGGGGTAGCCGGATCCGGACAGGCGCTATGGCCTATTACCGGGATTATTTTGCATAAAAGCTCAGACGCTACACCGGTGCCAGTAGGTACACCGATAGAGATAAATGCATGACGCACCTGCTGTGAACCCTGAAGCGCTGCAAGGTTCGACTGATATTGGGGGCATTGCAAAAAGTCGCGACTATTGATGAGCGCGGCACTTTTCAAGCGCCCAAAACAAAACCCCAACTGCTTTCGCAATTGGGGTTTCGGAATTTAATCTTGACGATGACCTACTCTCACATGGGGAAACCCCACACTACCATCGGCGATGCATCGTTTCACTACTGAGTTCGGGATGGGATCAGGTGGTTCCAATGCTCTATGGTCGTCAAGAAATTCGGGTACTGAGTCGTAGCCTGTTGGCTTCGCTTCAGCAAATTGGGTATGTGACAGCTTTCGGTGTTTTGTGAACGTCGAACTTTCGGTTCATTTCGTCTTCACACACCGCAATCTGGCGCTCGTTGCTTTTCAGCTTGAAGCAGGCAAATTGCTTGGGTGTTATATGGTCAAGCCTCACGGGCAATTAGTATTGGTTAGCTCAACGCCTCACAGCGCTTACACACCCAACCTATCAACGTCGTAGTCTTCGACGGCCCTTCAGGGGACTCAA